>NZ_CP028918.1:2492288-2792860 GCF_003060865.1 Gemmobacter aquarius
CATGTTCTCACGCTTCAAGAAACCCGAGGGCGCAGATCCCAGACCGCAGGCTGCCACGGCGCGCCCTGCCTCTGCCGCGCCGCAGGCCGCATCCGGTGCCGCGCCCAATGCCGCACCGCGACCGTCCCTTGCCCCCCGCCCCGTAACGGCCCCGCCCTCGGCGGAAGCCGTCGCTGCGGATAAGGAAAAAAAGCGCAAAGACCGCCTGATGGAGCTCAAGGTCGAGCTGCACAAGAAACTGCTCGAAAGCCTGAACCTCGCCGCGCTCGAACACGCGACCGAAGCAAACCTAAAGGCGGAAATCGCCGATATCGCCTCGGAAGCACTGACCGAAATGTCGGTCGCGCTGAACAAGGAAGACCGCGCCACCCTCAACCAGGAACTCTACGACGAGGTGATGGGCCTCGGCCCGCTCGAACCGCTGCTGAAAGACGACAGCATCAGCGACATTCTGGTGAACGGCCCGCACCGCATCTTCGTTGAACGCGGCGGCAAGCTGACGCTGACCGACATCACCTTCAAAGACGAACGCCACCTTCTGCGGATCATCGACAAGATCGTCTCCGCCGTGGGCCGCCGCGTCGACGAATCCAACCCCTATTGCGACGCCCGCCTTGCCGATGGCTCGCGCTTCAACTGCATGGTTCCCCCCGTTGCGGTCGACGGTTCGCTGGTTTCCATCCGGAAATTCAAGAAAGAGAAACTGGCAATCTCCGATCTCGTCCGCTTCGGCGCCTTTACCGAGGAAATGGCCGCCTATCTGCAAGCGGCCGTCTCCTGCCGTCTCAACGTCATCGTCTCGGGCGGCACGGGTTCGGGCAAAACCACCACGCTCAACGCGCTTTCGTCCTTCATCGACAACACCGAACGCGTGCTGACCATTGAAGACACCGCCGAACTCCAGCTGCAACAAACCCACGTCGGCCGCATGGAAAGCCGCCCCGCCAACGTCGAAGGCAAAGGCGCGGTCACCCAGCGTGACTGCCTCAGGAACGCGCTGCGGATGCGCCCCGACCGCATCATCGTCGGCGAAACCCGGGGCGAGGAAGTCATCGACATGCTGCAGGCCATGAACACCGGCCACGACGGCTCGATGACCACGATCCACGCCAACTCCGCCCGCGACGGCATTTCCCGCCTCGAAAACATGGTCGCAATGGCCGGTATCGAAATGCCGCTGAAAGCCGTTCGCAGCCAGATCGCATCGGCCGTCAACCTGATCGTGCAGGCCTCGCGCCTGCAAGACGGCTCGCGCCGCATGGTCAGCATCACCGAAATCACCGGCATGGAGGGCGAGGTCATCTCGATGCAGGAAATCTTCCGCTTCGAACGCCTCGGCGTCGAGCCAAACGGCAAGATCATCGGCCGCTTCAACGCCACCGGCGTGCGGTCGCACTACTCCGACCGCTTCCGCCAGTGGGGCTATGACCTGCCAGCGTCGATTTACGATCCCATCGTGTGAGTGACCCATGCAAATCAGTGCAGCCCCCCTCATCTATATCCTGATCTTCGTCGCCGTCGTCGTGCTGGTCGAAGGCATCTACCTGACCGTCTTCGGCAAATCGATCAGCCTCAACTCCCGCGTCAGCCGCCGCCTTGCACTTCTGGAAAAGAACCAGAACCGCGAACAGGTGCTCGAACAACTCCGCAAGGAGATGACGCAGCACATGAACGCCCGCGGCTTGCCGCTCTACCAGATTCTCGCCTCCAAGGCCCAAAAGGCCAATATCGCCTTCACCCCGCAGCAGCTGGTCATGATCATGGGCCTTGTCGGGGTGGTGGCGCTTGTCGCGCTGACCTTCGCCACCACCGCCAGCCTTGGCGTGCGTCTGGCGCTCTCGACAGGCTTCGGTATCGGCGGAGTCTATTTCTGGGTCAACCGCAAGGCCAAGAAACGCATGGCCCTTCTCGAAGAACAACTGCCCGACGCCGTCGAACTGATGGTCCGCTCGCTCCGCGTCGGCCACCCGTTCTCCTCTGCCATCGGCATCGTCGCGAAAGAGGTCTCCGACCCCCTCGGCTCCGAATTCGGCCTGATCTCCGACGAAGCCGCCTATGGCCGCGATGTCGCCGAAAGCCTGCGCGCCTTTGCCAAACGCATGGACAACCAGGATCTCCACTTCCTCGCCGTCGCCGTATCGATCCAGCAGCAGTCGGGCGGCAACCTTGCCGAGATCCTCGATGGTCTGGCCAAGGTGATCCGCTCGCGCTTCAAACTCTTCCGCCGCGTCAAGGCCATCACCGCCGAGGCGAAATTCTCGGGCATGTTCCTGTCCGGCTTTCCGCTCGGCGTGCTGGCCTGCATCCAGATCTTCAAGCCCGATTTCTACGACAACGTCATCAACACCGACTCTTTCGTGCCCGCGGCCCTGTTCGTCGGCGTCATGCTCACCATAAACATCCTCTTCATGAGGATGATGGTCAACATCAAGGTCTAAGGCGCGCCCATGTCCCTGTTTTCCGGTCTTTCCGCCACCCTCACCGACCAGTTCGGCCCGCTTGGCCCGCTCATGGTCGTGGGCGGTCTCGGCCTTGTGCTGATCCTGCTTACCCTGCCCTACATGCTGAAAAAGCCCGAGGATCCCTTTACCAAGCTCAAGGCCAGCACCAAGCCCGCCGGCCCGCGCCGCGTCGCGAAATCGCCCGATGCGCTGCGTCGCGGCGGCAACCTGAACGCCGACAAGCTGGAACGCTTCGCCCATTTCCTCGAACCGCAAGACCAGCAGCAAATGTCCGCCGCGCGCCAAAAGATGATGCGCGCAGGCTACCGCTCGAAAAACTCGGTCCGCGTCTATCACGCCTGGCAATTCGTACTGGGGATCGGCGCGCTGCTGATCGGCATCGCCTACACCTACACAATCAACCAGATCCAGCCGGTCGGCATCCGCGACATGGTGCTTTCCACCATCCTTCCCGCCGCGGGCGGCTATTACCTGCCCACCTATTGGGTCGCCCGCCGCCTGCAAAGCCGCCAGCAGGAAATCGTCGAAGGCTTCCCGGATGCGCTCGACATGATGCTTGTCTGCGTCGAAGCAGGCCAGTCGCTCGACCAGTCGATCAGCCGCGTGGCCAAGGAAATCGGCTCGGCCTATCCGGCCTTGGCGGAAGAATTCGACATCGTCGCGCAGGAAACCCGCGCGGGCAAGGAACGCGTGGTCGTGCTGCGCGACATGTCCGAACGCGTCGGCCTTGCCGACATCACCTCCTTCGTGACCACCATGATACAATCCGCCACCTTCGGCACCTCGATCGCCGATGCGCTGCGCGTCTATTCTGCCGAAATGCGGGATAAACGCGTGATGCGGGCCGAAGAAAAGGCAAACACCTTGCCGACCAAACTTACCCTCGGCACAATGATGTTCACGGTGCCGCCGCTTCTGGTCATCCTGATCGGTCCCTCGCTCTACGGCATCGCCCATTCGTTCTAAAAGGGTGCCGCCCGCGTGCGACGAAACCTTGCCAGCCTTGCGCTGACCCTTGCCCTCGCCGCCTGTTCACCGGGCGGCGCAGGCCTGTCCAATGCCCGAAACACCCCCGGCTTCGCCCCCGGCATCGACAGTCGCAGCCAGGGCGTCGACGGTCTGATCGTGGGTCACCGCCTGATGGCCTCGGGCGAATACGAACTCGCCCTGCGCGCCTATTACCGCGCCGCCGCCCAGCAGGGCATGAACGTCGACATCCTCTCCGCCCTCGGCTCGGCCAACCTCAAGCTCGGCCGCCTCGGACAGGCCGAACAACTCCTCCGCCGCGCCACCGCCGAAGACCCCGCCTTCGTGCCCGCGCTCAACAACCTCGGTGTCGTGTTGATGGAAAAGGGCCAGTCCGGCGAAGCGCGGGTGATCTTCCAGCAGGCCTATGCGCTCGACAGTGGCGATTCCGACTCGATCCGCGAAAATTTGCGTCTGGCTATCGCGCAAAGCGAAGCGGCACTTTATGATACATCCAACGAAAAGCCCGCCTACAACCTCGTGCGGCGCGGACAGGGCAGTTACGTCCTGCTCTCGCAACTCTAGGACAGAACGGGATACGAGCAGGAAAAGGGAAGTCCCGGATGCGCCACGCCGTTCTCGCGGCCCTGTGCCTTGCAGCCACCGCGTTTCTGTCTGCCTGCCAACCCTCGGCAGACGCCGCCTCCAAACGCGCCCTCGCCAGCATAGACGAGGTCGATCAGGCCAACCTGTCCAACATCATGCTCACGATGGGCGACCCCGCCGAAGCGGTGGCCTTTTTTTCCAAGGCCTCGGCAGAAAAGCCCGAAGACCTCGGCCTGAAACGCAACCTCGCCAAATCCCTGATCCGCGCCGGCAAACCGGCCGAAGCCGCCCGCATCCTGCAAACCATCACCGCGACCCCTGACGCCACTTCCGAAGACCGTGTCGACCTTGCCGATGCGCTGATCCGCACCAACGACTGGACCGCAGCGAAAGCCGAACTCGACCGCGTCCCCCCCACATACGAAACCTACGACCGCTACCGCCTGGAAGCGATGGTCGCCGACAGCCGCAAGGACTGGAAGAAAGCCGACAGCTTCTACGAAATCGCCTCCGGCCTTACCACCAAACCGGCGGGCGTGCTCAACAACTGGGGCTATTCCAAGCTGACCCGTCAGGACTACGCCGGAGCCGAACGCCTGTTCACCGAAGCCCTCACCTTCGACAGCGGACTTTTCACCGCCAAGAACAACCTGATCCTCGCCCGCGGAGCGCAACGCAAATACGATCTGCCGGTCATCACCATGACCCAGACCGAACGCGCCGAACTGCTCTACACCCTTGCCCTCACCGCGATCAAACGCGGCGACGTGACCGTGGGCAAGGGATTGCTGCAAGACGCGATCGAAACCCATCCCCAGTATTTCGAGGCTGCCGAACGCAGCCTGCAAGCGCTTCAGGGTTGACCATGACCACAGACAGCCTGCCCCCGCTCTGGACCACGCTCTGGTTCCTGATCCCGATCCTGCCGATCTCGCTCTGGGTCGCATGGTCCGACCTTAAATTCATGAAGATCCCCAACAAGGCCGTGCTCACCCTTGCAGCCGCCTATCTGGTGCTTGGTCCGATAGCCCTGCCCTTCACGCTCTATCTCTGGGGCTGGGCGCTCGGCGGCGCCGTGCTGGTTGCAGGCTTCATCGTCACCTCGCTGGGCCTCGTCGGCGCGGGCGACAGCAAATTCGCCGCCGCCATGGCCCCCTTCTTCATCGGCGGCGATGCCAGCCTGATCTTGGCGCTGTTTGCGGGTTGCCTGCTCGGCGCCTTCGCCACCCACCGCCTGTTCCGCGCCATCCCCGCCTTCCGGGGTGCCACCGCCGAATGGGAAAGCTGGACCCACAAGGATTTCCCGATGGGCCTTGCACTGACCGGCACGCTTTCCTTCTACTTTATCGCAGCTCTCCTTTTCTCTGCCTGAATTTTTGCACGATCCGGTTGTAGGTCTGATCCAAAGATCGCCCAACCGGACGGACAAGATGAACGCCACCGCCACCCCGCTTACCCCCGCCACCCCGGTGATCGAGGCCCCTCCGGTCCCGCGCACCCTTGCCGACACCGGCATCAAACCCGTGATGCTGCGCGATATCCTGCTCAAGACCATGTTCCGCATGAATCTCGAACATGTCTCCGATCTTGCCCGCGTGTGCTGCCTCCCCCCGACCCTGATCCAGGAAATCATCGACGCTGCCCGCGGCCAGAAACTGCTAGAAGCCACAGGCACCCTGCACGCCACCTCGTCCAACGAAATGGGCTACCAGCTGACCGAGGCAGGCAAGGCCCGCGCGCTCGACGCCCTTGCACAATCCGAATATTACGGCGCGGTTCCGGTGCCGCTGGAAGCCTATAAAGAACAGGTAAAGCGACAATCCATCCGCAACATCACCCTGACCCGCGCCGAACTGATGCGCGGCATGGGCCACCTGATCCTGCCCCCCGACCTGATCGACAACCTCGGCCCCGCCGTCACCTCGGGCCGCTCAATCCTGATGTATGGCCCCCCGGCAACGGCAAATCCTCCATCTCGAACGGCATCCGCGACGCGCTTGGCGACCGCATCCACGTGCCCCGCGCCATCGAATATTCCGGTCAGGTCATCACGGTCTACGACCCCATCGTACATTCCGCAGCATCCGACAGCAGCGATGACCCCACCGCGCTCCGCCGCGCCGCAAACCGCTTCGACGCGCGCTACGTGCTCTGCGACCGCCCCACCGTCATCACGGGCGGCGAACTCACGCTCGACATGCTCGACCTGAAATACAACCCCACCGCCCGCACCTACACCGCCCCCCTGCAACTGAAAGCCACGGGCGGCATCTTCATCGTCGACGACTTGGGGCGCCAATCCGAACCGCCGCAAAAGCTGGTCAACCGCTGGATCGTCCCGCTCGAGGAATCCCGCGACATCCTCTCGCTGCAATCGGGCGAAAAGTTCACCGTCCCCTTCGACACGCTGGTGATCTTTTCCACCAACTTCCACCCCAACGAAATCTTCGACGGCGCAGCGCTCCGGCGTATCTTCTACAAGATCAAGATCGATGGCCCCGATCAGGAGAACTTCCTGAAAATCTTCGCCCTCGTCGCGCGCAAGAAGAAGATTCCGCTGGACGAAACCGCACTCGTCCACCTCCTAAAGGTGAAGTACCCTACGATAGGCAACACCTACGCCAATTACCAACCCACCTACCTCATCGACCAGATGATCTCGATTTGCGAATTCGAAAACATCCCGTACCAGATGACACCCGCCCTGATCGACCGCGCCTGGGCAAACATGTTCGTTCGCGACGAGAAGATCGCGAAATAGCCCGACCCCGATTTTTCTGCGAAAAATCGCGCCCCGCACCCACAGCCAGCACCCTTGGCAGCGGCACGACCATGAGTATTTGTGCAAAGGTGAAGCAGGCATGGCTTCACGCTTTCACGCTGGCTCAAATATCCCGGGGGAATCGGCCAGGGGCCGATGGGGGCTGGCCCCCTGCGACCTCTCGGTGCAAACGACATCAGCCAGTTTGGCACCAGATTTTTCGCAGAAAAATCGTGCGCCCCGCAGCGCCGCGGTGTCACAACAGGCGCAGCCCCTGCTCGGTCACGATGGCGTCAAGCTTTTGGTCATAGGCATCGATCGGCACTTCCGGCAGTTCCTGCGCGGCAAAGGCGAAGCCCACCGCCACCGTCGGACGCTTTGCCCGCAGCATCGCCAGGGTCCGGTCGTAAAACCCCCCGCCATAGCCAAGCCGGTAGCCCCGCGCATCGAACCCGACCAGCGGCACAATAAGCACCTCGGGTTCGATCCACGCGCCCTCGGCCGGGATCAATGCCTTGAACGCGCCCTCGACCAGCGCGCAGCCCACAGACCATTCGCGAAAGCGCAAGGGCTGGCATTTGGCCACGATCACAGGCACGCCGACGGGCCCCTGATGCGCCGCCATTGCCGCCATCGGGTCCACTTCCGTCCGCATCGCCATATAGCCGGACAAGGCCTTGCCCCGATGCGCGGCAAGATAATCGGCCAATATCTCGGCCGCCTGCCCCTGCCCGGCCTTGAACGCCTCGGCCCGCGCCGCAAAGCAGCTTTTGCGCGCCTCTGCCTTCACGTCGTCGATATTCATAGCAGCACCATCGTCGCCAGCCCCAGAAACGCCAGATAGCCCATCACATCCGTCAGGGTCGTCACGAACGTCCCCGAAGCCAAAGCCGGATCAAGCCCCATCCGTTCCAGCGTCAAGGGCACCATCACCCCGCCAAAGGCCGCGACGACCTGGTTGGTGATCATCGCCAGCGCCAGCACCAGCCCAAGCCACGGGTCGCCCAAGACCAGCGTGCCGGCCAGCCCCAGGATCAGCGCCAGCGCCACCCCGTTGATCGCCCCCGCCGTCACCTCGCGCAGGACCACCCGCCTCGCGTTCGACCGCGTCAGATCGCGCGTCGCCAGCGCCCGCACCGCAACGGCCAGCGATTGCGTGCCCGCGATGCCCCCCGTCGAGGCCACGATCGGCATCACCGCCGCAAGCGCCACAAGTGCCGCAATCGTCGCCTCGAAGCGAGAGATGACAAAGGCCGAGATCGACGCCGTAAACAGGTTCACCACCAGCCACGGCAACCGTTGGCGCACCGTGGCGATAGGTCCGTCCAGCACCGATGCCTCCTCGCCCACACCGGCCAGCAGCAGCATGTCTTCCTCGTGCTCCTCGTCCAGCACGTTCATTGCGTCGTCTATGGTGATGACCCCTACCAGACGGTCGTTCTCGTCCACCACAGGGCAGGAAATCAGGTGATACTGGTTGAAGATATAGGCGACCTCCTCCTCTTCCTCGGTCGCCTTCACCGTGCGGAAGCTGTCCTCCTCGATATCCTTCAGCCGCACGTCGCGCCGCGCAGACAGCATCCGCCCCAACGTCACATAGCCAAGCGGTTTCATCCGCGGATCGACAAGGATCACGTGGTAGAACTGGTCCGGCAGCGACTTGGCCTTGCGCAGGTAGTCGATGGCATCGCCCACCGTCCAATGCTCGGGGGCCACCACCACCTCGCGCTGCATCAAGCGGCCCGCCGACCCTTCGGGAAAGCTCATCGCCTGTTCGACCGCAACACGGTCGACCAGTTCCAGCGCATCGAGGATCTTGCCCTGCGCGGGCGCCTCCAGATCCTCCAGAATGTCGACCACGTCATCGGTGTCCAGATCGCGCACCGCCTCGGCCACGACTTCGGGCGGCAGGCTCTCGATCACCTCTTCGCGGATCGTCTCGTCCAGTTCGGACAGTACGTCGCCGTCGATCTCGCCCGACCAAAGCGTCAGAAGATCGCGCCGCTCGGCCCCGCTGATCTGTTCCAGAAGGTCGGCGATGTCGGCCGCGTGCAGCGGTTCCAGCAGACGGCTGACCTCGCCGCTGTCGCCACGCTCAACGGCATCGCGGATCGCCTCGACACGGGCTGCATCCAGTTCGACCTCTTCCACGGCTGCATCATATTCCGCCATTCGCCCTGCCCCCGCCCGTTTTGCGATTACCCCGACCCTAGCGAAAGCTGTTTCAACGAAACAGGGGCCGCGGGGAAATTTACCCATGCGCCAATTACGCATAGCTTTGCAAGCGGGCGTTAATCGCTCATGACAAAGCGGTGACGACACAGGAGAATACGCGTATGGCCGATCTGCTGCTGGGACAGGTTCTGTCCTTCACCGCCGACCCCTTCGTTGCGGGCGAAGCCGCTGCCCGTCATGAAAGCCACGGCGCGGTCTTGGTTGAAAACGGCCGCATCACTGCCACAGGCCCCGCAGATACGTTGCGCCGCAAGCACCCGCAGGCCACCTTGCATGACTACGGACGCAGCCTCATCACCGCAGGCTTCATCGACGCCCATGTCCACTACCCGCAAACCGCGATCATCGCCTCATGGGGCAAACGCCTGATCGACTGGCTGAACAGCTACACCTTCCCCGAAGAAATGCGCTTTGCAGATCCCGCCTATGCCGCCGAAATCGCCGATCGCTACCTGAACCTCGTCACCGCCCACGGCACGACAACCGTCTGCACCTACACCACCATCCACCCCGAAAGCGTCGACGCCATCTTCGCCGCCGCCCAGTCCCGCAGCATGCGCCTTTACGCGGGCAAGACCTGCATGGACCGCAACGCCCCCGAAGGGCTGCGCGACACCGCGCAATCGGCCTATGACGACTCCAAGCGCCTGCTGGAAAAGTGGCACGGCGCAGACCGCCTGTCTTACGTCATCACCCCCCGCTTCTCGCCCACCTCCACGCCCGAACAACTCGCGGCCCTCGGCCAACTCTGGCGCGAATACCCCGATTGCCTGATGCAAACCCACCTTTCGGAACAGACCGACGAAATCGCATGGGTGCGCGACCTCTTCCCCCAATCACGCGACTACCTCGACACCTACGAAGCCCAAGGGCTGCTGCGCCAAGGCGCGCTTTACGGCCACGCCATCCACCTGACAGACCGCGAACGCGCCCGCCTGATCGAGGCAGGCGCATCCCTGGTCCATTGCCCGACATCGAACACCTTCATCGGCTCGGGCCTTTTTGACATGACGCTCGCCACGCAGCTCCGTGTCGGCCTCGCCACCGATACCGGCGGCGGCTCCAATTTCTCGATGCTCCGCACCATGGCCGCCGCCTACGAGGTCGGCCAGTTGCGCGGCAACGCGCTGCACCCCGCACAACTCATCTGGCTTGCCACCGTAGGTTCGGCCCGCGCGCTGCACGCCGAAACCCGCATCGGCAACATCGCCGCAGGGATGGAGGCCGACCTCACCATCCTCGACCTCGCCTCGACCCCCGCAATCGAACAAGCCACCCGCCGCGCCGAAACCCTCTGGCAGCAGCTTTTCCCCACCATCATGATGGGCGACGACCGCGCCATCCGCGCAGTCTGGATCAACGGCAAGCCGCGTTAGGCGTTCAACACCACCAGATCGCGCGCCGAAAAACTGACCGAGGTTTCAACCCCCACGGCAGGCGGCGGCGCATCAGCACGGTTGAACGTGTCCAGAGCCACCTGCGTGCCCGCCACCCGCGCCTTGATCCGCAGGATCGACCCGAGGAATTCGACCGCTTCCACCTTGGCAGGCAACGTCACCTCGCCCGCACCCAAATGCAGCGATTCCGGTCGCAGCGCCACAGTCAGCCGCCCGCCCCGCGTGGCCTCCATCTCGTCGGACAGCCGCACCGTCACCCCGCCGATCCGCAAGGCACCCGCGCCTTCCGCTTCCGCCTCGAACAGGTTCAGCGTGCCGACGAAGGTGGCGACAAAGCGCGTCGTCGGGCGGTTATACACTTCGAACGGCGTGCCCACCTGTTCGGCAATCCCGCCGTTCATCACCACCACGCGGTCCGACATCGACAGCGCCTCTTCCTGATCATGCGTCACGAAGACCGCCGTGATCCCCAACTCGCGCTGGATTTCCCGTATCTCGGTCCGCAAAGACACGCGTATCTTCGCATCCAGCGCCGACAAAGGCTCGTCCAGCAGCAGCACGCGCGGCCGCACCGCCAGCGCCCGCGCCAAAGCGACCCGCTGTTGCTGCCCGCCCGAAAGCTGGAACGGGAAGCGCCCGCCCAGATCGGGCAGACCGATCAAGCGCAGCATCTCGGCCACCACCTTGTCACGCTCGCCCCGTGCCACGCCCTTGACCTTCAGGCCAAAGGCCACGTTGTCCGCCACCGTCATGTTGGGAAACAGCGCATAGGCCTGAAACATCATGCCAATCGCGCGTTCATTGGGCTTCTGCCCCGTCACGTCCTGCCCGTCGATATGGATGGTCCCCGCCGTCGGCGTCTCGAATCCCGCCACCATCCGCAGCACCGTGGTCTTGCCACAGCCCGAAGGCCCCAGCAGCGACACGAACTCACCCTTGTCGATCGACAGGTCGAAATCCTTGACCACACGGTTCGCACCGAAGGTCTTGACCAGATTGCTAAGCTCAAGGAATGCCATCAGGCTTTCGCCCTTTCGTGTTTCGAGAAACGGGTGACAAGCTGGATCAGCCCCATGCAGGCCCATGTGATCGCAAAGGCGATCACCGCCAGCGCAGGCGGCTCATAGGCGCGGTTGGCCCCCAGCAGTTGCATGAACGGCCCGAACGCCGGACGGTTCAGCAAAGCCGCCATGGTGAATTCGCCGATCACGATGGCCAGCGTCAGGAAAGCGCCCGACAGCACCGCCACCAGCACATTGGGCAGGATGATCCGCGCCATGATGGTAAACCACCCGGCCCCGAGGCTTTGCGCGGCCTCGGTCAAGGTCGCGACATCGATGGTCCGCAGTCCGGTATCCACCGCACGATACATGTAAGGCAGCGCCAGCGTCGTATAGCCCATGGTCAGCAGGATATCCGTCCCCACCGCAGACCCCGTCAACGGCAACCAGCTCGACGTGTTGTAAAGCCGGATATAACCGAACACGATGACGATGGCCGGAATGACCAGCGGCAAAAGCGTGATGAACTCGATCACAGGCCGCGCCTGCGGCAGTTTCAGCCGCACCCAATAGGCCGTCGGCACCACCAGCACCACGCCCACCACGATGGTCGCCGCCGCCAGCCCCAGCGAATAGCCGAAGGTGGCCCAGAACGTCGGGTCTTCGAACACCTTCACATAGGCGTCGAACGAATAAACCCCGCGCCGCATCTTCAGACTGAACTCGGTCATCCCGACAAGGGGCAGCAGAAAGAACAGCGACCCGAAAATCAAAGCGGCCCAAGCCGCGATCCGGCTCATTTCAGCCACCTCTCCGACCGCGTTCGCAGCACGATATAGGTCACATTGGCCAACCCCGTGATCACGATCATCCCGAAAGCCAGCGCATAGCCAAGGTTCGGATTGCCCAGCACATCGCCCCTGATCTGCGCGAACAGCTTGATCGGCACGATGTTCAACTGCGGCCCGGCCAGCGCAAAGGCCGTGGCAACGGCCCCGAAAGCATTGGCGAACAAAAGCGCGAAAGTCCCCAGAAGCGACGGAAACAGAATGGGCAATGCCACCATCCGCCAATACTGCGCGCCGGTCGCGCCCAAAACCGCCGCCGCCTCGCGCCATTCGCGCTTCAACCCGTCAAGCGCGGGCGTGATGATCAAGATCATCAACGGAATCTGGAAGAACAGATAGGTAACCACCAAGCCCCATACGCTCAGCAGATTGAAGCCTAAAGCCCGCAGGTTGATCCCGAACTCGGTCTTCAGCCACAGCGTCACCAGACCCGCAGGCCCCAGCGTGGCGATAAAGGCAAATGCCAGAGGCACGCCCGCAAAATTGGATGCGACACCCGAAAAGGTCAGAAGCGGTCCGCGAATTCCCTTGGGCAGCCCGCCGAACACCACCGCCGCCGCCATCGCAAAGCCGATGGCACAACCCAGCACAGCCGAGATCACCGACAGCTTGATCGACGTCCAATAGGCGGCGCGGATCGAACCGGTGTTCAGATCGACCATGTTCTGAAAGGTGAACCCGCCATCCACATCCTGGAATGCCCCGATCACCACCTTCATGGTCGGCAGTATCAGGAACAGCAGGGCAAACACGGCAAAGGGCAACAGCCCCAGCCATTCCAACGGCAGGCGCAGGCGCTTTCGTGGCGCTGCTTCGTCTCTGGCCATCCGGCTCCCCTGTCTGTCGTCACGCAAAACATCCAAGGCCATCGCGCGGCCCCTACCCATGGCAAACGCCCGCCCCGCCAACCGGCAGGGCGGGCGTCGCCGTCTCTATCGCTTACTCGACGACTGCGCCGACAGTGGCGTCCCAGCCCTCGGTCACTGCCGCCTTGTTGGCGTCAACTTCCTCGAGCGTCGGGAAATAGGCGTTCTTGTAGGCTTCTGCCGGCGGCATGGCGTCGAGAACCTCCTGCGGCACCTTGCCAGCCGAAACCATCTCGTCGAAGCGCGCGGTATGGCAACCGCCCTTGATGTAGCCAAGCTGCCCCTCGTCCGAGAAGATGTGCTCCATCCAAAGCTTCGCGGCATTGGGCTGCGGAGCGTAAGCGCTGATCGCCTGCACATAGACACCGGCAAGGGCGGTCGATTTCGGCACGACCACCTCGACCGGCGGGTTGCCTGCAAGGCTCTTGCCCCATGCCAGACCGTTATAGTCCCATGCGATGATGATCGGCGTGGTGCCTTGTGCCAGCGTGCCGGACTTGCCGACGGCCGGAACGAAATTGCCCGCATCGTTCAACTGCTTGAAGAACTCGAGACCGGCCTTGCCAGCATCGGCACCGGCTTTGGCGCCCGTCGACATGCCAGCTGCCATGATGGCCGAGATCGCCTGGTTCGACGACCGCGGATCGCCGGTCAGCGCAATCTGTCCCGCATATTCGGGCTTCATCAGATCGGCCCAGTCCTGCGGAACGTTGGCAACGAGGTCCTTGTTCACGACGAAAGCCATCACACCGTAATAGGCACCGTACCAATGCCCGTCCGCATCCTTGATGCCTTCCGGGATCGCGTCCCAGGTGGCGACCTTGTAGGGCTGCGTCAGCCCCTCGGCCTTGGCCGAAGGTCCGAAGGCCAGACCCACGTCGATGACGTCGGGCGCCTGCGGGCCTTTGTTGTCCTTGTTGGCCTTGATGGCCTCGATCTCGTCGGCCGAACCCGCATCGGGGTTCAGTTCGTTCACGGTCAGCTCAGGATGCTTCGCCTTGAACGAGGCGATGATGTCGCCATAGCCACACCAGTCATGCGGCAGCGCGATCGTGGTCAGCGTGCCTTCGGTCGTGGCAGCGGCCTCGATCTCTTCCAGCGATTGAGCCACAGCCATCGGCGCGGCCAGCATGGCGGCCATTCCCGCCGAAGCCATAAGCATTTTGCGAATCGTCATTCTTCATCTCCCTGGTCAGAAATTACTGACCGGTTTCCATAAGGCACGCCAAGCACCGGCTTGGCAGCCCTCTCGAACCGACCTGTTACAAAGCTAAAAGACCTTGTTACAATCCGGCAAGCCTCCATCGCATGCCAATGTAACAATTCTTCCGCCGCCGCTTGGCAAAGAAGAGGATTTATCAGATTTTCTGGCCTATTCCGCCAGATCCCACCCGTCAGGGTAGAAATCATGCCGCAGCGCAATCTCGGTCGACAGCCGCTCCTTCTCCCAGATCGCCTCGGGCGTCACCGGAATCGGCCCGACACTCGCCACCAGCGAAATGCCGTCCTCCTCGCGCTGGGTCTTGAACCCCTTGGCCTTCAACTCCTTCTCCAGCCCCGCCCAATTCGCATCCGTCTCTTCCAGAAAGAACACGAACTCGACCATCGCCGTCGCAGGCAGGTTCTTCACCCCCTTGAAACTGGCGAATGTCTCGCGCCGCTGCGCCTCGTAATTATGTGCAATCGCCATCTTCTATCCCATCAGCCTTGCTGCCAGCCTGTTCTGCGTCTCGACAACCCGTCCCAGATCGACCGTCGCCATCTGCCCGTCCCTTACCACCCGACGCCCCTCGACGAACAGATCGCGCACCCGCATCGGACCACAAAAGACCAGCGCGGCCACCGGATCCCATGCCCCCGCAGCTTCCACCCCCGACACGTCCCACACGGCAATATCGGCTCTCTTGCCAACCTCCAGCGACCCGCAATCGCCGCGCCCCAGCACCAGCGCCCCGCCCAGCGTCGCAATCTCCAGCGCCTCGCGTGCGCCCATCGCATCCGCCCCCAGCGCCACCCGCTGCAACAGCATGGCCTGACGCGCCTCGCCGATCAGGTTGCCCGCATCGTTGCTGGCCGATCCGTCGACCCCCAACCCCACCTTCACCCCCGCATCCCGCATCGCCCGCACCGGAGCAATCCCCGACCCCAACCGACAATTCGAGCAAGGACAATGCGCCACCCCCGTGCCTGACCGCGCGAAAAGCGAAATCTCGGCCCCGTCCAGCTTCACGCAATGCGCGTGCCAGACATCTTCCCCCGTCCATCCCAGATCTTCGGCATATTGTCCCGGACGGCAGCCGAACTTGGCCAGCGAATACGCAATATCCTCGTCGTTCTCCGCCAGATGGGTGTGCAGCATCACGCCCTTGTCCCGCGCCAGAACCGCCGCTTCCCGCATCAGATCGCGGCTCACCGAAAACGGCGAACAGGGCGCCAGCCCCACCCGCACCATCGCCCCCTCGCCCGCATCGTGAAACGCGTCCACCACACGAACCATATCTTCCAGTATATCCGCCTCGCGCTCCACCAGCGCATCCGGCGGCAACCCGCCATCGCTCTCGCCGATGCTCATCGCCCCCCGCGTCGGATGGAACCGCAACCCCACCTCGCCCGCCGCATCGATCGTATCTTCCAGCCGCGCCCCGCCCGGATAAAGGTACAGATGGTCCGAGGTCAGCGAACACCCCGAAAGCGCCAGTTCCGCCAACCCGACCTGAGCTGACACGAACACCTCCTCCGGCCCGAACCGCGCCCAGATCGGGTACAGCGTCTTCAACCAGCCAAACAGCAGCGCATCCTGCCCGCCGGGAACCGCCCGCGTCAAAGTCTGGTACAGATGGTGATGCGTGTTCACCAACCCCGGCGTCACCACGCAGCCCCGCGCCTCGACCACCTCGCCGGTGGTCACAAGCCCCGTGCCAACGCCCGCGATCACCCCGCCGCGGATCAGCACATCCCCGCCCGCAATCTCGCGCCGCGCCCCGTCCATCGTGACAACGGCCGCAGCCCCGCGGATCAAAACCTCGTCCATGGCAAACCCCCCGACCCTTCGGTGCAAGCCACTCCGGCCAAACCCGCGCGACAGAAGGGGAAAGGACTCGCGCCAAGCCCGGAAACCCTACCCCAACCCAGCCTTCCCCTCAAACCCATTCACACTCGCCCAAATATCCCGCCGGGGGAGAGGGGCCGCACGGCCCCTCGGGGGGCGCGAAGCCCCCCTCTTCACCCGAGCGTAAGCGAGATGAAAGACTTGCGCGGGCCTGCCCGCGCTCCGTTTGGTCAGCCGTTCAGCAGCGCCAGCGCCTCGGCATGGATCTCCGCATTGGCCGCAGCCAGCACGCGGCCTCCGTCATGGCAGGGCCGCCCCTGCCAATCGGTCATGATGCCACCCGCCGCCTCGATCACCGCAATCGGCGCCTGCACGTCATAGGCCTGCAACCCCGCCTCGATCACCAGATCGATCATCCCCGCCGCAACCAGCGCATAGGCGTAGCAATCCGTGCCATAGCGCACCAGCTTCGCCCGCCCGGCCACACGGCGGAACGCGGCCCCCTCCTCGGGCGTGCCCACCTCGGGAAAGGTCGAAAACAGGATCGCCTCGCCCAAAGGCCGCGCCGCGCGGCAGCGCAGGGGCGCAACCCCCGAAGGCCCCGTCACCAGCGCCCGCCCCAGACCACCCTCGAACCGCTCGCGGATATAGGGCTGGTCGATCACCCCGTAGACCGGCCCCGCCGCGTCACGCACCGAGATCAGCACCCCCCAGGTCGGCGTGCCGGAAAGATACCCGCGCGTCCCGTCGATGGGGTCGAGCACCCAGGTCAGCCCGCTCGTCCCCGCGACAGGCCCGAACTCCTCGCCCAGCACACCGTCCGCCGGACGCCGCCGCGCCAATATCTCGCGCATCCGCGTCTCGGACAGCCGGTCCGCCACCGTCACCGGATCGAACCGCTCCACTTCCTTGTTGTCTGCCGTCAGCCCGCCCGAGCGGAAATGCAGAAGCGTCGCCTCGCGCGCGGCTTCTGCCAGTTCGGCTGCGGTCGCAAAGATATCTTCCGCCTCGTCTGCCGAAATCCGTTCCATATCTGCCTCCGCCTGACTGCCCTCCCCGCCTAAGCGCGGGAAGGATACGCGTCAAGCATGGCAAGTCGTCTCGGCCCTCAGGCCGCGTCGCTCAGCACGCGGGCCAGATCGAACAGGCGGCGGCGCTGCGCCTCGGGGATCGCGTAATACGACCGCACCAGTTCCAGCGCTTCCTTGTCGGCCATGAAATCGCTTTCGGCGGCACGGGCCGTCTCGCGGGCATCATCCAGCCCTTCGAAGAAGAAGCCGATGGTCACACCCAGCGCATCTGCCACATCCCAAAGCCGCGATGCCGAAACGCGGTTCATCCCGGTCTCGTATTTCTGGATCTGCTGGAACTTGATCCCGACCTTGTCGGCCAATTGCTGTTGCGTCATCCCCACCATCCAGCGACGATGGCGGATACGCTTGCCCACATGCGCGTCAACCGGGTGTTTCATGGCTCAAAGCTCCTGCATACCTGTCCGTACAAACCTATAAGCATAATCCATGCCAAAATCAGCGAAGCGCAGCAGAACGGAAAAAAATCGGACGAAGCCCCGAAAACCTGTCTTTTTGGATATGTCTAATTATACAGTCGGACAAGTATTACCCCCTGAAAGCGAGTGATCATCCTGTGCGGTTTCGAAACAAAAGATATACGCCTTTAGCGTGTTTAGCTTTTTGATTCGCAATTTGCAAATAACACGCCAAAAATTCGCAAAACGCAACGAAGCGCAAGCCGCATTCCCGTCCAACCTGCGGCTCCTTGCGTCGCAACACGCAACAAGAGCAATGAACATGCGCGCCTGGCAGATCGAAACCCTCGGCTCCGCACCCGTAATGCGCGACCTGCCCCGGCCCGTTCCGACCGCCGGACAGGCTTTGGTCGCGATCGAGGCCTGCGGTCTGAACTTCGCCGACCTCCTCATGGCCGAAGGCCGCTATCAGGAACGCCCCGCGCTGCCCTTCATTCCCGGCCTCGAATGTGCCGGCACCGTCCTTGCCCTCGGCCCCGACACCATAGGCCCGGCACCCGGCACCCGCGTCGCCTGCAACGCCGGCATCGGCGGGCTGGCCGAGGCCGGAGCCTTTCCCGTCGAAACCCTCGTCCCGATCCCCGATGCGCTCTCCTTTGAACAGGCGGCAGGCTTCCAGATCGCCTATGGCACCTCGCACCTCGCCCTGTCGCACCTCGCCCGCCTGCAACCGTCCGAAACCCTGCTCGTCCTTGGCGCGGCCGGAGGCGTGGGCCTGACGGCGGTAGAAATCGGCGCCGCCCTCGGTGCCCGCGTGATCGCCTGCGCCCGTGGCCCCGAAAAACTGGCCATCGCCCGCGCGGCAGGCGCATCCGTAACCATCGACAGCGACACGCCCGACCTGAAAGCCGTCTTGAAAGCCCTCGGTGGCGTCGATGTCGTCTATGATCCTGTGGGCGGCGATGCCTTTGCAGCCGCCTTGCGCGCCACCCGCCCCGGCGGACGCATCCTGACCATAGGCTTCGCATCCGGCAGCGTGCCGCAGATTCCCGCCAACCTTCTTCTGGTCAAGAACCTCAGCGTGATCGGCCTGTGGTGGGGCGGTTACGCCAAATTCGCACCCGGAACCGTGTCAGCCACCCTGTCCACCCTCTTCGACTGGTTCGCCGCAGGCCGCCTGTCCCCGCACATCTCGCACGTCCTGCCGTTCGATGCCCTTCCCGGCGGCCTCGATCTCTTGCGGTCACGTGCCGCAATAGGCAAGGTCATCCTCCGCACGCGGGCCTGACAAACCACTCCCGCCACTTTGCAAACAGCCCCGCGAAGGCCACTCGCGCAGCCGGCCCGCCTCGTCGGGTTTTCGTCCGGCAGGTTCTTGAAATGCTGCGCGATGATCCCGATATGGAACGCATACGGACTGCGGGGCCAAACAATCCGCAGCCGGGGGTCAATATCGGAGGCTTATATATGGCTGACTACCAAACGATCCGCACGGTCGGCGCAAGCGCCGGGACCGCCCAGATCGACGCCGGGCTTCGCGCCCATATGAACAAGGTTTACGGGCTGATGTCCGTCGGCATGCTGCTCACCGGCGGCGTGGCATGGGCTGTCGGCACCTCGGACCTGCTCAACGTCCTGCGTACGCCCGAAGGCGGCATGACGATCGTTGGCTGGGCCGTGATGTTCGCGCCGCTTCTGATGGTGTTTGCCTTCGGCGCCGCGATCAACCGCATGTCCTTCTCGGCGGCACAGCTGTTCTTCTACGCCTTCTCGGCGGTGATGGGCCTGTCGCTCGCATGGATTTTCAAGGCCTTCACCGGCGTGTCGATCGCGCAGACCTTCCTCGTCACATCGATCGCCTTCGCCTCGCTCTCGCTTTACGGCTACACCACCAAGCGTGATCTGTCGGGCATGGGCACCTTCCTGATGATGGGTCTTGTCGGGCTGATCGTGGCCTCGATCATCAACATCTTCATCGCCTCCTCGGCGATGGCCTTCGCGATCACCGTGATCGGCCTTCTCATCTTCGCAGGCCTCACCGCCTACGATACCCAGCGCATCAAGACCGACTACATCGCCCATGCCGCGCATGGCGATCAGGAATGGCTTGGCAAATCCGCCGTGATGGGCGCGCTTTCGCTCTACATGAACTTCATCAACATCTTCATGTTCCTGTTGCAGTTCATGGGCAACCGCGAATAACACGCAGCCGAAATGACAGACATCAAGGGCCGGTCACCAGACCGGCCCTTTTTGGTTTTTGCAGAAGAATAGCGTGATTTGCGCCTAACCGTGGGTCAATTCCAGCCGTTATTGCCAATGGCACCATCCGTGCCGAATGCAATAAGAAGGTATCGAATTGAGCCAGTTCATCCCAGCCAAGAAACCAGCCAACGAAGTCCCTCGCTTGCGCTCGGTGCATCGCACCGGATTGATGGACAGCGCGCATTCCGACCGCTTCGACATCTACACCGATCTCATGCGCCGCCTTTCGGGCTTTCCGGTCGCCTATTGCGGACTGATCGACGAAGCGCGGCAGTACTTCCTGTCGCACAATTTCCCCCAGTGCATGCAAGTCCCCGAAGTGCCCCGCGACCAGACGCTGTGCCAGTTCGCGCTGACCCAGCCCACGCCCTACATCGTGGCCGACATGCGCCTGCATGAGAAACTCTCGGTCCACCCCCTCGTCACCGGCGAGCCGCGTTTCGTCGCATGGGCGGCCTTCCCGCTGGTGACAGCCGAAGGCCACGTCCTCGGCACGCTCTGCGCCACCGATTACGAACCCCGCCACCTGACCGCCGACCAGATCGAGATCATGCGCCGCGTCGCCTCGGAATTGGCGCTGGTGATCGAAGCCCAGGTCGAACTGCGCGAAGCCTCGGCCCGCCGCTTCGCCTCGGCCCTGTCGCAACTGTCCGATCAGCCCTCCCTTGACCGCACCGAAACAGCCGTGCGCTACCTGCGCCTGTGCGAAGGCACGCCGGGCAGCGCCGACGACTACCACCGCCTCGCCGCCTCGGGGCTTGTCGACAAGGGGCCTGCGGGGGAAGCGGTCCTGTCGGCGCTCGGCCGCAACCTGCAATCGCGCCTCGGGCTAGCACCGTCCGGCTTTGCCGCACGGCGCACGGTGCTCAGCTCCGATGCGCTGATGGCCGATCTGCTCGATCTGGTGGGTGTCTGACATGCTTGCAAAGATCTACAACCTGCGTTTCCAGAACCTGAACGACGCGCGCCATGCCGCGACCTACATTTCCGAAGGCATGGGCGGTCTGGTGGGCGAATTGAACATCTCGGGCCTGACGGTCCTTCTCCGCAAGGAAGGGGTGGTGCAGGCCATCGCCCGCTTCGACACGCAAGAAGACTTCGTCCGTGTTCAAAACAAACGCCCCGATGTCATCTCGCTGCTGCAAAAGCGCTTCCCCTGCATGATCGAGGATATAGCCGCAGTCACCGTCTACAGCTACGAACGCGAAGCCGTGTCAACGGTCTGACCCTTTCCCACCCGCAGGAAAACAAGGCCGCTCCGCAAGGTGCGGCCATTCGCATCTAAAATCCTGCGCCAACGCAAAAGACCGCCCAAAGGGCGGCCCTGCATCTGTCAGACCGAACGGCAGATCTTACTTGATCTTGCCTTCCTTGTACTCGACATGCTCGCGCTTTACGGGGTCGTATTTCTTGACCGACATCTTCTCGGTCATGGTGCGGGCGTTCTTCTTGGTCACATAGAAGTGGCCCGTGCCCGCGGTCGAGTTCAGACGGATCTTGATCGTCGCCGGTTTCGCCATGGTCGTCTCTCCTGCATCGGGGAAACGCACTGCCCCCGCGAAATCTCTTGAAGCCCGCCTTTTACTTGCACAAGGGCCAGAGTCAACAGCGGAAACGCCGCCCCTGCCATCTAATTGAGTGCCTTGCGGCACAAGCTTCTTGTGTCGCCTGCGCGGGCAAGCCCGCTTGTCTCCGCACGGGGGCGCTGCCCCCACGGCCTTCGGCCTCCCCCGGAGTATTTGACGCAAAGGTGAAGCACGAAAACGGCTTCATCCTTGCCCAAATACTCTGGGGTGAGCCGCTCGCGGCGAGGGGCGAAGCCCCTTTCCCCGGTCAGGCATCGATTGCGCGGATGGCCTGTAAGCCGGATTCTGTCCCGGGGCCCGATCTTGCGACCTTCCCCCATGGATGACCATTCCTCTGCCGCTCGTGTTACCACGGCGGTCAAGCTGCCAACCCGGGCCTCTGGGCTGAAGCGTCCCTGCGGAGGTCTCTGCCTGAGCAGACCTTTCCGCGCGAGGCCCCTATTCGGCATTGCTCCGGGTGGGGCTTGCCGTGCCGTCCTTGTCGCCAAGTCCGCGGTGGGCTCTTACCCCACCGTTTCACCTTTCCCCCGCATGCGGGGTAGTCTCTTCTCTGTGGCGCTTTCCCTGGGGTTGCCCCCGCCGGGGGTTACCCGGCACCCTTGCTTCATGGAGTCCGGACTTTCCTCGAGGCTTGCACCCCGCGGTCATCCAGCCATCCGCGCGAGGTGCGGCTTACGCCCCCGCCCCGCCTGCGTCAACGTCAAAGCGCCACGGGAAAGCGCCGCGCCAGATCGCAGGCCATCCCTGCATCGACCGCGTCGGGCGGTCCCTTCGCATGGGGCCGAAAGCGCAACCGGAAGGCCGCAAGCAGCAGCGCCTCGTCCTCGACAACATAGCCGAAGGCACGGGCCGCCGCCGCGAACGCTGCCGGATCCGCCGTCCCGCTTTCCGGCCACACCGCCAAGCCCTGCAAAGCCAGCCGCCGCCAGTCGAACCTTGGCCCCGGATCGGCCTTGCGCGCAGGGGCCATATCCGAATGCCCGATCACCCGCGCAGGCGGAATGGCCCAGCGCGCCATGATCCCCGCCAGCAACGCCTCAAGCGCCGCCATCTGGGGCTCGGCAAAGGGCTGTCGCCCGTCATTGGCAAGCTCGATCCCGATCGAGCGTGAATTGACATCGACAACCGCGCCCCAAGCGCCCGCTCCAGCATGCCAGGCCCGCATCGCCTCGGGCACCAGCGCCTCGGCCTCGCCGGTCTCTGAAACCAGCCAATGCGCCGACACTTCCGCCTCCGCGTCGCACAGACGCGCCCGCGCCTCGGCGCAAGACGCCATGGCGGTGTAATGCAGCACGATCATGTCGGGCAAAACGTCGCCGCGCCGCGCCGAGAAGTTGGGCGAAGGCCAGCTTTCCAACCGAACGTCCGACGCGCTTATTGCAGGCGGAACGGGCGCGGGTCCCACTGGCAGGCAAATCCGTCGCCATCGGGGTCCAGCCCCTTGCGGTCGCGCTTCGGTCCGCCCGATTCCAGAAACGCCTGCTGCGCCAGATCGGATGACCCATAGCGGGCACAGGCCACCAACGGGTCGGTCAGCCGCAGCGAAGACCGCGTATACATCTGGGTGCCAGGATTATGCGTCGTCGCCAGCGCGAATTCCACGATATTCGGCCCCGTCGCGGTCCGCTGCGGAATAGCGGTCGGCTGGACCACCTGATATTGTGCGCGGTTGCGGGCCAGCCGTTCCTTGTCGCTCTCGATCGTCTCGCGGCTCGACACGGCGCTGAAATCCTGCTCGTCCGAGATGCCGGTGTTGTTATGCGCCATCTCGCCCGATTCCGTCTGGATATTGGTCGGCGCATCGCCACGAGGCCGGTTCGGATCGAGCGTGCCATTCGCTGCAGGCTGGGTATAGGTCGGCTGGACGTTGGTCGAAAGCGGGGTATTCACCGGATCGAGCGACGGCGCCGCTGTCGCGAACACCGACTGGTTCGGATCCTGAACGCCGGTCGCACGGTCGATCGCTGCAGATGCGATGTCAGGAGAAAAGCCCGAAGGTGCCTGTGAAAGCGGCGAGACCGGAGCCACCGGCTGACGCGCCGCCGAAGCGGCCTGTTCGCGCATGTAACTGTTGTAATCGCCAAAACCGACCCCTGCCGCAGAATCCGGCACGCGCGGTGCACAGGCGGCAAGCCCGACCGTCAGACAAAGGATAAATTGGGTCCGCATGGTTCTGCCCCGGTCCGTTTCTGGCAAATGCCCGTTTCGTCTTTGGCCTGTCTTGTCTTTGGCCAGCGCCATTACCACCATTTGTGCGGCTTTGCCACAAAGCCCGCGGCCTGCTCCAGCACATAGGCGTGATTGAGCAGCGCGCCCTCTTCCCAGGGCCGTCCGATCAGTTGCAGGCCCATCGGCAGACCCTTGGCATCCAGGCCGACCGGAACCGAAACGCCCGGCAAGCCCGCAAGGTTCACCGTCACGGTGAAAACATCGTTCAGATACATCTCGACCGGATCGGCACTGGCCATCTCGCCAAGGCCAAAGGCGCTCGACGGCGTGGCAGGCGTCAGGATCGCATCGACCCCCGCCGCGAAAGCCAGATCGAAGTCGCGCTTGATCAACGCCCGCACCTTGCGCGCGCGGTTGTAATAGGCGTCATAGAACCCCGCCGACAACACATAGGTGCCGACCATGATCCGGCGCTGCACCTCGGGGCCGAACCCCTCGGCGCGGGTCTTCTCATACATCTCGGTGATCCCGTCGCCCGCCGACAGGGCCGCCCGATGCCCGTAGCGCACCCCGTCATACCGTGCGAGGTTCGACGACGCTTCGGCAGGTGCGATTACGTAATAGGCAGGCAGCGCATATTTCGTATGCGGCAGGCTGATATCGACGATCTCGGCCCCCGCGTCGCGCAGCATGTCGGCCCCTTTGGCCCACAGCGCCTCGATCTCGGCAGGCATCCCGTCCATGCGGTATTCCGCAGGAATGCCGATTTTCTTGCCGCGGATATCGCCGGTCAAAGCCGCCTCGAAATCGGGCACCGCCAGATCGGCCGATGTCGAATCCTTCGGATCATGCCCCGACATGGCGCCAAGGAAAATCGCCGCATCCCGCACGCTCTTCGTCATCGGCCCCGCCTGATCGAGCGATGAGGCGAAAGCCACCACCCCCCAACGCGAAACCCGCCCGTAAGTCGGCTTGATCCCCACGATCCCCGTGAAAGCCGCAGGCTGGCGGATCGACCCGCCCGTATCGGTGCCCGTGGCCCCCAGACACAGGTCCGCCGCCACCGCCGCCGCAGACCCGCCCGACGATCCGCCCGGCGTCAGCTTGCGGTCGTCGATCTTCCAGGGGTTCACCGCATTGCCATAGCAAGATGTCTCGTTGCTGGACCCCATGGCGAATTCGTCCATGTTCAGCTTGCCCAGCATCACCGCGCCGGCATCGAACAGCTTGGTGGTCACCGTCGATTCATACTCGGGCTTGAACCCGCGCAAGATGTTGGAAGCCGCCTGCGACGGCACGCCCTTGGTACAGAACAGATCCTTGATGCCCAGCGGAATCCCGCACAGGTCGGGCGCATCCCCGCCCTTCAACCGCGCATCGGCGGCGCGTGCCTGATCCAGCGCGATATCGGGGGTCTTGTGCACGAAAGCGCCCAGCCCGTCGGCCGCATCGATCGCCGTAAGGCAGGACATGGTCAGATCGACGGCCGAAATCTCGCCCTTGCGCAACGCGTCCCGCGCAGCGGCGATGGTCCATGTGTTTGCAGTCGTCATGGGCGCGCTCATTCCACCACCTTCGGCACCGCAAAAAAGCCTTCCCGCGCATCGGGCGCGTTCTTCAACACCTGGGCCTGGATATTGCCATCCGTCACCACATCGGCCCGCCGCTTCAGACGCATCGGCGTCACGCTGGTCATCGGCTCGATGCCCGTGACATCCACCTCGTTCAACTGCTCCATGAAGGACACGATGTCATTCAGCTGACCGGCCAACTTGGGCAGGTCAGGCTCCTCGACGCGGATGCGGGCCAGCTTGGCCACCCGCCGCGCGGTCTCGATGTCGATGGACATGGGGTTCGCTCCGGATTTGCTTTCGCCCGTTTAGCCCCCGCCATGCCACCCCGCAAGACCCGCACCCGCCGAAACCGCCACCCCACGCATTCCCTTTTGCCGATCCGCCGCTAAAACAATCCCAAAGGTTAACAAAGGATACCCCATGCAGATCACCTGGCTCGGCCATTCCGGCTTCCGCATCGAACTCGAAACCGCAGTCCTGCTGGTCGACCCGTGGCTCTCGGGCAACCCGATGTTTCCCGCAGACCGCCGCGCCGAGGCGATCCGTGGCGCCACCCACGTCCTGCTCACCCATGGCCACGGCGACCATTCGGCAGACGCCGCCGCGATCTGCAAGGAACTGGATATCCCGCTCGTCGCCATCTACGACCTCGCCGCCCATTTCGAGAAAACCGAAGGCGTCAAGATCATCGGATACAACAAAGGCGGCACCGTCACCCTGAACGGCGCCAAGGCCACACTGGTCAACGCCTGCCACTCATCGAGCCTCGGCGACGTGCCGGTCGGGTCGGAATGCGGCTTCATGATCGCAGGCGACGGCCACACCATCTATGTCTCGGGCGATACCGACATCATGGCCGATATGGACTGGATGGGCGACCTGCACAAACCAGACATCGGCATCCTGTCGGCCGGTGGCCATTATACGATGGACATGGCACGCGCCGCCTATGCCGCCAAACGCTACTTCGATTTCAAGACGGTCATTCCCTGCCACTACCGCACCTTCGGCGCGCTGGAACAGAATGCCGACACGATGCGCGATGCTCTTCCCGGCGTGACGGTGATCGAACCCCAGGTCTTGACCCCGATCACCCTCTGATCAAGCGGAGCGCGGGCAAAGCCCGCGCAAGCCTTTCCTCTCGCTAGCGCTCGGCGAAGAAAAGGGGGCTTCACCCCCTCTTGGCCGTTCCGGCCAATTCACCCCCAGGATATTTGGACCAAGGAGAAACGGGACAAGACCCCCCGCTCCTTCTTCTCGGCCCAAATATCCTGCGGGGGAGCAGCGGTACGCTGCGGGGGCCGCACAGGCCCCCTCTTCGCCCGAGCGCGTCAGCGCGAGATAAAAGGCTTGCGGCGGCACGCCGCTCCGCTTGGTCAGAGGCGCGACATGGCGTTATCGAAAAGGGGGCGGCGGGTCTGCAAGGCGTCCGTCAGCCGTGGATCGGGATCGATCACCTGCGCCACATCGGGCCGGTCGGACAACAGGGTAAGCGGTCCCCCCGCAGCAACCGCAGCCAGTTTCGCGGCCCCCATCGGCCCCGCAAGGTCAGACCGCGCCAGCACCGCAACCGGCTCTCCCAAGGCCGAAGCGATCAGACGCAGCCACAACCCGCTGCGCGTCCCACCGCCCACAAGCGTGAAACGTTCGGCCAAAACCCCCACCGACCGCTGCGCCGCCACGCAATCGGCCATCTGCAACGCCACCCCTTCCAGCGTGGCGTAGCCCAGCATGGCAGGCGTCACACCCGGATGCAGCCCCTCGATCCGGCCCAGCGCATCGGGGCGGTTGAGCGGTGTCCTCACCCCCGTGAGGCAGGGCAGGAACACCGGCGCATCCGCCAAAGATCCGTTTGCCGCAAACCCCTCGGCCAGCGCCGCCAAGCCCGCCGCCCCCTGCCCCGTCACCGCCCCCATCCAGTCGAGCGAGGCTGTCGCACTCATCACCACGCCCATCGACAGGAATGTGTCGGGCACCACATGGGCCGATGTCAGGATCGCCCGCTCCGGCCCCGGATGAAACGCCCCGTCGACAAGGCAAGCCACGCCCGAGGTGCCCACCGTCAACACCGCATCGCCGGCCCGCGCCCCGCCCGCGCCAAGGGTCGAGCCCATGTTGTCACCCGCCCCCGCCGCGACCGACACGGAACCCATCCCCCAGCGCGCGGCCAGCGCAGGGCGCAGCACCCCCGCCTCGGCCCAACTGTCCAGCACCGGCGGCAGATGCGCCATATCCCAGCCCACCGCCGCGCAAAGCCCCGCATCCCACCGCCCCGTGCGGCAATCCAGCAACTGCGTGCCGCCCGCATCCGAAGGCTCGGTCGCCACGTCACCCGTCAGGGCAAGGCGCACGTAATCCTTGGTCAGCATCAGCATCCGCGCGCGGTCCATCAGCGCAGGCTCGTGCTTTCTCAACCAGATGATCTTGGGCGCGGTGATCCCCGGATCGGGCGTGCCATTGGTGCGCCGCCCGATATCGGGCACCCGCTCCAGCAGTTCCGCACATTCCGCCAGCGACCTCTGGTCGTTCCACAGGATCGCGGGCCGCAAAGGGCGCAGATCGGCGTCCAGAAACAGCCCCGCCAGCATCTGCCCCGACAACCCGATCCCGCGCACCGCCGCCATCTCGCGCGGGGCTTCGGCAGCCAAGCGGTCCAGACAGGCAAAGACCGCCGCCACCCACAGGTCGGCGTCCTGCTCGCTATGGCCCACGGCAGGCCGCGACACAGCAACGCTTTCGGAGGCGACCGCCACCACACGCGCCAGATCCTCGATCAGCACCGCCTTGATGCCCGACGTGCCCAGATCGACCCCGATATGCATCATGCCCGCTCCAGCAGCGCCCGCGCCGTTGCCTCGTCGGTCACAAAGGTGTCGACCACCCCGCGCCGCAGCACCGCGCGGTTCACCGCCAGCTTGTTGGCCCCGCCCGCCGCCAAGATCACATTGGGCACACCGCGCAGGTCATCAAGCCCGATCCCGATCACCCGCTCGTTGATCGGATGGTCGATCGCCTGCCCCTCGGCATCGATCACCGTGCCCAGAACATCGCCCACCGCCCCCGCCGCGACCAGTTCCTCCATCGATATATCCGACGGCAACCCGTCCCGCATCAGCAGGGACCGCGTCGAGATATCCCCCGCCGCCATCGCCAGCGCATCGACCGATTTCAGCTTTTCCACCACCGACCGGAACACATCCAGCGCCATGATCGTATCGCGGCTTTCCCGCGACCCGGCATACAAGGGTGCCGTGAAATAGCTGTGCTGCGCGCCCACCAGATCGGCCAGCCGCGTGGTGATCTCGAAAGAGTTCAGGTCCGACCCCGTGGTCAGCCCACCCATGACCGAGATCACCTCGAGGTCGGGCCGCTCCATCGCCGCGACAAAGCGCGTGGCGATGTTCAGCGTATTGCCCCATGACATGCCAAACAGCCGCACCTTTGGGTCGGCCAGCACCTCTGACAGCAGGTTGCCCAAGGCCGCGCCCACCACCATCTGCACATCCCGCGCCTCCATCGGCGCAGGCGCCACATAGGCCTGTTTCAGCGAAAACCGCGCCCGCAGTGCCGCTTCCAATTCGGCGCAGGCCGCGAAAGCCGTGTTGAAGGTGATCCGCACCAGCCCGCGCTTATGGGCATCCGACAGCGCCTTGTTCACCCGCAGCCGCGTCGCCCCCAGCTTTTCGGCCACCTTCTCTTGCGTCAGCCCCTCGACGTAATAGGCCCATGCCACCTGCGCGAGGAACCGCTCCTCGGTGTCGATCTGCGGCAGCTTCGGGGGACGGGGCATTGCGATCCTTTATTTGACAGCGCCCATCGTCAGGCCCCGCACCAGATGCTTCGATGCCAGAAGCGCAAAGATCAAGACCGGGATGACGATCAGGGTCGATGTCGCCATGATCTTTCCGTATGGCACATCATAGCCCTCCATAAAGGTAACAGCCATCGCAGGCGCGGTCTTTGCCACCTTGGGCGCAAGAATATAGGCGAACAAAAGCTCGTTCCAACTGAAGATGAAAGACAGGATCGACGACACCGCCACCCCCGGCATGGCGAGCGGCAGGCAGATCGACCGGAAGATCCGCCACTGGCTCGCCCCTTCCAGCATCGCCGCCTCGTCCAGCTCGTGCGGAATAGACCGGAACTGGTCGGTGCAGATCCAGATCACGATGGGCAGGGTGAATGTCAGATACATCAGGATCAACGCCAGATGCGTGTCGCGTATCCCGAGGTCACGGCTGATCAGGAACACGGGGAAGGCCAGCACCACGGGGCTGACGAAGCGGTTGGTGATGAACCAGAACCACAGGTCGGTCTTGCCGCGAAACTCGAACCGCGCCAGCGCATAGGCCGCAGGGCACCCAAGCAGCACGGCA
Source organism: Gemmobacter aquarius (assembly GCF_003060865.1). NCBI lineage: Bacteria > Pseudomonadati > Pseudomonadota > Alphaproteobacteria > Rhodobacterales > Paracoccaceae > Paragemmobacter > Paragemmobacter aquarius. The sequence continues at coordinate 2,521,939 of NZ_CP028918.1, forward strand.
AGCGAGGTGGTCGCCGTGGCCACGATGATCGAATTCAGCAGCGACACCCCCACCTTGTCCTCAAACAACACCTCCCAGTAATTGGCTAGCGTCGGGCTGAATATCCATGCCGGAGGGCTTTGCAGCGCCACCACCTGCGTCTTCAGGCTTGTCGTGACCATCCAGTAGAACGGAAAGACGCAGAACGCGCAGATCACGACCAGCAGAATGCCTTCGCCCAGCAAGGACCGGCGTTGCAACGGGGCGGCCATCAGCGCACCTCACGGTAGAAGAAGCGGATGTAAAGCCGCGCCAGAACAATCGTCAGCGCCAGCATGATGATCGATTGCGCCGCCGCCATCCCGATATCGAACTGCCTGTTGCCCACCCGCTCGATCAGCACGGCGATGAATTCGGTCGCCGACCCCGGCCCGCCCCGCGTCATGGTGAAGGGCATGTCAAAGAGCTTCAGCGTATCCGCCGTCCGCAAGATCAGCACCGCGACGAGCGAGGGGATCAGATAGGGCAGTTGCACATGCCGCAGCACCACCCAGTTGCTTTTCGTCTCAAGCTTCGCCGCCTCCTCGATTTCCGGCGGAACGGTCGACAATCCGGCCAGCAACACCAGCGCGACAAAGGGTGTCCACTGCCAGATATCCCAAATCACCACCGCCAGAAATGCATTTGTCGGGTCACCGATAAAATTGATCGGATCGACCCCCAGCCAGCCCAGCATCTGGTTGATCACCCCGTATTTCTGGTTCAGCATCACCTGCGCCAACAGCCCCACCACCGCATAGGTCGTGGCCATCGGCAGCACCAAAGACAACCGCGCCAAAGTCTTGAACAGCGTCAGCCCCGGCCGGTGCAACACCAGCGCAATCGACAGGCCGAAAATGATCTGCACCGGCACCGACATAACGAACAACAGCGCCGTGCGCCCCATCGCCTGCCAGAACACCGTATCGGTCAGCACGGCTGCGTAATTCTCCAGCCCGACGAACCTTTGCTGCGCCAGCTTGGTCAGGTTGAAATAGTGGAAACTCTTCCACAGCGCGAACAAAAGCGGCGCGATGCCGACGATCACCAGTGCTGCCACCGCTGGCCCCAGAAAGGCCCCCAGCGTGGCGCGGCTGACGCGGGTTGTCATATCCGACCTCTCGGCAAATCCAGTCTTCGGGGATGAACCGGCCCCGGCGTTTCCACCGGGGCCGGCATCGTCACACCCTGCGCTTACTGCGCCAGCGGCTTCTTGCCGTCATAGTAACCGGCCTCGGCCAGCACCGCTTCCATCTTCTCGCCGATGGTCTTGGCACCCTCGTCGACCGACACTTCGCCCAGCATCATCTTCGTGCCCCACTCCTGCACGATCTCGGTGATCGCGGGCCATTCGGCAAAGCGCGGACGGAACTCCGGCACGCCCTCTTTCCACGATTCCACCAGTGCGGGGATGAACTTGTAGGTCTCGGCCAGCGCCGGATCGGCATAGGCAGACTGACGCGCCGGAACGCCGCCCATCTCCAGATACTTGCCCGCATTGGCCTTCGACGTGATCCACTGGATGAACAGCCAACCGGCCGCCTTTTCGGCATCATCCGCCTGCGAAGCAACGGCCAGCGAGAACCCGCCCAGCGCAGGCTTGCGCCCCGCCGGACCCTTCGGTTCAGGCGCCACAGCAAGGCAATCGCCCAACGTCGACGTCTCGGGCGAAGCCAGCGTCGAATAGAACGCCGACCATTCCGTCAGCATCGCCACATCGCCCTGCGCCAGACCGTTCACCGCTTCCGAATGGTCATAGGCCACAATGCCCTCGGGCATGTATTGCATCAGATCCTGACGGAACTGCAAACCGGCCTGGCTCTCGGGCGAGTTCAGGTTCGACTTGAACTCGGCATTCAGGAACGACCCGCCGAACGGCCACAGCATCCGCGCGAAACTGTCCGCCGATTGCGTCTCGTTGCGCTTGGATTGCAGCGCGAACGCATACTTCCCGTCCTTGGTCAGCGCCGGACCATATACGTCCTTCAACTCGGCCCATGTCTCTGGCGGCTTGTCGAAACCGGCATCCTTCAACATGCAGCTGTTGTAAAACAGCAGCCCCGAATAGTTGTCGAACGGCAGGCCATAGGTCGTCCCGTTCCAGCCGCCAAAGGCGTTCACCACCAGCGGGAAAAAGTCGGCCATATCCAACTCGGGGTCGGCCAGCGCCGGATCTGCGGTGAACTGGTCGATGGGCACGATCCAGCCGTTTTCCGCAAAGTTGCCGATCCAGACAAGGTCGATCAGCGCGATATCCAGATCACCCCCCGCCACGAAATCGCGCACCTGTTCGCCCAGCGCGTTTTCGTAAGGAACGGTGGTCTGGTTGATCTTGATCCCCGTCGCCGCCTCGAATTCCGGGATCATCTCGATGGCCGCCTTGTAACCGGGGCGATCAAGGAACAGCACTTCCAACTCGGTTCCGGCATAGGGCTTGGCCGCTTCCTCCAGCGTCCACGCCCCCGCCTGACCCGCAACGCCAAGCACGGCGGCAGAGGCCAGCGCAAGCGCGCTGAGTTCCGTCTTCAGCTTCATTTCATTCCTCCCTTTATGGCAGCGTTGCACGGTTGACTTCCATTTGTAACGCTGCACATATAAATGTATCGTTCGAAGCATGAGTCAACGGAAATCTTCGCGGCGCGTGCCGCAGCGCAGGAACAAAAGGGACCGCACGGATGGCCGAAGTCAGCCTGTCAGGCGTCAACAAATTCTACGGAACCGCGCAGGCCCTGCACGGCATCACGCTCGGCATCGCCGATGGCGAATTCGCCGTTTTCGTCGGCCCCTCGGGCTGCGGAAAATCCACCCTCCTGCGCGCCATCGCAGGGCTTGAGGACATCTCGCAAGGCGCGATCTCCATCGGCAACCGCAACGTGACCACTCTCGCGCCCTCAGACCGCGACGTGGCGATGGTGTTCCAGTCCTACGCGCTTTACCCCCACATGACGGTGCGCGAGAATATGGAATTCGGGATGAAGGTGAACAACGTCCCCGCCCCCGACCGCGCCGCCCGCGTGAGTGAGGCCGCCCGCATCCTGCAACTCGACCCCTACCTCGACCGCAAACCCGCCCACCTGTCGGGTGGCCAGCGCCAGCGCGTCGCCATCGGCCGTGCCATCGTCAAGAAACCCGCCGTCTTCCTGTTCGACGAGCCGCTCTCCAACCTCGACGCCAAACTCCGCGTGCAGATGCGCGTCGAACTCGAAGCCCTGCACCGCGACCTCAAGGCCACGATGATCTACGTCACCCATGATCAGGTCGAAGCGATGACCATGGCCGACAAGATCGTCGTGCTGAATGCAGGCCGCATCGAACAGGTCGGCTCGCCGATGGACCTGTACCACCGCCCCGCCACCGAATTTGTCGCAGGCTTCATCGGCGCTCCGGCGATGAACTTCCTCGACATGACCAACCACACAGGCAACATCGCCCTTGGCGACACCACCCTTCCCGTCAGCGCCGCCACGGGCGCCACTCGCCTCGGCATCCGCCCCGAACACATCACGCTCCTGCCCGCAGGCCAAGGCGACCTCGCCGCCACCGTCACCTTGCGCGAAACCCTCGGCGGCGACGCCTACCTTTACCTCCGCACCACCCACGGCCAGCCCCTCGTCGTCCGTGCCGATGGCGACACGCCCCTGAACCACGGCGAGGCGGTCGGCCTTGCGCTTCCCGCCCACAGGCTGCACCAGTTCGGCCCAGATGGCCGCACCCTGCGGTCAGGGGATGCCCACTGATGCCAAACGCTGCCCGCAACACCACTGCCCAAGACCCCGTCGCCCGCGCCGTCGCGCAATCGAAAACCGTGGCCGAAGTCCTCATCGCCCCCGGTGCCATCGCCCAGACCGGCGCGCTTTATACCCGCCACTTCACCGGCCCCGCCTGCCTGATCGCCGATGAAAACACATGGGCCGCCGCAGGCCCGCAGGCCGAAGCAGCCCTCCATGCAGCAGGCATCGCCACCCGCCGCCACATCCTGCCCGCCAAACCGCGCCCGAAACCCACGGTCGACCTCGCCAACGCCCTGCGCGATGCGCTCCACCCCGGCGAAACCCCCGTCGCCATCGGCTCTGGCGTGCTGAACGATGTGACCAAACACGCAGCCTTCGACGCAGACCGCCCCTATCTGTGCATCGGCACGGCGGCCTCGATGGACGGCTACACCTCGGCAGGTGCGCCTTTGTCCGACAAGGGGTTCAAGAAAACCATCCAGTGCCGCCCCGCCCGCGCCGTGCTGGGCGACCTCGACATCATCGCCGCCGCCCCGCCTGCGATGACAGGTTGGGGCTACGGCGACCTTGCCGGAAAAATCCCCGCCGGCGGGGACTGGATCATCGCCGACACCCTCGGCGTTGAGGCCATCGACGATGTCGCATGGCCGCTGGTGCAAGGCTCGCTGCGCGCATGGCTTGGCCAACCTGCCGCCATCGCCGCAGGCGACCCCGCCGCGATCAGCGGGCTTTTCACCGGCCTCACCCTCGTCGGCCTTGCCATGGAGTTGCACGGCTCCTCGCGCCCCGCATCCGGCGCCGATCACCAGATCGCGCATCTGTGGGAAATGGACGACCTGATGCAAGGCGGCGAACGCGTCTCGCACGGGGCCTGCGTGGCCGTGGGCTGCACCATGACCCTGCGCCTTTACGACTGGCTTCTGGCGCAAGACCTCAGCCGCCTCGACCCCGCCCTTGCCGACACGGCCCCCACCCTCGACGACAAGATCGCCGCGATCCTCGCCGCCTTCGGCCCCGGCGAAATCGCCACCCGCGCGATCGAGGAAACCCGCGCCAAACACATCGACCGTGCCGCCCACCGTGCCCGCATCGAAACCCTGCGCGCCGAATGGCCACGGCTGCAAACCCGCCTCCGCGCCCAACTCATGCCAGCCGACCAGATGCGCGCCGCCCTCCACGCCGCGGGCGCCCCCGCCGATGCCGCCGAAATCGGCGTCGACCGCGCCTACCTCCAGCGCACCACCCTCAACGCCCGCTTCCTGCGTAGCCGCTACACGCTTCTCGACCTGCTCGACGAAACCGGCCTTCTCGCCCAAGCGGTGAACGCCTCGCTCCCCTCCTCCTCCTGACCGAAGCGGGGGTGCAACCGCCTCCTTCCATCACAGGAAGGGCACCTCCCTCTCCCCTCCGGGGGAGAGGGTCGGGGTGAGGGGGGCCACAGCCCCCCCAGCCCCCCCCCGATACCTCTTCTCTTCGCGCCCCAACCGCCGCACGCTGCAGAAAACCCCGAACCGGACGCCCGCCCATGCAAGACCTCGCCGCACTCGCCACCCGCGCCGCCGCCGAAATCCGCGACGCCACCGCCGCCGTGAACCCCGCCGAACTGTCGGCCCTCGTCACCGAACTGGCGCAGGCAAGACGCATCGTCGCCTATGGCGTAGGCCGCGAAGGGCTGATGATGCGGGCGCTGGCCATGCGCCTTTACCACCTCGGCCTCGACGCACATATGGTGGGCGACATGTCCGCCCCGCCCGTGGGTGCAGGCGACCTGCTGATCGTTTCCGCAGGCCCCGGCGGCTTTTCCACCGTAGACGGCCTGATCGGTGTCGCCCGCAAGGCCGGCGCCCGCACCGCCTGCATCACGGCCCAGCCGTCCGGCTCCGCCCCCACCGCCTGCGACACCGTCCTGACCATCCCCGCCCAGACCATGGCAAACGACACCGGCCCCGCCGCAGCCTCGGTCCTCCCCATGGGGTCGCTGTTCGAGGGCGCGCAATACCTGACCTTCGAACTTCTCGTCCTCGCCCTGCGCGGCCACATCGGCGCCGACCCCGCCGCCATGCGCGCGCGCCACACCAACCTCGAATGACAGCACCTTTCCCCCCTCCCCCAATGGGGAGGGGGGCGCAAACCCCGTCAGACATCCGCAAACGACCCTCTCCGACAAGTCCGAAAGCCTCGCTCTCAAGCCCCTCGCCTCCCTCCCCCCGTGGGGGAGGGCCGGGGTGGGGGGGGGGCCGCAATCCCGACAAGACCAAAGGTAAACCCATGCCAAACTGGACCGACCGCTTCAGTCTTTCGGGCCGCAAGGCCCTGATCACCGGCGCCTCCAAAGGCATCGGCGCCGAAATCGCCGAAGTCTTTGCCGATGCGGGGGCCGATATCATCGCCGTCGCCCGCGACGCGACAGGCCTCGCCGAAACCGCCGCCCGCGTCCGCGCGAAAGGCCGCACCTGCCTGACGATCGAAGCCGAAATGGCCAGCCGCCAAGGCCCCGTCACCGCCGCGCAACAGGCCCTCGCCGCATGGGGCACCATCGACATCCTCGTCAATTCCGCAGGCATCGCCCGCATCGCCCCCGCCACCGAGATCTCGCCAGACTGGTGGGACGAAACCATGGCCGTCAACCTGCGCGCCCCCTTCCTTCTGGCGCAAACCCTCGCCCCCGCCATGATCGCGCAACAGCGCGGCAAGATCATCAACATCTCGTCGCAAACCGGAGTTGTCGCCATCGACGACCACGCCGCCTATGCCGCCTCCAAAGGCGGTCTGAACGCGCTTACGAAATCGCTCTGCGCCGAATGGGGCCGTCACAACATCCAGATAAATGCCATCTGCCCCACTGTGGTGATGACGCCCATGGGCCGCTCGGTCTGGGGCCCGCCGGAAAAATCCGGCCCCTTCATCGCTGCCACCCCTGCCCGCCGCTTCGCCGAACCGGTCGAGATCGCCGATGCCGCCCTCTACCTCGCCTCCTCGGCATCGGACATGGTGAACGGCGATCTGCTGATGGTCGAAGGCGGGTTCACCAGCGTCTGACAGGCTGAACCCGCCGGGGTTTCACCCCCCGTCCATCTGGCTCTCGGACCGATGGCGAACCCGAAGGACGACCCAGAGTATTTAGAGCAAAGATGAACGGGGGAACCAAGGCCAGCCCCCCAAGAACCGGACATAGCCCATGTACCCGCACGACACCGAAACCGCCTTCGCCCGCTACGAGGCGGTCCGCCCCCGCCTTCCCGCCGCCATCTTCCCCGCAACCTCGCTGCATCTGCCGACATTGGCAGAGGCCGCCGACCATTACGACGGCTTCCTTCTTGATGCCTTCGGCGTGCTCAACGTCGGCGAAACCGCGATCCCCGGCGCTGTCGCCCGCATGGCCGACCTGCGCGCGCGCGGCAAAAGCCTGACCGTCCTGACCAATGCCGCCAGCTACACCCGCGACCAGATCCTCGCGAAATACCACCGCCTCGGCTTCGACTTCACCGCCTCCGAGGTCGTCACCTCGCGCGATGTCGCGGTCGCCCGCCTGACCGCCCTCGCACCCGATGCCCGCTGGGCCGCGATCTCGGCGGCAGGCGACAGCTTCGCGGACATCCCCGCCACCGTCATCGACGCCGTAACCAACCCCGCCGCCTTCGACAGCGCCGATGCGATACTCTTCCTGTCCACCGCCCGCTGGACCGATGCGCTGCAAGCCCGCCTCGCCGGGGCGCTGGCCAGAAACCCCCGCCCCCTCGTCATCGCCAACCCCGACCTCGTCGCCCCGCGCGAAGACGGCCTCTCGCTCGAGCCGGGCCTTTATGCCCACGCCCTGCTCGATGCCCTCCCGCTCGAAACCCACTGGTTCGGCAAACCCTTCCCCGATGCGTTCCACGAAGCCATCGCCCGCGCAGGCCATCCCGCCCACCGCCTCGCCATGGTGGGCGACACGCTCCACACCGACACGCTCGGCGGCGCCGCCGCAGGCTGCGGCACGGTGCTCGTCGCCCGTCACGGCCTTTTCAAGGGCCATGATGTAGCGCCCTACATCACCCGCTCGGGGGTCGTCCCGGATATCATCGTCGAAACCACCTGACTCTTTCCCCCTGACCGTTTCTCCTTGGCTCAAATATCCCGGGGTCCGGGGCAGCGCCCCGGTGCCGACAGCAGGCGTCAGCGCCGCCCTGCAAAGAACCCGCGCAACAAGGCCTCGGCCTCGCCCGCCGCGATGCCGTCATAAACCTCGGGAACATGGTGGCATTGGGGATGCGAAAATACCCGCGCGCCCACCGCCACGCCGCCCGATTTAGGATCGCCCGCGCCATAGTAAAGCCGCCCGATCCGCGCCGCCGAGATTGCCGCCGCGCACATCGGGCAAGGCTCCAGTGTCACGTAAAGGTCATGCCCCACCAACCGCTCCGACCCCAGCGCCGCACAGGCCGCGCGTATCGCCAGCACCTCGGCATGGGCCGTCGGATCGCACAACTCGCGCGTCCGGTTCCCCGCACGGGCCACGACCACGCCACCCCGCACGACCACAGCGCCCACCGGCACCTCGCCCCGCGCCGCCGCCGCCTGCGCCTCGTTCAGCGCCACATCCATGAAAGACCGGAATTCCATGCGCCAACTTACGGCGACCATGCCGGGCGTCAACAGCCCTCGTCGCACGGGCCTCAGGGCAACGGCGTCAAAATCACCCGAACGGCAGCCACGGGCAGCGCCGCGTAACTCTCGCGTTCAGCTTCCGTCGCAGTGGGCCGCAAATGCCGGGCAGGACGGCTTGCCAGCCACAACGGCCCCGCAGCCCCTTCGGGCAGCGCGAGTGTCGCCGCCAGACGCAACCGCACCGCCCCCTTGGGCCGCAGCGCAGACGTATAACGCAGGCGCGCCACATGCCCCGTGGCGGTATGCAACTCCAGACATAACCGCCGCGGCCGGTCAGGCAGCACCACCGCCAACTCCAGCTCCAGCCGGATGCGCCCCACCCCTTCGGCAATCCGGCCCAGCAGCAGGTCCAGCCCCGCCTCGCCCGCCCCTTCTCCCCGCCCGCCGTAGCGCAGGCGCAAGGGCCGCTCCCCCTCGTCAAATCGGCGCTCGCGGGCAAGCCGCACCTGCTTGACCAGCCCGCGCGCCAGCCTGACCGGCACCGACCACTGGCTTCTGGGCCGCGCCTCGAGCATCACGGGCACCCGCGCGATCCCCGCAGGCGACGCCTGCGCCAAGGCAGAAAGCACCGCCTCGGGCACAGCGCCGCCCAAAGGCCCGGCCACATAGCTCAGCGCGATCAGCGCGGGCAAGCTGCCGCCCCCGGCCCCGATCAGCCACAGCGCCCGGTCCCAATCCACCCCGCCCTTCGCAATCGTCGCGGCGCAATCCACGATCCAGTCGCTGTGCACATGCGCGTCCAGCCCGCTGTGCCAAAGCGATGTCGCAAGCAGTCCGGCGGGGTCGGGGTACAGCACGGGCTGGCCCAGAACGGCCCCGCTGCACGCCCCCTGCCACAGCGCCGCATCGACGCCTTGGCTGTCCCGCCCCATCGCCAGACGGTGCAGATCGATGTCCCCGAACCGCCCCGCCTGAAAGTTGACCGACCGCAGATGCCCCGCCCGCGCCCGCAGCGCAAACAGGCTTTCGCCGGTCGTGGGCCGCCAGCCCTGACCGTGAAGCGTATCGATCGCCAGGCCGACCTGCCCCGCAGGCACAAGAATGTCGAGGTCATGCGCCAGCCGCGCCCCCATCGCCTCGGGATGGGCCGCGATCCTTGCGCCCCCCTTCAGCAGCATCACCGTAACCCCGCGCTCGGCCAGCCGCGCCAAAGCGGGCAGGTTGTCGGCAAAGGCCATGCGCGACCGCGTCCACAATTGCCGCTGCAAACCCGCCAGACGCGGATAGGCGGGCAGATCGGCCAACCCCGCACGCCCGAACCGCGCCGCAATCCCTGCCAGCAAACGGTGGTCGCGAAACGTGGCATCGTCCAGCACGCGGTCAGCCAGCCAGACCCCGAACGCCGCCCGCGCCTCGGCCGCATCGCTATGGGCCGCAGCCCGCAAGAGCAGGTCAAGATCGCCCCTCGGCCACGCCCAGCCAAGGCGCGGAAAGTGCCGCGTGGCAGCGATACGCCGCATCATGTCCCGCCCCCGCCTTCTGCCATCGCCCGCCGTCGCATCAAGGCGCGTCGGGCGACCTCGATATAGCCACGGTCGCGCAGCGCATCGCGGCCAAAGGACAGCGACCCGCGATGCACGCGGCGCAGCGCCACCACATCGGGCAGCTCTTCGGCACAAAGCCCGGCGTGGCGAAACCGCGCCAGCCAGTCGAGCATATCCCCCCGCAACCCCGGCATGTCCTCGATCGGCCCGATCCGGTCAAACACCCCGCGCCGTATCACCAGCGTCGGGCGCAACATCCCGCTTTGCACCATGGGCCGGTGCAGCGGGTCATCCGAAGCAAATGTCCTGACAGCCCCCGAGACGATCTCGACCTCCGGCCGCGCCAGAAGCACCGCGATCTGGCGCTCCATCTTGTCGGGAAACCAAAGATCGTCCGCGTCCAGCAGCGCCACCAGCGGCGTATCGGTCGCAGCGATCCCTGCCATGCAGGCCGAACCCGGCCCCGCATTGGCCTGACGGATCAGCACCGCACCGGCGCCCGCCGCCACCTCGGCCGTCGCGTCGGTCGATCCGTCATCCACCACCACGATCCGGCGCGGCGGCACGGTTTGCGCGCGGGCCGAGGCGATGGTCTGCAACAAGGTGCTTGCCGCGTTCCACGCCGGAATGACGACCGAATACTCCATCACAAAAACCCGCTTTCCATCAGGGGGCCAGCGCGAAATCGGGCTTGACCAACCGCAACGCCGGATCGGCCGCCCGCCGCCTGACCGAAAGATGCAGCGCCCGCACGAAATAGCGCCGCACCTCGGCAAGGTCGCGGGTCATGTTCGCGCCGTGCTGCAAGTAATAGACGCAAACCGTCGCGGTCTGCTCGAACCGGAGTCCCGCCTCAAAGACGCGCAGCAGGTAATCGGTATCCTCGGCCTGCCGGAAACTCTCGTCCACCCTGCCGACACGCTCGATCACGCGCCGCCGCATCAGGGCGGCCGACAGGCTGATCCCCACCACATCGGCCCGCCGCGCCCCCTCGGTCGGCGCAAGCCGCGCGTAATCCAAAGCGTCCACAAGCAGCATCCGCCCATAGGTCAGATCAAGCTCGGGCCGGTCCCGCAGCACCGCCGCATCCGCCGCGATCCGCCCCGCGGGCATCACATCGTCGGAATCGAGGAAGCTCACCAGATCATGCCGCGCCGTCAGCGCCGCAAGCCCCGCATTGCGCGCCGCCGCAACCCCCGCATTGGCCTGCCGCACCACCAGCAGATTGGCATGATCCCGTGCCAGCGCGGCCAAGACTGCGGGCGTCCCGTCCTGCGACCCGTCATCGACCACGATCACATCGATCTCGTCCACGGCCCCCTGCCGCAAGACCGACCCGATCGCATGCGGCAAGAACGCCGCGCGGTTGTAAGTCGGGATGATGACCGCCGTCCTCATGCCGCGCCGCCTTCGATGAACTCCCGCAGGAAACCGGCCACTTCCACCGGATCAGGCCCCAGATGCAGCACATGGCACGGCAACATCCGCGTCAGCCGCGCGATAAAGGCCACCGACCCGCCCCGCTCGCCCGTGTTCTGCGACAGGCTCGAAGGCGCCAGCGCCAGAAACGCCTCGCGCGGCGTGGCAGGTGCCAGACGGCTTGGTCCGACCCCTGCCACCTTCGGCAAAAGGATCGCCCGCAACCCGATCCGCGCAGGCATCCCCGCCCCCGTCAGCGCGCGCAGCGTGAACTGGTGCTTTTCCTGCCAGTTCAGCGGCGGCGCAGGGTCGAGATACCGGCCAAGACCAAGCCGCCCGAACCCCGCGGGATCCTGCTTGAGCGTGTTGAAAACCGGCATCGCCACCGGCCCCGCATCAAGCGCCGCCAGCACGTAATCGTCCCCGACCGTCGCAAGCCCCGCCAGCACCCCCGCAATCACCGTACCCGATTTCCCCGACCCGCCCGCACCGGCCAAAAGCACGCCTGCATCCCCGCACGCCAGCGTTCCGGCATGCACCAACCCGCGGTCCGCACCGGCAAGCGCCCAGTGCAAAAACGCCCGCAGCGGCGCGCCCCCGTCCCACGGCGGCCGCGACCCGGGCGTCTCCATCCACTGCACCCCGACACGGGCCGCGCGGTCATAGACCTGCCAGAACCCGTATTCCGGCATGTAAACCAGCCGGAACGGCGTAGGCTCCAGCGCCATCTCGACCTCGCGCGCATGGTAGAACGCGTCGGCCCAGCGCAGCCCCCGAAACGGCGATGCCGCGTCCACCACCGCAATCCGCACCGCTTCCCCGCAGCCCTGCCCCGCGCCTTGCAGCAGTGGCGCGGCCCCCTCCAGCCAGCCGGGCAGGTTCGAAGCCACCGAAAAACGCACCCCGCCGGCATCGAAAGCCAGACGCTCCGGCAGCCCGGCAAAAACTGCATCGAACTGCGCCAGATAGTCCGCGATCCCTTGGGCAATGTCGCGGAACCGCAGCGCCTGCACCATCAGCCCCGCGACGCATCCGCCGCAGGGGCCGGACTATGGGGCCAGCCCATGTCGGCATCCACATCATGGATAGGATCGGCAAGGATCAAATCCGAAAGATCGTCGAACACATCCACGACCGGCGCTTCGGCCAAAGCCGCAAGCCTCGCCGCATCGCCGGCACCCATGTTCTCAGCCGTCTCGGCACTCGGCGCGATCAGACCCAACGCGACCAACCGCTCAAGGAACGGCGCAAGCCCCGCCGCGTCGCGCATCCCCGCCGCGATCTGCGCGCTGCCGACCCCCGCCATCAGCAGCGACCACACCGCCGACGCCGCCCCGTTCATCCCGAAATACTGCCCCGAGGCCAGATTCAGAACCACTGCGTCCCCGTCGAAATCCTCGGAAATGATATCCCGGCTTGCCGCTGCGTACCGTCCGGTCATGATACCCTGCACAAATGACAAGCAAAACCGCGCCCCGATAGGCGCCGTTATCAAACGTTAACATTTTTCCAGCCATTCACAAGGACCGCAACGAAACCCGACCGGCAGGCGCACTTAAGCGCAAGGTGGCGCAGCGCCAAAAGCCCCACGCCACCCCGCAGGTTAGATTAGTTGTTGCCAACCAGCGCGATCACGAGGCCGGAGCCGATGCCTGCCGGAGCGCCCATCTGGCCCGCGATCGTGGCGGTCATAGCGCCCGAACCCAGCGAACCGATGGCGGTGGCCGACAGGTCGGCCGCATCTGCGAGAATGCCTTCGAGCAGCGAGACCGACGCGGTCGGGACGGGATCAGCGGCCGGATCGGGGAAAACTGCCTGAGCGAGAGCGGCGTTGCCGATTGCGACACCAGTCACAAAGGCCGTCGAAGTAAGAAATTTATTCATTCTAGCGTCCTGTTTCACGGCGACGCCCCTCGCGCCTCCGCTGTTTTCTGATCCGAGGGCGACCATTCCCACCGGTCGAAGCCGGGGAATTCTTGATGCCGAACCCGACGACCCGCTTCCACCCCAAGGCGTCATTGCGGTAGTACCGCTGGATCGGCGAACATGTTCTTCTGCGGCCCCAACCGCAGCACGCCAGGCACCGGCGCATGATAAAATTATAATATGGGGCAATACCGGCAATCCATCCCCTCGCTTCTTCGCTATACCCCGACAGACCGCCTATACTTTATGCTGGCACAAACTCAACCAAGGGTGTGCACAATATTAAAAGTGCGCCTGCCGAAACGCTTCCGGCGATCGATTCAAAAGTGCCGGATCACCCATCTTTAGATTTTATGCGAACTATTGACATTGCCCCCGAAGCACAAATTCGCAAGAATCTACGTTGCAGGCATGATTGCGCCCACCTATACATAATCATGGCCACCACTGACCTGTCGGCCATTCACTGCCTTAACTGCGACTGGCCCCGGCACGCGCCGGGGCACCTTTCGCCAAAGCGTGACCGTTCCGAAATCGTCGCGCTCGGAACCATCTTCGGCGCATCGGGCGCCGGTCGCAAACCAGCCCGGGCGGATAAACCTTCGATGGGAAAATCGCGCAAAGTTTCAGCATACTATCTTTTACGCTAAAATCTCTGTAATAATATTACCCCTTCTTGCGAATTCGTGATTCATCTGCATTCATCATTGGCAATTATGAAAGAGAGAATCACGTTAAATGAAAAAGGAACTCAAGGTTCTGGTCGCCGACGACCATCGTCTCATTGTCGACATGATGGAAGTATTTCTGACAACCGAAGGCGATTTCAAAGTCCAGACCGCGAACACTTTGGCACGTGCGATCGATATCGCCACGGCCGACCCTGACTTCGACGTAATCCTGCTCGATCTTGACATGCCGGGAATGAATGGCCTGACCGGTTTCGAACGCATGATTGCGGCGGCACCGGATACCGCCGTCGTTCTGTTTTCGGGCAACGTCCGCCTCGAAGCGCTGGAAAAGGTGATGCGTCTCGGCGTCCGCGGCTACATTCCCAAGACCTTGGCCACCAAATCCCTTATCAGTGCGATCCGCTTCGTCGCGGCGGGCGAGACATACTACCCTGCCGATATGCTGCGAACGATGGTCGCGCCGCGGCAGGACTCCCCCGCGTCAAAGCTGTCCGGGCGCGAATGTGATGTGCTGCGCGAACTGGTCTCGGGGTCGACGAACAAGGAAATCTCGTCGCGCATAGGCGTTCCGGAAACGACCGTCAAAATGTGCGTCCGGTCGGTCTGCCAGAAGCTCGAGGTGTCGAACCGCACGCAGGCCGCCATGGCCGCCGTAGCGCGAGGTCTGGTCTAGACCCCGCGCCACGCAGTCAAGCTGCGACCTTCGGCTCGAACGTGATCGCCATACCCCAAGGATCGGTCACCTCGGTCTCGGCGGGCGGGCTGTCGGCAAGGATGCTAAATCCCGCAAGACCCGTGCCATAGGTGCGCGCCCCCGCCCCCCGGCTGCTCCACACGTTGGTCGCGATGTGGTGGTGATACCCGCCCGACCCGTAGAACGCCGCGCCCGGATAATGCGCCATCACCGGAAACCCGAGCCGGTCGCGGTAAAACGCCTCGGCCTGCGCGACATCTCCGACCTGCAAATGGATATGCCCGACCACCGTGCCTTCGGGCGCGCCCCGCCACGGGCCACGGGCTGCCGCGGCAAGATCGTCGATATCCAGCGGGTCGGTCGACATCTTGATCTTGCCATCCGCCCCGGTCCAGCGCTCACGCGGGCGGTCGGTGTAGATCTCGATGCCATTACCCTCCGGATCGGCCAGATAAAGCGCCTCGCTCACCAGATGGTCCGATGCCCCCTGCACCTGCAAGCGGCGGTCAAAGGCATGGTGCACCCACGCCCCCAGATCGGCACGCGCAGGCAACAGAAAAGCGGTGTGGAACAGTCCCGCCTCGCGCTTCGAACTCCGGCGCGCGGCAGGGTCGGCGATCAGCTCGACCAGCGTCCTGCCGCCTACGCCAAGGCGGGCATGGCTGCCATCGCCCCCCAGCTTTTCCAGACCAAGGGCAGAGATGTAGAAATCGGCGACCTTGGCCAGATCATTGACGACAAGACGGACAGTGCCGATCTCGAAGGGCGCGGCGGCGGTAGACATGGCAGTTCTCCTCGGATGGGACCAACGGGGCAGATCAGCGGGCAGATTTGCCCAAAGCATAGGCGCCATCCCCCAGCAGGGCCAAAGCCCAAAGGGTGATCGCCCAGAAAGCAGGGAATTCCCAGCCGCCGTTCGGGTTCGAAAAGAAGAAGCCGGCGGCGAAATGCGGGGTATAGATCGACCCGAGCAGCACGACCGACAGGCCAAGCGCGACGATGCGGGTCTTGAAGCCCGCGATCAGCGCAAGCCCGCCAAGCAGTTCAGCCGCGATCACCAGATAGGCAAGCGGTCCGGGAAGCCCGATCGACTCGAAAAACCCTGCGGTGCCTGCGGGTGTGAAGACAAAGATCTTCAGCCCTGCATGCAGCAGGAACCAGACCCCCGAGGTCACGCGCAACAGCGTGGCGGCAAGATCGGCGTTCGAGGCGGAAGACGTGGAAAGCGAAGCGGTGGTCATGGCGATGATCCTTGTTGGTAACGATGCGGGATAGATAACGCACACCCGTCCGCTACATAATCCCGCCCTTCAGAAGGATATTGCTTCCGATTTGGAATAGATGCGCCTAGCCACGGTAGCGGGCGGTCAGAAAATCGACCAACACCCGCACCTTCGCGGCAAGGTGGCGTCCGGGCGGATAGACCACATAGATGCCGCCGAAATCCTGCGCCAGATCGGCAAACAGCGCCGTGGTGCGGCCCGCGGCAAGGCTCTCGGCCACGACGAAATCGGGAACATTGGCGATGCCCAGACCGGACTCGGCGGCCAGCAGGCAGGCTTCGGCATTGGAATAGCGCAAGCGCCCCTGCAGCGGTACGCTCACCGTTCCGGCGGGCGTGTCGAACCGCCATTGCAGCGGGTCGCGATAATTCGAGTCGATGATGCAATCATGCGCGGCAAGGTCACGCGGATGCACCGGCACGCCACGACGCGCCAGATAATCCGGCGACGCGACGGTCACGATTCGCATGCCGCACAGCTTTCTGGCGATCAGACTGGAATCGACCGGGCGCCCCGCCCGTATCGCCGCATCGAAACCCTCGTCCACCAGGTTCACCACGCGGTCGGAAAAACTTACATCCAATGCGATATCCGGATAGGCCACCGCAAAATCATTCAGCGCAGGCACAAGCTGGACGATGCCAAAGGTCAGCGGCGCAGTCAGCTTCAGCACGCCACGCGGAGCAGAGCTGCGGCTTTTGACCAGCGCGTCGAGACTGTCGAAATCTTCCAGAAGCCCCCGCAACCGGTCGAAATAGGCCTGCCCCACCTCGGTCGGCGCAAGCGCGCGCGTCGTGCGGTTCAACAGCCGCACCCCAAGGTCGGCTTCCAGCCGCGACACCAGTTTCGAGGCCTGCCCCGACGATGTGCCAAGCCGCCGCGCGGCACCGGAAAAACTGCCCGTCTCCATCACGGCGACGAACATACGGTCGCAGTCGAGCCGGTCCATTCCACACTCCATCGAAAGGATCGCTGCAATGCTGCCCGCTTTCCTTCCAGTCTGGAAGGCAAAAAAGGGCCGGGCGCACAGCCCGGCCCCTGTCGTCAAAGGTCGATGAACCGCTCAGACGGTCTTGAACAGGTTCACAGCCCAGCAGACCGCACCGGCCAGCACGGCCAACTCGGCAAAGGGAAAGATGATGCCGATGCCTTCGCCAACCGCCCCGCTCATCAGCAAGAACAGACCCACCAGCAAGACCAGCGCACCGATCTGGTGCAACCAGAAATGAAGCGTGGCCAGCACGCCACCGGCCAGCGCCGGAACCAGCCGGTAGCCAAGGCCAAACACCGTCATCAGCGTAAAGCCCAAAAGGTTGATATGGGCATGGACAGGCGCAAGCGTATGGTCGCCCGACCCGCCCATGAAGCTGCCCAGACCGATCCCGACAAGCAGATACAGACTACCGATCACCATGAAGTTGCGAGAGATATTCATAGTTCCACGTCCCTGTTGACGGCGGATCATTGCCCGCCTGACGCTAACTATACTTAAGATAAGCGGCGTTTCATCCGAAAATATCGGTTTCCGACGCCCGCCCTGAAACCGCCGCTTCAGACGCGGCGGCCCCACAGGTCGTAATCGCTGGCTTCCTCGACCGTGACAGCCAAAATGTCACCGGGCATCAGGGTCTCGAAATCCTCGTCGATGAACAGGTTGCCGTCGATCTCGGGCGCGTCGGCCATGGTGCGGCAGGTGGCGCCTTCGCCGTCCACCTCGTCCACGATCACCTGCAAGGTGCGACCGACCTTGGCTTCCAGCTTGGCCTGCGAAATCGCCTGCGCCTTTTCCATGAAACGCTCGAACCGCTCTTGCTTGACCTCTTCCGCCACATGGTCGGGCAGCGCGTTCGACCGCGCCCCGGCGACATTCTCGTATTTGAAGCAGCCGACCCGGTCGAGTTGCGCCTCGTCCAGCCAGTCGAGCAGCGTCTGGAACTCGGCTTCCGTCTCGCCGGGGTAGCCCACGATAAAGGTCGAGCGCAGCGTGATATCGGGGCATTGCGCCCGCCACGCGGCGATCTCGTCCAGCGTCTTGGCCGCAGCGGCAGGCCGCGCCATGCGGCGCAGCGTGTCGGGGTGGGCATGCTGGAACGGAATGTCGAGGTAAGGCAGCACCAACCCTTCCGCCATCAGCGGAATCAGGTCGCGCACATGCGGATAGGGATAGACGTAATGCAACCGCACCCAGGCCCCCAACCGCCCCAGCTCGCGCGCCAGATCGGTGATATGCGCCCGCACCTCGCCGCCCTTCCAAGGCGAAAGGTCATGGCGGCGGTCCAATCCATAGGCCGAGGTGTCCTGCGAAATCACCAGCAACTCGCGCACGCCCGCTTCGACCAGCTTTTCCGCCTCGCGCAGCACGGCATGGGCCGGACGGCTGACCAGTTTGCCGCGCATGTCGGGAATGATGCAGAACTTGCAGGCGTGATTGCAGCCCTCGGAAATCTTCAGATAACTGTAATGCCGCGGCGTCAGCGAAACGCCCGTCGCGGGCAAAAGATCGATGAACGGATCGGGCGACGGCGGCACGGCCTTGTGCACGGCATCGAGCACGGATTCGTATTGATGCGGTCCGGTCACGGCCAACACGCGCGGATGCGCGCCAGTGATGTAATCCGGCTCGGCCCCCAGACAGCCCGTGACGATCACCCGCCCGTTTTCAACCAAGGCCTCGCCGATGGCTTCCAGACTTTCGGCCTTGGCACTGTCGAGAAAACCGCAGGTGTTTACGATGACCGCATCCGCGCCCCTGTAATCGGGGCTGATCGCATACCCCTCGGCCCGCAGGCGCGTCAGGATGCGTTCGCTGTCCACCAGCGCCTTGGGACAACCAAGCGACACCATGCCGATGGTCGGCTGTCCGGCACGGCGCGTGTCGGGCACCGCTGCGCGCGCAAGATCGGGGCGAAGGTTCGGCGGGTTCTGGGTCATGGCGGCCCTCCTTGAAGCGGGCGCTATAGCGCAACGGCGGGCTTTGCGAAAGGCCAGTGATCGCACCGGTGATCCGGCGGAGCGGCGTGCCGCCGCAAGCCATTATCTCGCCTTCGGCTCGGCGAAGAAGGGGGGCTTGTGCAGCCCCCCGTCGCGGTTCCCGCTCCTCCCCCTCGCAGGATATTTGTTCCAGCGTGAAAGGGCAGCGCGGTGTCAGAGCCCGTGGTCGGGCGCCTTGCCCGACGGGGCGAGGTAGGGGCGGGTCACGTCCTGCAAGGTCAGATCCAGCGCCTCGACCTCGATCTCCACCGCGCCGTCTCCGGCAAGGACAAGTGTCAGCTTCCCCGCGCCATCCATCCCCGCCGTCCAGCCAAGCGACAGGACGGACAACACAAGATCCTTGTCCTTCCGGTCGAACCCGAAAGAGCGCACCGCCGTGACACCATCCACGACCAGCAGCGCACGCGCCCGTTCGTAGCGGCGCCCCGCGGTTTCGGCGGCGGCGCGGTCTTCCCAGCGGAAACGGTTCAGCAAGCAGGCAAAGCGTCGCTTGGCCTGCTGCCACGTCATGTCGGGCGCCTGCAGCACCGCGTCCTGCACCAGCGCCGATATCACCGGCAGGTCATCGGCCCCCTGCGCCAGCAGTTTCAGCGGCGCGTCCTCGCCATCTTCAAAGCGTGCATCCGTCATCAGTTGCCCGTGATCCGTTCGATCTGCGCGCCGCAGGCCGAGAGTTTCTCTTCCACCCGCTCGTAACCCCGGTCGAGGTGGTAGACGCGGCTAACCACGGTTTCGCCCTCGGCCGCCAGACCGGCGAGGATCAGGCTGACGCTGGCACGCAAGTCGGTCGCCATGACCGGCGCGCCCTTGAGTTTCTTCACACCCGTCACCGTGGCCGTCCCGCCATGGACATCGATCTTGGCCCCCATGCGGATCAGTTCGGGCGCATGCATGAAACGGTTCTCGAAGATCTTCTCTTCCAGCACCGAAACCCCGTCAGCCGTGCACAAAAGCGCCATCATCTGCGCCTGCAGGTCGGTCGGGAAACCGGGGAAAGGCTCGGTCGTCACATTAACCGCCTTGACCTCGCCGTTCTTGCGGCTGACCTTCAGCCCCCGCGCGGTTTCGCTGACCGACACGCCTGCCTGATCCAGCTTTTCGGCAAAAGCGCCCACCAGTTCCATCCGCCCACCCAGCAGTTCAACCTCGCCCCCGCAGATCGCCGGAACCAGCATATAGGTTCCCAATTCGATCCGGTCGGTCACGACGGGATGGGTCGCGCCATGCAGACGGTCGACGCCCTGCACGGTGATGGTCGACGTGCCCTCGCCCTCGATCTGGGCGCCCATCTTGCGCAGGCACTGTGCCAGATCGACGATTTCGGGTTCGCGCGCCGCATTCTTCAAGACGGTCGTGCCCTTGGCCAGCGTGGCTGCCATCAGCGCATTCTCGGTCGCCCCGACCGAGACGAAGGGAAATTCGACAACCGCGCCCTTCAGCCTGCCGCCGGGCGCCTTGGCATGAACATAGCCGTCGCGCAGGTCCAATTCGGCCCCCATCGCCTCGAACGCCTTCAGATGCAGGTCGACCGGCCGCGCCCCGATGGCACAGCCCCCCGGCAAGGACACGATCGCATGGCCATCACGCGCCAGCATCGGCCCGAGCACAAGGATCGAGGCGCGCATCTTGCGCACGATGTCGTAATCGGCGGTGTGGTTGGTGATGGCGTGGCTCGACATGGCCAGCACCTGCCCGTCCTGCAGGCCTGCAACCTCGGCCCCCAGCGATTGCAACAGCTGGGTCATGGTGCGGATGTCCGACAGTCGCGGCGCATTGGTCAGCGTCAGCGGCTCTTCCGACAGCAGCGTTGCCGGCATAAGCGTCAGACAGGCGTTCTTGGCCCCCGCGATCGGGATCACCCCGTTCAACGCCCCGCCACCCTTTACTACGATCGAATCCATCAGGCCTGCCTCATCCGCTCTTGTCTTCACCGTCACGCACGGCCCCGCCCTGATCCCCTTTGGCCCGCGCCTGCGCCTTGCGCCGCGCCATATTGGCCTTGAGCGCCGCCTTCAACCGCGCATCCCGCGACGACTTGGCTGTCACGCGCGGCGGTTTTCCGGTGCTGGTGTCCTCGGGTTCCGCGTTCATTCGCCCCCTCTATACCAAGCCGCGTCACGGGTCCAGATTGCGCCGCGGGCGGCACGCGCAACGGCAGGTACGGCATCGCAAAAGAGCGGCACATCGGCACTGGAATTCCTCTTGCACCCATCCGGGAATGCGTCTAATCACCCGCCACGCCAAGCGGAAACCCGCATTCGGCCCCGGCGCTGCAGTAGCTCAGTGGTAGAGCACTCCATTGGTAATGGAGAGGTCGAGAGTTCAATCCTCTCTTGCAGCACCACCTATCCCTTTGATCACAAAAGAAACCCTTGCATCATTGGGCGACATCCCATTTCGATGTTACAAAGTTCGTTACAAAGTGCGTTGTGTGGCATGACGAGGAAGGTGCTCTATCTGCTCGAGCGCGACGGCCGCTACTACGCCCGGATCGTTGTGCCACCACGCCTCCGACCCTTTCTCGAGAACAAGACCGAACTCAGAATGCCCCTCGGTGCGGACTATAGAGACGCGGTCAAAACGCTACATGCCGCTGTAGCAGAACTTCAATTCCGGCTCAGACAGGCCGAAATACGCGCGGCAGACAAAGGTGTGGTGGCGCCGCGGTCGCCTGCGTCGTTTCCCCTGTCTGACGAGCAAATGGCTCTCCGGCTCTACAGCATCCGCTTGGAACATGACCAGAAGCTCCGTCGCGCGACCTCTAGCTATGCATCCATCAGCGTAGACGACCTTCAGATGTTTCGCCTGAAGCAGGGCTTGGCCGGGCAACTCTCCGATCCGGATCTGCTGGAACTCGTCGGCCAGCCGATCGAGTATTTCCGCAATCGTGGCCACACATCCGTCGAGTTCGGAACTTCGGCATGGCGCAAGCTGGCGATGACCCTTTGCGTGGCTGAATACGAAGCCCTCGCACGGGTCGCCGAACGGGACGAAGGAGCGCCCGAGGCCATCGCGGTATTTGGCGATGTAGGCAACGGCCTCGCCCAAGGGTGACTTTGCTGATGCCCGGGCGCGGTGATGGACCAGCCAGTCGTCGATGCGGGCGAGGATCGGGGCGGAGCGGTCTTGCCGGACGGCCAGTCGGGCGTCGGGGTCGCTGTCGCGGATCTCGGCCTTGATGACATAGAGATTGCGGATGAGAGCCACGCCTGCCTCGGCAATCGGAGCGGGTTCGCCGCGGGTGATCTCGATCAGCTTGTGGCGCGCGTGCGCCCAACAGTATCCGGGCTGGATGCCCAGACCGATCCGGTCCGCTGCAATCAGTCGGTTGTAGCCGGCATAGCCATCGACTTGCAGGATGCCGCCGAAGCCCTGCAATATCCGCTCGGCATGTTGGCCCACGACAATCTTGCTGAGTCTCAAGGGCTACGCTTCTGGCTTGTCAGGCCGCTCAGGTTGTATCGACCCAGTGAAGATCTGCCCATGCGCCAAAGGAGCAGGTTGCGATGCGTGTGACGATGGACAACAGCATCAAGCTTTGGACGGCGAAGCGTTAAGCGGCGCTGGTGGTCGAGATAATCCAGGGCAAGACGACGATGGCAGGCTAACCGGGCCAACAGATGCACGACTGCTTCGCGCTTCGCGACTGGCGTCACCATTTCTTTGGCAGCGGATCGTTCTTCGCCGCCATGTCCAGAATTTGCTGGGCAAGCAGACGCTTCAGCTTGGCATTCCCGTCTTCAAGCGCCTTCAGCCGCTTGGCCTCGGACATCGTCATCCCGGAATATTTCGCCTTCCGCGCATAGAACGTGCCTTCCGCCATCCTATGCTTGCGGCAAAGATCAGCACACTTCGCGCCTGCCTTATGCTTCTGCAAGATCCTAATGATCTGCGCTTCGGTTCGGATCGTTCGCTTCATCGTCCACCCCTTCCTTGGGGCAGCCTCTCGTCGTTGATGGAGGAAAATCTCGAAGCAGGTCAGATCCGGTCCCAAGCAGCGTCAACCAAAAGCGCGCACTGTGTCCCTCCGTCACTCTATCGCTCGCAGTCGGCCCAAAGCGGACGGCTGAAGGACCCCGTGTTTAAATCCGGAGCAGCCGCTTCCGATGCACAAGCTTTGTTTCTTCGCGGCGAACCGGCGTTTATGGGTGTTCGTTCGTGGGAGTCAAAAAAATATCTTGGCTTTGTCGAAATCCCGTTTGGTTGCGTGTCATCCTTTCAGAAGCCTCCGTCCCGGACGCTTCGGACAGATCGGAGGCACCCGTGTCCAGCACTTCCCTCTCCCTCCCGCGTCCGCCGCTCTGGTTCCATGCGGCCAGCATCGGCGGCATCGCGTGGAACGTCTTTGGCGCGGTCCAGTTCGCGGGGTCCGTCACGGCCACCGAAGCCAGCCTGATCGCCTCGGGCCTGACGGCTGAACAGGCGGCGGTAATGACCGGCTATCCGGGCTGGATGACCCTTGCCTTCGCCATCGGGGTGTTCGGCGGCCTCGCCGGAGGCGTGCTGTTGCTCCTGCGCCGGCGCATCGCCCTGCCGGTGCTTGCCGTCTCGCTGGTGGCCTATGTCGCGCTCTGGACCGGGGATGCCGTCCATGGCGTCTTTGCGGCGATGGGCCTGCCGCAGGTCGTGACCCTGACCGTCGTCGTGGCCATCGCGGCCGCGCTCTTCCTGCTCGCTCGCCATCCGGCGGCGAGGGCCTGACTTTATCTTCCTTCGTGATAACCTGAAACCAAAAGGAGACCTCCCGATGCAATTCATGCTCATTCTGACCGAAACATCCCGAGACCACGCCCGCCGCAATGATCCGGCACAGGCGGGTGAGTATTGGGGCGGGTGGAGCGCCTTCATCGCCGCCATGGCGCAGGCCGGAATCGTCGTCAACGGCGACGGCCTGCAAGGACCGCACACTGCCACGACCCTGCGCGTCCGCGATGGCAAGCGGGTGGTCGAGGATGGTCCCTTTGCCGACACCAAAGAGCAGCTTGCCGGCTATTTCATTGTCGAGGCGCCCGATCTCGACACCGCGCTGGATTGGGCGGCAAAGGCTCCGTCGGCGCTCACCGCCGCGGTCGAGGTGCGCCCCGTGCTGCCGCCCATGCCCGCAACCGGGCAGTGACAGGCCAGACCGGCCTGCAAAATGCCCGCCGGGCCGCCGAACTGGCGGCCCGCGCAAGCTATGGCAGGCTCCTCTCGGTATTGGCCGCGCGCGACCGTGACATAGCCGCAGCCGAGGACGCGCTGTCCGAGGCACTACTGGCAGCACTACGGACATGGCCGGAAACCGGAGTGCCTCTGAACCCCGAAGGCTGGCTTGTGACAGCGGCCCGCAACCGGCGCAAGAACGAAGCGCGGGCACAGGCTGTGCGCCGCGCGGCAGAGCCCGCTCTGATCCTTCAGTTCGATACGACGGCGGCCGAAGGTCCGATCGGCGACGACCGGCTGCAACTGATGCTCGTCTGCGCCCATCCCGCGATCGATCGGGCAGCGCGTGCGCCCCTGATCTTGCAGACCGTGCTAGGCCTTGACGCGGCGACCATCGCCCGCGCCTTTCTGGTCGAACCGGCAACGATGTCGCAGCGGCTGGTCCGGGCCAAGGCGCGCATCCGCGACGCCGGTCTGCGCTTTGCCATACCCGCGCCGGACGAGATGCCCGAACGTCTGGGCGCGGTGCTCGACGCCATATACGCAGCCTTCGGGCAGGGCTGGGACAACCTCGACACCCCCGACGCGCCCGAGGCGCTGACCGGCGAGGCGCTCTGGCTCGCCCGCTTGGTGGCTGACCTGATGCCGCAAGAACCTGAGCCGAAAGGGCTTTTGGCGCTGATGCTCTATTGCAACGCACGCCGCCAAGCCCGCCGCGATGCGGACGGGCGCTTCGTGCCGCTCGACCGGCAGGACACCCGCCTGTGGGACCGCAGCCGCATCATAGAGGCCGAGGGGCTGCTGACCACCGCCGCCCGCGCCGGCCGTTTCGGGCGCTATCAATGCGAGGCGGCGATCCAGTCGGTCCATGTCCAGCGCCCATTAACCGGGCAGCTGAATCTTGCGGCGCTGCGGACGCTCTATGACCTCTTGGTGTCGCAATCCGACAGCATCGGCGCAAGGATCAGCCGCGCCGTGGTGCTTGCAGAATTGGGCGAGGTCGACCAAGCGCGCAATGAACTTGATGCCTTGCCGATGGACCGGGTGCGCAACCACGCCCCCTGGTGGGTGGCCAAAAGCCGCATCGCCACCCTTTCCCGACAGGCGAATGCTGCCACCGACGCCCTGTCGGTCGCCATATCGTTGACCGGTGACTCGGCAGTCAGAAGGTTTCTCATCGAACAACGCGAAGCGTTGGAAGCGGGTTGAGGGCACGTTCGGCTGCCCTCGCTGGAAAGGCAACCTGAGCGACAGAAGTATCGCCCCAGAAAACACAATGCATGACCGCATTCCGCCCGTAGCAACTGGCGAGAACGTCACCCGTTTCCCACAAATTCCCCATCGCCCCGCTCGCTATTCTTGAAGCATCGCACATCGACGTGCGATTGCATCAAGGAAACGACATGAGCACCACACCCTAAGCCGACAGCCGCCTCGCCAAATACATCGACCGGCGGATCAACGAGCTTCATCATAAGACCCAAGCCGAAATCGCCCGCGAGGCTGGTTTTCCGAATGCAAACTTCATTTCGATGCTCAAGACGGGCAACGCGAAGCTGGCGCTCGACAGGGTGCCTGCGTTCGCAAAGGCGCTCGAAGATGATCCGGCTGTGATCATGCGGCTTGCGATCGAGCAGACGCACGGCCTCGAAATGCTGAAGATGATTGCCGATCTTCTGAGTGAAAGCCTGACAGACAACGAGCGCGCCTGGCTCAAATTGATCCGCGAGTCATCGTCGAATACCGATCCCGCACCTGCTCGGACGATCACTCGGGTGTTGAAGCTCTTCCTGCATGACGTCGAAGCTGATCCGATAGCCAAGTAGACGATCATCGCTCTGCCAACCCGACAGGACGGTGGTCGTGCGGTCCTGTCGGGTCTATCGAATCCCCGCGCCTGGAGCATAGCTGGCATCGAAACAGGTGCCATAATGGGGGTTACAGGCGCTGACATGGGGTGGTCAGAAAGCTGCCACCATGGTTGGTCCGAGGCTTCCACTCGCACCAAACACGGGTCTGCCAGTTGACGAAAAAGAAGAGTGAAAACCTCAAGCGATCAAGAAAACAAGGCGATTGATATCTTTCGACAACCATATGGTGCTGCACCGATTTTACGAGGATTTGTAAACCGGACAGCTATGCACCTATTGCAATGGTCCGTCAGATGAGACCGGCTTGGCTGGAGCTGATCGTTTGGTCCTCCCTCAGGGCGAACACGAGGAAGAGCGTGCATAGAAAGCTACATCGCTGGATGTGCACACACGTATTCCTTCCGATGTAGCTGAACGCGGATATGGCTTTCGGCGCAAATCCTGTTTCGCGGCCCTTGGCCTTGGTGCCGCCGAAACTCCCATCCGGGGTGCAGGCGCTTTCATCCCATAGGGTCTCACAGCATCACCCCGACGAGCGACACCCAAGGGGAGATCGGATATGGGGAACGCGGGCGTTGGAGAAGATAGTGTCTTCTCCAGACCGGTTCATCCCCGCGGGTGCGGGGAACGCCGCGAACCAGGCAACGATCCCGTCCCAGTTGTCGGTTCATCCCCGCGGGTGCGGGGAACGCTAGAAGTCAAGGCCAAGCGCATCGGCGGCAATCGGTTCATCCCCGCGGGTGCGGGGAACGCCGTGTCGAGTTCGGAAATAGCCGCCTCTGCTGCGGTTCATCCCCGCGGGTGCGGGGAACGCGTGAAGTGCGATAACGGTTGCATCGCTGGCCACGGTTCATCCCCGCGGGTGCGGGGAACGCCTGGGGCGGCATCCCGGCTGCGGTCTGTTTGCCGGTTCATCCCCGCGGGTGCGGGGAACGCGTCAGCTCGATTGCGCCGCCCTTGCGCTGCCCCGGTTCATCCCCGCGGGTGCGGGGAACGCCCCGCAAACCCGGGCGGCTTTCGTTTCCGCGTCGGTTCATCCCCGCGGGTGCGGGGAACGCCCAGTAACTGCCGTTGAGGTAGTAGCGGGTTTCGGTTCATCCCCGCGGGTGCGGGGAACGCCGGCTGTGGGGCAGGGGGTGGCATGATGACCCCGGTTCATCCCCGCGGGTGCGGGGAACGCGTCAACTGCCAGACAGGGTTTTCGCCCTGCGCCGGTTCATCCCCGCGGGTGCGGGGAACGCGTCAACTGCCAGACAGGGTTTTCGCCCTGCGCCGGTTCATCCCCGCGGGTGCGGGGAACGCCCCCAGACCACCTAGCAGCCCCGCCCATGGCGCGGTTCATCCCCGCGGGTGCGGGGAACGCATCGTCAGCGACACGCCCAGACGCTGGGCGACCGGTTCATCCCCGCGGGTGCGGGGAACGCCGCATTCGCTTAACGCCGTTGGGGTTTGGTTCCGGTTCATCCCCGCGGGTGCGGGGAACGCACGGCCAAAGTGCGGGTGAACGGCATTGCGGGCGGTTCATCCCCGCGGGTGCGGGGAACGCGATAAGCTGGGCGTCTACGCGTCCTCGATGTTCGGTTCATCCCCGCGGGTGCGGGGAACGCTCCGGTCTGCGCATGAAGTCATTGGCGCGGACCGGTTCATCCCCGCGGGTGCGGGGAACGCTGATAGGTGCCTGTGCCGTCATGCGTTGCCCCCGGTTCATCCCCGCGGGTGCGGGGAACGCATCTGCCCCTGCGCCATTTTGGAAACCGTGCCCGGTTCATCCCCGCGGGTGCGGGGAACGCAGGTGCAACCACCGATCAGACCCCCGGTAAAGCGGTTCATCCCCGCGGGTGCGGGGAACGCGTTTTCAGTTCCGCCACACATTCCGCCTTTGACGGTTCATCCCCGCGGGTGCGGGGAACGCCTGTTTTGGTCTGGACCAAAGCGCCGCATATCCGGTTCATCCCCGCGGGTGCGGGGAACGCGGCGGGAACGGCATCGCCGCCCCCGCCCATGGCGGTTCATCCCCGCGGGTGCGGGGAACGCTTATCCCGAACGGCTTTGTCCGCCGCCGTTTCCGGTTCATCCCCGCGGGTGCGGGGAACGCGAGACCGGGCACCATGCGCTTGAGATCAAGACCGGTTCATCCCCGCGGGTGCGGGGAACGCGCCACGTTCACACTCGAGCTAAAGGCCGTCACCGGTTCATCCCCGCGGGTGCGGGGAACGCCGTCCGGCCATGGCGTCTACCGCGGTGGCGATCGGTTCATCCCCGCGGGTGCGGGGAACGCAAGTGGCTGCCGATGCGCCGGCAAGCCCCCGGCGGTTCATCCCCGCGGGTGCGGGGAACGCAATTGAGAGAGTTGAGATTGCCGAGCCTGAATCGGTTCATCCCCGCGGGTGCGGGGAACGCGTGCGGCCACAAGCCCCAATCAAGACGAATTTCCGGTTCATCCCCGCGGGTGCGGGGAACGCATCTGGGCGCTGGCGATGAACAGCACGGCGTCCGGTTCATCCCCGCGGGTGCGGGGAACGCTTGGGATTGAAGCGTTTACGGAGCAGATCAGGCGGTTCATCCCCGCGGGTGCGGGGAACGCGGCGATGCCGACCAGTTGACGACCATGCGGGCCGGTTCATCCCCGCGGGTGCGGGGAACGCGGCGGCTTCGGCTTCGGTTGCGTTCGCCTTGGCGGTTCATCCCCGCGGGTGCGGGGAACGCGTGCCGGAAATCACCTGGTCGATCGACGGGTCCGGTTCATCCCCGCGGGTGCGGGGAACGCATGGGACACTGGGCGTTCTGCGCCCCAGTGGACGGTTCATCCCCGCGGGTGCGGGGAACGCGCCGTTGCCGAAGCCATGGCCAAGGCCAAGGCCGGTTCATCCCCGCGGGTGCGGGGAACGCGCGTGGAGGGTCTGAGATGTCATTCCTTGCCCCGGTTCATCCCCGCGGGTGCGGGGAACGCGTCCGAAGCCCTACCTCGATTGCCGAGGTCAACGGTTCATCCCCGCGGGTGCGGGGAACGCAGGCCGCACGTCCGGCCATCGCGCTCAGCAGGCGGTTCATCCCCGCGGGTGCGGGGAACGCCGCCTCGCCCGCGTTCACATCAGGACGATAGGCGGTTCATCCCCGCGGGTGCGGGGAACGCCAGCGCGATGATCGTCAGACCCAGATCGACACCGGTTCATCCCCGCGGGTGCGGGGAACGCTCCTCAGCCTCGCCGTGCGTGGCTGCGCGGTCCGGTTCATCCCCGCGGGTGCGGGGAACGCTATCACTACGAGCACGATGTCGAGATCGAATTCGGTTCATCCCCGCGGGTGCGGGGAACGCCAGGCATCAGCGCCACGGTCGCTTGCGTGTCGCGGTTCATCCCCGCGGGTGCGGGGAACGCGCGGTGCGCGCCAGCACGATGATATCGGCCTCCGGTTCATCCCCGCGGGTGCGGGGAACGCCGGCAACCCGTCATCGATCCCCAGCGCAAGTCCGGTTCATCCCCGCGGGTGCGGGGAACGCCATCCAGCGCACGGGAGACGCGAGCCGCATTGCGGTTCATCCCCGCGGGTGCGGGGAACGCTGGCTCTGGCCGGAAATGTTCGGCGACAAGGCCGGTTCATCCCCGCGGGTGCGGGGAACGCGCCGAAAGAGAACATCGAGGCGTTGCTGACGTCGGTTCATCCCCGCGGGTGCGGGGAACGCGGCGATTCCGACAGGGTCACCGCGACCAGCGCCGGTTCATCCCCGCGGGTGCGGGGAACGCCAGGATAGATCAACGCCGGCAGCGCAGGCTGCCGGTTCATCCCCGCGGGTGCGGGGAACGCACATCCCCGACCGACGCATCCCAGCACGACAGCGGTTCATCCCCGCGGGTGCGGGGAACGCCTCAGCACCACCAGGCGCGACAGATCCTGCGACGGTTCATCCCCGCGGGTGCGGGGAACGCACGATCGTCAACCATAGCGCATCGACCGCCAGCGGTTCATCCCCGCGGGTGCGGGGAACGCCGCTTACCCGGTCCAGAAGTTCAACGATGATGCGGTTCATCCCCGCGGGTGCGGGGAACGCTCGGGCGAGTTGTTGTCGGCGACGAAATCAACCGGTTCATCCCCGCGGGTGCGGGGAACGCATCGCGGCCTTGGTCTGGTCGAAGCGGTGCCTCGGTTCATCCCCGCGGGTGCGGGGAACGCCCGCTGGGGTGTGTGGCAATGAACCTGCCCTGCGGTTCATCCCCGCGGGTGCGGGGAACGCTCGGCGAATGGCTGAAGGCCAACGCCGCCGCCCGGTTCATCCCCGCGGGTGCGGGGAACGCCGTGATCTCGATCAGGCAGTTGGCGGTAATCTCGGTTCATCCCCGCGGGTGCGGGGAACGCGGCGCGCCTCGATCATCAGACCAGCACCCAATCGGTTCATCCCCGCGGGTGCGGGGAACGCACATCCCCGACCGACGCATCCCAGCACGACAGCGGTTCATCCCCGCGGGTGCGGGGAACGCTTTCAGCGGCCGGATCAGATCGCCGTTATAGGCGGTTCATCCCCGCGGGTGCGGGGAACGCTCTTCGTGTAGGGCATTGATGCACCACGGTTTTCACGATGTCAAAGAGCGCACCGATTTTCAGGCCGGTTTTTCCGGGAAGAAGCTGACCAGTTTCAGCCCGTCGAAATCCACCGGCATCCGGCGGTTTCTGCCGCAGGTTGCGAAGTCGAAGCCTTGGTCGGTGGGCGCTTTCCAGACCATCACGGCGTCGCCTTGCTCGATATAGGCTGTCACCTGCCCCCAGATCCGTTCGCGCGTGCGTGCGCTGTAGTCGCCGACATAGACGCCGGCCCGCACCTCCAGAAGCCATGCGGCCAGTCGTCCGCGCAGTCGGGGCGGGGCGTTGGCGGTGACGATGACCATCATCCTCGCATCCCCTCGTCTCCTGATGGTGGCGCGTCGGCGAAGGCCACGGGCATCGCCTCGGGCGGTGGATCGGGGCGAGGGAGTTCGCCCGCCTCGAGCACATCTTCGATGCCGGGAATGATCTTTTGCAACAGCCCCGTGCGACGAAAGGCGTCACGGCAGGCCAGACGGACGGCACGATCTGGCGATGTCTCGAGCCTGCCCTTGGCCGCAAGCCCCGCGATACGGAACGCTTCGGGCACGACGGTGGACAGTTTCCACAGATCGGCGATGTCGTAGACAAACGAAAGCGGTTTGCCGGTATGCAGGAAACCGATTGCCGGGGCATAGCCTGCGGCAAGCACGGCGGCTTCGGTCAGCCCGTGAAGGCAGGCGGTTCCGGCCGAGAGGCAACGGTTCGGAATGTCGCCCGCCTCCCAATCTGCGACATCATAGGACCGGCGCTTCCAGTCCACGCCGTGCTGCTTTGCCAAAAGAGCGTAGCTTTCGCGGACGCGCACGCCCTCGATCCCGCGCAACTGGTCGATGGACCGGCGCTGCGGGGCGTCTTCGCCGAAGCGCAGGGCATACATCTTTCGCACCACGCGCAGGCGGGCGGCATCGTCGAGCGCGATCTTGGCCTGCCAGAGCAAGCGGTCTGCGCGGGCCCCGCCGGGTTGTCCGGCCGAATAAAGACGCACGCCGCCCTCACCCACCCAAGTGATCAAGGTGCCGACCCGCGCGGCAAGGGCAATGGCGGCGTGGCTGATGCGTGCGCCGGGTTCCAGCATGATCCCTGCCAGACCGCCGACAGGAATCTGCGTCCGGGTGCCATCGGCATTCACCGCGACGAAGGCACCATCCTGGATATCCAGTTGCGCCCGCTCGACGAAGACCAGCGAGGCGCGGTCCTTCATCGGGATAGGCCGGGGCGGCGGCAAACCGGGGACATTGCCCCCGCTCATGCGCGCCGGATCAACATCAGGCCGCAGCCGTAAGACTTGGCTCGGCCAAACCCCTGCATCACGCAGTCGAGGAACAGGGCGGGGTCCGCGACTTCGAGACGTCCGGAGAGATCGAGGATGCCGAACTGCGGCTTCTTCTTCGGGTTCCGGTTTCCGGGCAAGGCGACGGTGGAGTAATCGGCAACTTCGGCACCGATCAGACGGAAACCTGAACGCGCGCCGAGGCCGGACAGCCAGTCGGTCGCGGCGGCCTGCGCCAGCTCCATTCTTTGCTCGGGGCGGGCGCTGCGCTCGCCTTTGGGCAGGTTCGACTGGCCGGTGACCCCATTCAGACGGTCCATCACCAGATCGATATGGCGTTTTTGTTCTTTGCCCGTTGCGGAAACTGTCCCCTTCTTTTCCGTCCGCGTGGCGTTGGCGCGTAGCGCGAAGGTCAACCGATCACCCTGCCCCAGCGCGGGAGCGAAGGGCTTGACCTCGGGCCGTTCGAACAGCTCCGACTCCTGCGGCGGACGGGCCGAAAGGGTCAGGAACACCCCCTCGCCTTCCGCGCGCCAAAGAAAATCGCGCTGCCGGTCCGGGCCGTCGGTGAAGACCGCCCAGAGCAGACGGTGGTGGGCATCCAACCGACGCCCATGGTCTTCGGGATTCAAGAGCGCCCCGAGCGCGCGGGCCGAGGGCGACCGCGACAGTTTCAGGCGCGAGAGATAGAGCGTCATGCGCCGCCCTCCGGCCGGATGTCGACGGTGTGGAAAGCCACCCGGCGCGGGGCGAAATGCCAAAGCTGACGATCCCGCGGCGCATCGTGACGCAGCTCGACATGCCCGCCTGTGCCGTCATCGTCGGTGATGAAGCGGGTGGCGCTGCGGCCCGCGAACCACGGCGGCAGGATCATCTTGGTCAACGCGGCCTCGGGTCCGTCAGCCAAGACCACCCGCGCACCCGGCGGGGCGGACAAGGGGCAGGATTTCCGGCCAAGATAGAGCGTGAACTGCGGGGAATTGAGCGCAGTGCAAAGCGTCTCCAAGGGGCCACCCCAGACGGCAACACCGTAAAGCACGCCCACGCGGTAATCACGAAGGGTGATCGTCGTGTTGTTTCGCAAAGGGTCTGCGCGCAGCGCCTGCGGGCGCGAGTTGGGGCGTTTCGCAACGGCGGTCGGGATTGTTTCGACCGTATGATAATCCCGCAAGCCTGCACCCTGTTCGAAGACAGCCACCCCGATCGACACCGCGTCGAGCGCCGAGAAATCATCTTCGCGCCTCAGGCCAAGTGCCGCCCCCATCAGCCCGAGGATGGCCGACCGTCCGGGCCAGAGCAGCGATCCGCGCCGTTCATGGCCTGCCAGGTCGCCCATCGCCGCCATGGTGGCGGCAAGGGTAAAGACAAGATGCGGCTGCATCATGCCACCGCGCCTTCGGCAAAGGCCACGATCTCGGCCAAGGTGCCCTCACCCGTCAGGGCGTTCAGGATGCGGTAATCTTCGGCCGCACCGGCGTGATAGCATTTGTCGAGGTTTGCGACGGTGCCGTCCATGGCACGGATCGACGCCGTTTGCAGGTCATTCGCGCCCAGATCGCGCAAGCGGGCATCGACAGGCGTGAAGAAGGCCCCCGAAAGATCGCGCGGGGCACGCGGGCCGCGTTCGGCGCGCATGTAATAGGCCATCGGATGGTGGGCATGGCTGTTCTGCTTGCCACGCGGCGTGGTCACCGGCAGGGCTGACGCCAGCGCCGCCATCGCCTTCTTCGCCAAGGCTTTGTCACCGTTCAGGTTTGCGGTCAGCAGATCGACATTCACACATATGTATTGGTAATAGATGCCTGATCCGAAGCCATGTTCCCCCAGATGCCCCGCACCGGTGTCTTCGGCCTTGTTCAAGTCATCGACGGCTGAATACCAATCTTCTTCGGCCTGCGCGCGATGAGTGGTAATGGCATGGGCGACCTGCACCGCTGCTTCGCGGTTGAATTCAGGGTCATCAGCCAGCATCCGCCCGAACATGGCAATGTCAACCGCCCCGTCCGCCTTGCGAAGCACGAGTTTCTTGAGGTCTTTGTCCTTGGGCAAATCCTCTCCCGCCGCTGCCTTGGCGGCAAGGTCATGGGCCAGCGCCCATTCATCGGGCGAGATGAAGGCAAGGGTCGTCGCCACAGTCTTGGCATCGACAGCCTTTTTGTCGGGTGTGTCCAGCTTACCGAAAATCACCGCAACCTGATCTGCGGCCTTCTGGGCTTCTGCCAAAGCAACGCCATCTGCCACAAGTCCTTCCACCAGCTTTTCATGCAGGCGCTTGGTGCGGGTGCCTGCATGATCCGCCAGGTCCAGCGCGAAGAAACTGCTTTCGCGCAGCGCCCGCTTGAGCGATTGCGACGACATCCGCAGGCGGGGTGAGCCGCCCACCATCGCCTGTTTCGGGCGGCCCTGATCGTCACGGTTGGGGTTGGAGGGGCCATAGGCCGTCAGCAGGTGGAATTGCACAAAGGTTGTCATCACTCGGACTCCGTCTTTTCGGTTTGCGGGGCATTTTCCCCGAAATAGTTGAAACACCAGGCCATGCGCGTCTTGTCGTCCCAGCGCAGGATGTCCTGCCCCAGTGCCGCGACGTTGCAGCGACCGTCCGCCATGCCGATGGCACGGCGCAGGGCGTCGCACAGTTCATCCCCCTCGGCCCGCATCAGGCGTTGGAACCGCAAGGTAGACAGGGCGGGTTCCGGCCCGCCCAGTCGTTTTGCCAGAGGCTCTGAGCCATGCTCGCGCACCTCGGCCAAAAGCCGCACCAGGAGAGACAGGCGTTCAGCGTCCCGCGCCCTCAGGCCGAGCAGGGACGCGAGGTTAT
Source organism: Gemmobacter aquarius (assembly GCF_003060865.1). NCBI lineage: Bacteria > Pseudomonadati > Pseudomonadota > Alphaproteobacteria > Rhodobacterales > Paracoccaceae > Paragemmobacter > Paragemmobacter aquarius. The sequence continues at coordinate 2,556,503 of NZ_CP028918.1, forward strand.
GCACGGCGGGTTCTGCAAGCGCGCTGGCCGGTGTCGCCCGCCGCAACCGCGCCGCCAGCCCCCGCGCCGCGCCCGATGCGCGATCGGCCACGGCAATCGACCACCAGCCGAGGATGATCTGCCCCGGCGACTTGACTTCGGACCCACTCATGCTGCCTTGCCCTTTTTTGCCGGTTTTTCCATGCCAAGGCGGGTGAACAATTCCCCGCCCGCCTTGCCGTAACCCTTGAAGGTTACCCCGAGATAACCCCGTGCCTGAACCACGCGGGCGATCTGGTCGGTTTCGCGCTGGTCCAGCCCCTGCAACGCCAGATCGTCGAACTGGCTGAGGGCATGGCGCTGAAGGTGACCCAGCCATTGCACTGCCACTTCGGCAGGTGCCGAGCCGGACTTCAACGCGTCAAAGCAGGTCAGAAAGTCGGCTTCCGTTCGAAGGTAGAATGCCTCGCGCTCTGCCTCGCGCGCCTCACCGCCCGCTAGAACCGGTTCCAACGCGCCGCGCAACGCCAAGGCGGCCTGTTCCGCAGCAAGGATCATGCCCTGCACCATCACCAATGCGACAGGCGGCAGATCGACGTAGGGTTGGGAGGACAGGGTGAAATCGCGGGCCTTCATGTTGTCCATCGCCCAACCGGCAACCAGCACGGAGACCTGCGCCCTGCGATCCCGGCTTTGCCACGCCGTCAGACAAGCCGCGCAGTCGCGCAGGCCATCGGCCGATCCGGCAAGGATGCCGAGCCAATGGCGATAGCCGAAAAGACCGGCGCGGGGGTGGACGGGCAGCAGCTCTTCGCCCGCCTTCATGCGGTAATAGGGGGTCAAGGGGTGGACCCAGCCGCCGTAATTGGTGCCAAAGGGGCGCTGGACCACGCCCGTCACACCCGCGCCATCCGCCACGAGCCGCAGACGGCGCGGCATTCCAAAGAACGCCTCGACCCCGAAACTTCGCCCCTCGGGCGGATGGGTCACCGCGCCCTTGTCGGATACACGGGTCGCCCGCATCCACGGCAGATCTATCATCTGGCCGGGCACACCGTCGGGCACATTGGCCCAGACCATATCCCAAAGCCCGCGCCCCGGATCGACCAGCGTCACCAGCGGCCCGCCCCCCCGGATCGAGGTCCGGTTGCCTGCCCCGCCCGCCGGCGCATGGGCCTGAAAGGTGTAAAGCGCCATCGCGGCCAAGGCCGGATCGAGCGCGGTGTAACGGTCACGGTGGACCATCAGATCGGCATTGTTGCGGGCGGTATTGGTCCCAGCGCTGTCGATGAACAGCATGTCCGCGGGGTTCGCGTCTCCCTCCAGCGGATCAAGGTCTTGCAGGAACAGCGGCCCCTCGCCCAGCAGGTTGAAGGCGGGGGCATAGGCGGCCAGCCGAAGGCGCAGACGGGCCGGATCGGGTTTGCGGCGGTCGTCCCAGTCTTCGACATGGGCGGGCGGATCGGCCAGATAGACCAACCCGATCAGCAATTCCAGACAGGCAAGGTTCAAATCAGCCCGCGGCCAATCGGGCCGGATCACATCACTGTCGGCCATCTGCCACGGCGCGATCACACGGCGCGATCCGTCTTTCAGGATGACTGGAATCCAAGGATCGTCAATCAAGTTCAGGGACAAGCACACGTCCTCCACACAATCTATAGGTGCAAGAAACCAAGCTTGCGGCACTCTGTAAAGCGACTAAATATCCCGTCAGTGACAGATTCAGTCACCCTGCGGGGTGGTCAGGTCATTTTTTTCGCTGGGCATCACATTTCAGATTGATCTGCCCGTCAGGCGAACCGAAGCCCGAAACCCGCACTGTAGCTTAATCCGTCACAGATCGTGCCATCGTCCGCGACGGGGCAGATCGTGACGCTGTCGCGGCGCCAGTCCGGCCAATCTTTCTTGGCCGCCGCTATGGCGGGATGCGCCTGATCCGGCAAAGGCAGCGCATCCAGACGGGATTTGCGTGCCGAAACCTCGGCCATCGGCCATGATCCACCCCATGGTGTAACGCGACCGTCCCTTATCTGAGCAAGGGCAAGCGTGCGGCTCGCCTCACCAAGACGCGTCGGGTAATCGGCGTCTCGTCCATCCCCGCTGCCTTCGCGGTAGGACTTGCTCAGGTCGATCCGGTTTTGCCAAGCGTGCGACTTGTGGGCCATCGCCTTGCCCTCGGCCTCGCGGTCCGCCTTTTCAAGCGGCGATGGAACATCGGCGGCTTCGGGTCCGTGAACCGTCTCGATCAGGCCGCGCAAGCCTGACGGTGCGACGATCTGGCCCACGGAAAACAGGTGCTTGGCCGTGCGCCATTGCAGCCCCTGCGGATAGGTATAGGCGCCCTTGTCCAGCACCCGCATCAGCCATTGCCCATCGGTTACTTGGGCCGGATCGGGCGATAGGACGTGCAGCACGGGTGCTGGCACAGGACGCGCAACGGCGGGCCGTTGCGCCATGTGCCGCCACAGACGGCCCGCGCGCTGGATCAGCCCAGCCATGGGCGCAAGGTCGCTGACCATCACGTCAAAATCAAGGTCGAGGGAACTTTCCAGAATTTGCGTGCCGACAAGCACACGGCCCGCGCGTCCCTGTCCCGTCTTGCCGAACCGTGACAGGGTGGCCTGTTCGATCCGCTTTCGATCCGTCAAGGCAAAGCGCGCGTGCAGCAGGTCGGCTTCTATTCCTGCCGAACGCAATGCCTGAACCGCCGCAATGGCATCATCCACCGCGTTGCGGACCCAGACACAGGCCGCCCCGCCCCGCGCCAGATCGGTCAGCAGGGAAATTACCGCCCCGGCGTCGGGCAGGCGTTCCACACGAACCGGCCCCCTTGCCCCGGTTTCCTGAGGCAGATCCCGTCGCGCGGCACCGCCCGCAATCGCCAGGGCCGGATAGGCAGGGTCGTCCTCGCCGCCGCCGTATGTCGCCATCAGCTTTTTGCGCAACGCCAAGGGAAGCGTGGCCGTCAGCAGGATCGCCGATCCCCCCGCCTGCCGGTGCAGGTGCAAAAGCCGCTCCAGCACCTCGGCGATGTAGGGTTCGCCGAGTTCGTGGACCTCATCGACGATCAGAATCTTCGAGGACAGGGCGAAATGGCGCAGGGTGTGGAACTTGGTCGGCAAAGCCGCCAGCAGGGCCTGATCGATGGTGCCGACCCCGACATCGCCCAGCAGCGCCTTTCGCCGCCCATCGGCCAGCCAAGCCGTGCAAGACGGGTCTTCCGGCGCGTTTTCCTGCGCGTCGATCAGATCACGAAATTCATCCGACAGCCCTGCCTTGCCATGCGCGAGCGTCAGCATCGGCGGGGCGTCGAACAAGCGGCCGATGACGCCCTCATGTTTCAGCCGGTTGAACATCGCGTCCGATGTGGCCGTGGTGGGCAGGGCCACGAACAGCCCGCGCCCCTTGCCCGCGCAAAGCATACGCTGTGCGAGGATCAGCGCCGCCTCGGTCTTGCCCGCGCCGGTTTCATCTTCGATGACCGCAAGCATCGGCCCATCCGGCAAGGATATCTCAGCACATGCCGATTGCATCGGCCGCAGGTCGAACCCGAACAGCCGATCAGCTTTTGGCCCGACTCCGGCAAGACCGGCCTTTTGCACGGCAACCCCAGCTTTTGCACGCGCCCGTGTCAGGTATTGGGCCAAGGGCATCACGCTTCCCTCGGCAGGAAACCAATCGGGGTTCGATCCGACCCAATCCGCCGCCGACACCAGCCCGGGCAGCCACCACGACAGCGCCAACGCCTCTTCGCGCGAGACCGCCTCCAATGACGCCACAGGCCAAAGGTCAAGAAAGGCCGCAATGACGGCGCGCGCATCACGAACGGCCTCGGCGCCGGTTACCGAAAGCACATGATCGTCGTTGCCGGTCCATTTCGACGGTTGGCCATGATGCCCCGCCACCGCCGCGTAGAGTGGTTCGCGTCGCAACCGTTTCGATCCAAGGCGTCCGGCCAGAACATCGTCATGCGCGTTCAACAGGACTTCGGTCACACACCAATGCGAATTCGACTGGTAAGGCTGCCCCCGCAGCATCTTGCGAAACTGATCGTTCACCTTGCCCAGATCGTGCAACGCGGTCAGCAGCACAAGCGCATCACGCAGAGCGGCGTTGAAACCGAAGCGGGCAATCAGGATTTCGGCCACAGCGGCCACGTCAAGCATGTGGTAGACGGCAGAGTGTTCGGGATCGTTAGGGGTCGCGGGGCTTTTGCCCGGCCATGACAGGAGTTTTTCCAATAACAGACACCTCATTCACAAAAGGCTTGCGGCACGCAAGCGCGCACCCCTGTCATGCCTGCCGATATTCCAAACGTGACCGTCGTTCAGTGGTGCCCTTTAGTCAAACCACACTTCGAAGAATGCTTGATCAAAATACCGCAAGGATTGCCGACGCTATAGAAAGCCGTCCTTTCCTTCGACCTGCAGTCTACCGCGAACCGGTAATCTCGCGGTAGAACGCCTCATGCACCCATGCGATGAAGGCGGCGTCAGTTGGCGACGCGAGGCGATCCTCGCGATATCTCCAGTAGATCTCGCGCTGCACGATGACTTGCGCCCGAGCTTCTAGTGCAAAGGCGCGCGTTTCTTCAGCATGTTCTGCTCCTGCCAGCGACGCCTAGACGTAGCGCGGGCGAATGTTATGCCCTTAGATCGGGTTCGCGTAGTGACACTTCATGACGCGGAAGAGGTCCACCAACTCGGTGACGCTGTCTGGATGGAGACCACGGCCGAGAGCATCAGCCGCGCGTTGCTGCTCGACCGCAAGGTCAGCAAGCTTCGCCGGAACCCGTTCTTCGAACAGGCACGGCTCGATGCGTCCGGGTGTTTCGATCCCTTTATCGATACTTAATCTCCTCTAAATCGCTGATCTTTAAATGAAAAACGTGCTGAAACGAAGGAAATCATCGATATCTTGTTTCGATCTTCGTGCCCGCACCTGACTGACACCAGCTCGACAAAGCGAAGCTTCCGAAATCAAGCGCCGAAACAGTATCGAAACTGCGTTGACGACAGCGCCTTCCCCCGTAATTCTGCGGCACAACAGCCAATTACGGTGAAGTTTCTTGCTCAGATTAACGTCCGTCACAATGTTACAAAACCACACCTAAGTTATTGATTTGTTTGATGTATGATGGAATTCAATCCTCTCTTGCAGCACCATAAAACCCCTTGATTTCATATAAGCATTTGGTCCTAATGGATTTGTGCCGCCCCCACTAGTGCATATGGGTGGTGCAGATGAGACATGCCATGCCTAATCCTGAACCGATCAACGGGACGTACTACCTGCGTCTCCATGTCCCCCGCGACATTGCAAAGGTAGCGTCGTAGACGATGCCGAAGACCGTCAGGGCGGGCTAGGTTGTGCGACCTGCGCTGCGGATCGGGGTCATGCGATGGCCTTCGATCGGCCAGTCAAAGGTGGTGTTCGTGACGGGTGCCAATGCGATGCGCGGGCATGTCGCGCAGCGACGGGGCTGGGTGCGCTGGATGCCATGACAAGGCTGCACGATGCAAAAAGAGCTTTCGCGCATCTGGCGCGATGAAGGCGTGACGATGATCCTTGTCTCCCATGACCTCGAGGAAGCGATCTTTCCTGCCGACAGAGTGCTGGTCATGTCGAAGGATTCGCTGGATGCGCCAAGCCTCATCGAGATCGGGCCAAGCCGTCCGCGCGACCGCAGCACAGCGGATTTCGTGGCCCTGCGGCCAAGGCTGGTGGCCGAGTTCGGGCTGCCACGAGGACGTGGCGGCGCGTGTAGAAGGTCGCCAGACCTGTTGCAACGGATGAACCGCATTCGTTCGGGAACGGCGCGTTGCGAGCGGCCGATACCGCCGCTACGTGCCAAGTCGGTCAACAGCCAGGTGCGAGCCAGACACTGCAGCCTCTGACCGACAAAGACCCAACGATGAACGGTTCAGGCGGTATCCGCCGCGCCGCCTGCCCAAAGCTTGCGTGCCAACCAGATACAAAAAGGGTAAATGCGCTCTGGAGAATGGCCACCAGCGGTAATTTCGCGCTCCTCAAGGTTCAATAGGCAATGACGATCACGACTGTATCGGCATATTGCCCCGTCACCGCACGCTGACCGCCAAACACGCGACCATAGATCGTCAGGGGTTCGGTTGTCCCGGTTCCGGCACCTATCGCAGTCGAACCGGCAGCCAGCGTCCATGGTGCCGACATTCCGGCGTCGTGAAACAGCCCATAGGCCAACCCGCCCGCTCCGCTGGTCATCATGCGGCCAGTGGCGGTCGACGACTGGCCGCCGTCCAGACCGATGCTGTAGCCTACGCCATTCGTGCAGGACACCGAAAGCATCGCCGCACTGTCGATGGGGTCGTTGATCGTTCCGGTCGACAGGCCAAAGTCCATCGGGCTTGCAAAGACCGTGCAGCTGGCCGTAACCGTGGCGCTGACCGTGAAGCCGTTTACGTCGCCTGCCTGTGTGCATCCGCCTTGGCCATAGGAAAAAGCGACATCCGCCGGACCCGTGAACCGGCTGACATAGTTGCCCGCAGTTGCCATCGCACCGCTGTCGGTGATTTCGGCATAGACAAGCGGGTCGACCGTTCCGGCCCCGGTGGCATCCAGCTCCAGATCGCGCTCCAGCCGGTCGATAAGCTGCCCCCCCGCCGAGGCTGCAGCACCCTGTGTCAACTGGTAGCCGAGCCTGTCCATCTGCGCCCCCTGCAAGAAGCGCGGCGACAGGCCGCTTGACCCCCCGCCACTGCCCGCGCCGATATGTAGGCAAGTCTGCACGGTGGCCCCCGGTTCGCCGCCCGAACAGGATACCAGCGCCGTACCGAAGGTGGTGTTGTCGAACCCGTCGCGCAACGAGACCTGCCCGAGGACCAGCGGGTCGATAGCGACGCTGCACAGCAAAGCCGCCTGTGCGGCTGCGGCACCGCACGAACACACCGCCACCACCGACGCGCCAAGATAGCCATGCACCGTCATTCGCACAGCACCGGATCGATCACGACCTGCTCTCCGTCGGGATCGGGCGCATAGGCAAAGCGCGCATGGCACGCACCGGATGCCGTCGTGGCGGTCAGGTCGTTTCGCGGTTTCAACCCCTCGATCCAGACCTCGCCATCATACCCGACCGGCACACTGTCCCCCCCGCGCAGGCTGACCGATGTTCCGACCGGCAGGAACGCACCCGCAGCGTCGCGCAGCACGACAAGGGCCGACATGTCCGTGCCGCCGCCAAAGGAAAGCGAAACGCCAGACTGCCGCATCGGCACGACATCCATCGCGGTCGCGTTTACCCAAGCCGTGGGCGGCAGGGTCAGCGGATCGATGGACAGCCGGTTTACCTGATAGGATCGCAGATCACCGACCAGCGCCTTGCCGTTGCGACCTGTGACGGCGACGGGCCGGTTGTTCAGGCTGACCGGAATGCCGGGTACCCCGACATCGACGATCGCAAGGCCATCGGCGATCCTGCGTGCCGCAAAGACGCCGCCGCCACCCAGAACGACGGACCCCGTCGCCGTACCCTTCGCCGAAACCGCGCTGTTTTGGTTCCGCAAGGTCAGCTCGCTGCGCGCGTAGCGTCCCTGATGCGTCACCCCGAAGGAAGCGCTTCTTGCCGACTGCCGGTCGTAAACCGCAAGACGATAGCCCAGATCTCCGACCTCCTGTCCGGCATGGCGCGACAGATTGGCCTGATTTTCCAGCCCCCGTGGCGTAAGTCCCGTCTGGATGTCCACGCGGCGATCCGCGCCAAAGGGGAAAGACAAACCGACCGTCAGACCGGAATTCGACCTGTCGGACAAATCGAGAAAGGTGTTGATCCGGACCGATCCCCCGTCAGACCCGATGGATCGCGCATAAGAGGCTGACAAGACTACGGCTTCCCCGGCCTGCCGTTTCGTCTGGACCAGTGAAAGGCTAGCAAAGCCCGTGCCGGACCCGAGCGGCACCGACAGCGAAAGCGCCCGCTCCAGATCGGCTGCGCGGTAGCCGGTCGGATCGTCTGTACCCCCCTGCCGTTCCGACAGATATGAGCCGAGGTCCAGAAATCCCCCTAAACGCCGCCGTTCGGTTGCGCGGATATCGACCCCGGCCACCCTTGTGCGCAGGGCCACGGCGACCAGTTGCCCGCCGGACAGGTCGGTCTGGCTTTGCGCGACCGACAGGCCCAGTTCGGCACGATCGAACACCGCCATATCCACCCCCGCCCCGACCAGCAAAAGATCAGACGCCGCTGCGACATGCCCCCCGACGGTCATCCAGTCGCTTATCCCGTAGCGCAGGCTGGCCGACCCGATGCGCTCGGACCCGTAATCGAGGTTCGTCCGGCCATAGTCCTCACGTGGAAAGCCGATTTGCAGCGCGTAATCCGCGACACCCTTTCGCAGCAGGTTCCGGGTGGAAAAGAACGGCACGCGGTTGACGTATTCCCGACCGGACGCGTCACGCAGCACAAAGACTGCCTCTCCCTGCGGTGTCACCATGGGCAGGTCGCCCAGCACGAAAGGCCCGGCATCGACCTTGCCCGACCAGGCCTTTACGTTGTTGACAAACACATCCAGCGCCGACGGCAACACCGCCACGCCGGAATAGGACAGTTGCGGATCGGTCAGAAACGACGGATCAAGCGAAAAGTCGCGCCGCACCTGAACCCCGGCCATCCGCAGCGCCGAACTCCAGCTTGGCCCAGCCGACACGAAATCTCCCAATGTCAGCATCAGCATCCGGCTGCGGGCGACATGGACAAAGCGCGTGTCATGGCGCGTCCATGCGACCCCGGCATCCGCATCCGCATCCGCATCCGCATCCGGCCTGCTGGCCGCCCCCGTGACCGACAAGACCCCGATTGGCGAATAGGCCCGCAACTCAAGACCGGCATAAAGCGAGCCGACGCGCATTCCCTCGGCGGCGATGTCGTCACCCAGACCGGCGGCGAGCTGGTAATTGAGCACCATTCCCCAGCCCGACCCGGCAACAGGCGCCTCTTGGGGCGGATGGGCCAAAAGCACACGCGGCACCAACATGGCCGTGGGCACGTCGATCTCTATGGTCTGGCGCGCCGCGTCATAGACCGGGGTCGTCAGCTCCGACAGACGGATCTGGCGTCCCATGCTTGCCGGAACCTCGATTCCGGCATCCGCCAGATCGGCACGCGAAGCCGACAACGCCCCGGTGGCCTTCACAAGCGTAAACGTGCAGATGACGCCCGTATCGCGGCCATTCAGCATAACCAGAAGCTCGAGCTGCTCGGTCTCCTCCATGCCTATGACCGTGCCGAAGGTCTCGTCAAACGACTGCGCTGCGACGGGGCGCGCACAGGATATGATGCCGATCATCACTGCAAACGCGGCCCGAGTCTGCCCTGCATACCTCCGGTCCAGCCATGCGATCACTTGATCTTTCTCCAAAAGAGGCCGCCGCAAAGCCTGCAGCGGCCCTTTGTTTCAAAGTTCAGGGCGCTCCACCAAAACAAAGCGGGACAGATTGGCGCACCGTGAAAGCCACTTGCGGTTCACTGCCTGCCGGCTTTGGCAGCTTGTCGATCAGCACGCGGTAACACTCCTCGCCACGCACCGGCTTCTTCGACTTTCGCACCAGCCGGATCGTGATTTCCTGATTGCCCTTCATCCGCATGGATGGCGGGCTTGCCGTGACATCCCGCGTCGGCTCAAGCTCGTTGCGGCCGTTCTCGTTATGCCATCGCATCACTCGAACCTGACCATCCGAAACCCCGGACCCGGACGACATCACCGTCAAAGTCGCGACGCGCTCTGTTGCCGGAACGCGCAATCGTGTCGGACTGACGCTGAATTCGTCTGCTGCCGCGACTGTGGCCGCTGCCAGCGTCAGGACCAGTACCATGCGGGCGATGAGGTGTCTCAATTGGTATAAGTCACCGTCATGACCACCGAATCCGAATAGCTGCCGATTGTCGCGCTTTCCGGAACCGTCGTGGTTGCAAAAAGCGCGGCCGAATACGTCGAGTCGGCATTGTCGGTCAACGGCATGCCCGTGTCGGTGACAATCGCCGTGGCCCCCGAGGTCAGGGTATAGGCAAGGAACTCGGCACCCGTCGACAGCTTCATCCGCCGCGGCACGACACCCGCCAAGGCATTGCTCCCCACCCCGATGGTGATCGTCGGAGCGGTCGACCCCGCATTACAGGTGACCGTGATCGTCGCCGGATCGCTTTGAATGGGCGTCCCGAAGGTATCGGTCGGAAAACTGAGTGTCCCCGAAGCAACCGTGCAGGTCTGAACAACATTCAGATTGACAGCCAAGGTGTTGGTGGCCGTGTCGGCGAAACTGGGCGAGACGAAAGCAAAAGCCACAAATATCCCCAAGGGGAAGCGCAATCGGACAGACATGTCGGTACTTTCTGTGCCAAGGGCGGGCTGCCCTCGCGGTATCGCAAAGAAATCGATGCGAGCGTCAGACGATGCGCCCTGTCACGGTCTATGTCAAACTTTGCGGCCCCCTACCGAGGAATGGATGCCGCTCTATGCTCCAAAGCATGTTCCGCGCATTTTTCGCATCACCAATCGATACTTCCGATCCTTCGGCCATCGAATGAGGCCGGAAACCCCTGCCTCGAACGGTCCGGTTTGCGGGGATCGGATCAGGCCCGAACCGCGCCACCATTCCCCAAAACGCCCGGCCCGCCCGGGCCCCGCGCATTTCGCGCGACCAGATCCGCCCGCCTGCGCTAGACTGCCCGCGAACCGCAAAGCCATCACATCCCGGCCAACAGCACGCCATGCCAGACCCCGCCACCTTCCGCACCCTCGCCCTCTCTTGCGAGGGCACGACCGAAGCCCTGCATTTCGACAGGCGCGCCTTTCGCCGGCGGGTCATCTTCGCCACATTGGCACCGGATGGCGCCTCGGCCAACCTGCGCCTCGCGCCAGACCAGCAAGCGCACTGGTGCAGCCTCTTGCCGCACGCCCTCCGACCCGTCCCGAACAACTGGGGCGCGCGCGGCTGGACAACGCTCGACCTCACCACACTCGACGCAGCCGAGGCCGCCCTTCTGCTCCGCCTCGCATGGCAAGGCGCAGGCGGCAAAAGCCCCTAGCGCACCGAAGCGGCGTAAAGCCCCACCGCCGCCGCGTTCGACACGTTCAGCGACCCGAACTCGCCCGCGAACGGTATCCGCGCCACCACATCACAGGTCTCGCGCGTGCGGTCGCGCAGGCCCGGCCCCTCGGCCCCCAGAACCAGCGCCACCGCACGGCTGCCCGCGCCCGCCAAGGCATCCGCCAGCTCGACCGTCCCGTCGCCGTCCAGCCCGATCAGCACATAGCCCATCTCGCGCAACTCGCCCATCGCATCGGCAAGGTTCGTGACCCGAAGATAGGGCTGCCGCTCCAGCGCCCCGCTCGCCGTCTTGGCAAGCGCCCCGGTTTCCGGTGCCGAATGGTGGCGCGGGGCAATCACCGCCCGCGCCCCGAACACCTCGGCCGACCGCAGCACGGCCCCCACGTTATGCGGATCGGTCACACGGTCCAGACAGACGACCAAAGGCTTGCCCGCCCCCGAAATCGCCACATCGGCCAGCTTGCCCCAGTTCAACGGCCGCGCCTCGAGTGCGGCACCCTGATGCACCGACCCCTCGTCGATCGGCACGTCGAAGCGGCGCGGATCGGCAATCTCCGGCTCCATGCCACTTTCGGCAATCGCCTCGGCCAGCCGGTCCGCCGCGTTGCGCGTGACGACCAGCCGCAGCTTTTCCCGCGCGGGGTTCACCAGCGCATCGCGCACCGCGTGAATGCCGAACAGCCAGACGGTTTCCCGCGCCTCGGCCCGCCGTCCGCGTTCCTTGTCCACCACCCATGTCGGTTTCTTCATCACACGGCCTCCGGCATAATCATCCCCCCTTCCATGCCCGCACCCGCCTCTCCGATGCAAGCCGCTTTTCCCGCGCAACGCCCCTGCCGCCCGCATCCCGCGCAGGCCGCCCCTCTCGCAAACCCGGACCCCAAGCTCCGCCCAAGCGCAGCGCAAGCCGCCTCGGCATCCTGCGCGCAACCCCGACCCCAAGGCCCAAACGCAAAGCGCATCCCTGCCCAACCCCACCGCCCGCGCCCGCTGCGAAAGCCCGCGCCGCCGCCCCGTCGCGAAAATCCGACCCCATCGCCCGACCAGAAAGCCAAACGCGCGCCGCCGGTCCGGCCCGTACCCCACCAGGCAGCCCCACTCGCAAACCCGTCTCCAGAACCGGATGACCGTCTCGAAAATCCACCCCGCCTCGGCATCCCTGCCCAACCCCACCGCCCGCGCGCGCCCCGAAAGCCCGCGCCGCCGGTCCGGCCCGTACCCCACCAGGCAGCCCCACTCGCAAACCCGTCTCCAGAACCGGATGACCGTCCCGAAAATCCACCCCGCCTCGGCATCCCTGCCCAACCCCACCGCCCGCGCCCGCCCTCGCGCTAGGCCTGACACCACACCCAAGCGCGCCCCACCCTCTCGCCCGCGCCATTTACGCAGGCCAATCTCCCAAAGCCCCGATCAAAGAAGCGATGCGCGCGCCCAGCGCCATCCGCGCCTCGCAAAGGCACCCGATTTACGAATCATACCCCCAAAGCCAGACACCCCACCCAAACGCAGCGCGCCCCGCCAAGCCGCCCTGGTTGCGGGCCGATTGCCCAAAGCCCAACGCAAAGCGCATCCCTGCCCAACCCCACCTCGCACAGCCGATCAGGCAGCTCCTCGCGCAAAGGCATTGCCAAAACCACACGCCCCTCCCGAAAGCCCCCGCCCCCACCCCCGCCCACCGCCTCGCACCCCGTCGCGGAAAGCCGACCCCACCGGCCACCCCGCCCCCTCGCAAGCCTGCCAAAGCGCCGCCCGTCCCGCCCTCGGCACCCGTCGCGCAGCCGCGACCCGAAAGCCCGACCGCAGACCGAAACGCGCCATCATCCCGCCCCGCCACCCCGCCCCGAAACCCGCCCGATTTCCCCGCTTTCCGCCTTGACGCCCCTTTCCCCCTCGGCTATCCCCCGCCTCGCGTCGGGCGACGAGCTGCAAGGTGCGGCAGCGGACTGTAACTCCGCCGGGGAGACCCACGCCTGGTTCGATTCCAGGGTCGCCCACCATCCCTTCCTCTGCTAGGGATGGTGGCATGACAACCGACGCATCCTTCCGCTTCACCCACGCCATCACCCGCCGCCCCGCGGCCAGCATCACGCATGGTCTGCGCGCCATCGACACCGGCACCCCCGACCTTGCCACGATGCAGGCCCACCACGCCGCCTACACCGCCGCACTGCGCGCCACCGGCGCCACTGTCATCGAACTTGCCCCCCTTGACCCCTACCCCGATTCACTCTTCGTCGAAGACACCGCCCTCTGCCTGCCGCAGGGCGCCATCCTCATGCGCCCCGGCGCCCCCACCCGCCTCGGCGAAGCCGCCGCGATGGAACCCCACCTCCGCGCGATCTACTCCACGGTGCACGTCATCGAAGCCCCCGCCACCATCGAGGGCGGCGACATCCTCGTCACGGGCCGCGAAATCCTCGTGGGCACCTCGGCCCGCACCAATGACGCAGGCATCGCAGCCCTGAACGCCATCACCGCGCGCTGGGGCTACAGCCTGCGCCGCGTGCAAACCCCGCCCGGCGTGCTGCATTTCAAGACCGACTGCGCCCTGCTCGACGCCACCACGATCCTGTCCACCGAACGCCTCGCCGCCTCGGGCTGCTTTGCGGGCTACGACCTCATCCACACCGCCCCGGGCGAAGAAGCCGCCGCCAACGTCATCCGCTTCAACGACACCGTCCTGATGCCCGCAGGCTTTCCCGCCACCAAAGACCGGCTGACCGCCGCAGGCTACCAGGTCACCGAAATCCCCAACACCGAATGCGCCAAACTCGACGGCGGCATGTCCTGCCTCTCGCTGCGCTTCACCCCGTCCTGAGTGTCCATGTTCAACATCATAGCCATCGCCCAATCGGGCCGCCTGCAATACGAAGCCATCCTGCTCGCCGCCTCGCTCCGCGCCAGCGACCCCGCCTTCAAGGGCCGCCTGATCTTCGCAACCCCCATGGCAGGCCCGCTCTGGGATCACGACCCAAGCGTCACCGACCCCGCCACCCTGTCCCTCCTCGCAGCCCTCGGCGCGGAAATCCTGCCCTTCACCAGCCGCCACTTCGGCAGCCTCTACCCCTATGGCAACAAGATCGAGGCCCTCGCCCTCCTCCCCGACGAACCCTTCCTGTTCCTTGACACCGACACGCTGGTCACGGCCCCGCTTTCCACCCTGCCTTTCGACTTCACCCGCCCCTCCGCCTCGATGAACCGCACAGGCACCTGGCCCACGCCTGAACTCTACGGCCCCGACCGAACCGAAATCTGGAAATCCCTCTATGACCGCTTCGGCCTCGACTTCGCCTCCAGCCTCGACCAAAGCCAACCCGACGACTACTGGCAGCGCTACCTCTATTTCAACGCAGGCTGGTTCTTCGCCGCCAGCCCCCGCGCCTTCGGGGCAACCTTCCTGAAATACGCCACCGAGATCGCAGCCAAACCCGGCCCCGCCCTCGCCTGTCAAAGCCTCGATCCGTGGCTCGACCAGATCGCCCTGCCCTTGGCGATCCACGCCCACGGCGGCGGACGCCCCGGCCCCGAACTCGCGCCGCTCGACAGCACGGCCACCTGCCACTGGCGCCTTTTGCCGCTGCTCTACGCCCGCGAATCCGACGCGGTGATCCGCCATGTCGAAACCATTGCAAACGCCCCGCCGATCAAGGCGGTGCTGCAAGCCTACCCCCCTTCAAACGCATGATCTACCAAGGCAAGGGCCACGAAGTCCGCGCCCTCTTCGACCGCAACGACCTGCCCCGCCGCGAACAGGCGATCCGCAACACCATCAAACGCTCAGGGTTGTGGGTGCGCTAGGCCACCAGACGCAGACAAAACCAAAAGCATGTGCCAAGGGACGCGCCCGAACCGCGGGGCGGGGGCACGTCTGCATGCGCCCGCCCCCCAATCAGACTCGGCGGGGCAGGTCGGGCGCGTCCCGATGCTCGGGGCATCGGGGCAATCCGCATCGTTCCCTCAGCCCTACCCCCGCAACACCGGCCAAACCACGGGCCAAAGCGACAGCACCAGCAGCCCCGCCATCGTCCAGTTGAACGCCCGAAGCCGCCGCGCATCGGTCAAAAACCGCGCCACCTCGCGCCCCAGCACCGTCCAGACCGAAACCGAAGGCAGGTTCACCGCCGCAAACACCACCGCCACCAGCGCCATGGCCCAAACCCTTTGTCCCCCGTCCACTTCGGGCGCATAGACCGATGTCGCCGTCAGCGCCATCGCCCAAGCCTTGGGGTTCACCCATTGAAACCCCGCCGCCTGAAGGAACGAAAACGGCACGCCCCCCGCCTTGCCCTCCTCCGGCGCCGCCGACCGCGCGATCCGTCCCGCCAGCCACAGCATATAGACCACCGCCGCCGCCTCGAGCACCCGCGCCAAAACGGGCACCGCCACGAACACCTCGCCAACCCCCATCCCCACCAGAAACACCATCAGCGCATGGCCAAGGCTGATCCCCAGCATATGCGGCACCGTCCGCCGAAAGCCGAAATTCGCCCCCGATGCCATCAGCATCATGTTGTTCGGCCCCGGCGTGACCGAGGTCACAAAGGCAAACCCCACCAGCGCCACCAGCGTCTCCTGCATCCCCTGCCCCTTCACCCTTGCCCAAATACTCATCTTGCATCCGCCCCGCCGCGCGCCGCAGGCCTGCACAATAACTGGCCTAGAAACCGCCCAATGAAATTGCAAACCTGCCGATTTTGGCGCATCATTCACAACAAATGACACAAATAGACGCTACAAACGCCCGCATATTGCGCGAACTCCAGCGCGATGGCCGCATCAGCAACCTCGATCTGGCCGACCGCATCGGCCTGTCGCCCTCGGCCTGCCTGCGCCGCGTGCAAGACCTCGAACGCCGCGGCGTGATCAGGGGCTACCGCGCCGTGCTCGATCCGGCCAAGACCGGCACCGGGTTCGTGGCCTATGTCACGGTCGGCCTCAACACCCACACCAAAGCCGCGCAAGAGGCCTTCGAACGCTCCGCCTCCCGCGCCGCCGAAGTGCGCGAATGCCACAACATCACCGGAACGGTCGAATACCTGCTCCGCGTCGAATGTGCCGACCTCGCCGCCTACAAGCATTGGCACACCGAGGTTCTGGGTGTTCTGCCGCAGGTCCAGTCCATCACCACCTATGTCGTGATGGGCAGCCCGAAAGACGACCGCGCCTGACACGGGGCCGCCCCCCGATCAGGCTCATGCCGCCCTGAAGGACGGCATGAGCCTGCGTGCCGACCCGTCAGAAAACCAGCACGCCCCGCGCCCCGATTTCACGCTTGCCCGTATATCCTCGGGGGAGGGGGGGGGGCGCGGGGGGCAGACGGCCCCCCGTTTCCGCAGCCGGCAGGAAGAAATCCCCAACAAACCCCTAACTGGCCGCGCAAAAAGCGTGCATCGGTTGTGCATTTAACTCCCCATCAACCACTCACTGTGCAAACACCCCCTCCATCGTCGGAAACCCCTTGAACTCCAAAGGGTTACCCGATGGATCGCGGAAAAACATGGTCCACTGCTCCCCCGCCTCGCCCTTGAACCTGACCGAAGGTTCCAGCTCGAAAACCACCCCCGATTTCCGCACCCGATCCGCCAAAGCCTCCCAGTCCGGCAACAGCAAAACCACCCCGAAATGCGGCATCGGCACCAGATGGTCGCCCACCTTTCCGGTACGCTCGTTGGCAAAGGGCAGGCCCAGATGCAGGCTCAACTGATGCCCGAAAAAGTCGAAATCCACCCATGTCGCCGCCGATCGCCCCTCGGAACACCCCAGAATCGCACCATAAAATCTCCGCGCCTCGTCAAGGTCGCGCACATGCAGCGCAAGGTGGAACGGCGTCAGCATCGTCTCTCTCCCATGGTTTCAGCCAAGCTACACCTGCCAGAGACGCCGACAAGAGTAACCCGTACTCCCGCCCCGCCTCGCCACGAATGCGCCCGTCTTTTCAGGCACATCCCCCTTCCCACAAGGGTATCGCTGGCCTAGACTCCGCCCCAATTCCAAGCCAAATCCACAGGGAGTCCCCCCATGACCACCGACCGCCAGCTCGCCTTCGACACCCTCGCCATCCACGCCGGCACAGCCCCCGACCCCGCCACAGGCGCGCGGCAAGTGCCGATCTACCAGACCACGGCTTACGTGTTCCGCGATGCCGACCACGCGGCCAAGCTGTTCAATTTGCAGGAAATCGGCTACATCTACTCGCGCCTCACCAACCCCACGGTCTCGGCCCTCGCAAACCGTGTCTGCGCGCTCGAAGGCGGCGCGGGCGCGATCTGCTGCTCCTCGGGCCATGCCGCCCAGATCATGGCGCTCTTCCCGCTCATGGCCCCGGGCCGCAACATCATCGCCTCGACCCGTCTCTACGGCGGCACCATCACCCAGTTCAGCCAGACCATCAAACGCTTCGGGTGGAGCGCGAAATTTGTCGACACCGACGACCTCGACGCCGTGAAAGCCGCCATCGACGATGACACCCGCGCGATCTTTTGCGAAACCATAGCGAATCCGGGCGGTTACATCACCGACCTCGACGCACTCGCCGCCATCGCGAACGGCGCAGGCATCCCGCTGATCGTCGACAACACCACCGCCACCCCTACCTCTGCCGCCCGATCGAGCATGGCGCGACCCTCGTCGTCCATTCCGCCACGAAATACCTCACCGGCAACGGCACCGTGACAGGCGGCGTGGTGGTCGACAGCGGCACATTCGACTGGTCGGCCTCCGACAAATTCCCCTCGCTGTCGCAACCCGAACCCGCCTACCACGGCCTCGTCTTCCACCCCACGCTCGGCGGGATGGCCTTCACCTTCCACTCCATCGCCATCGGGTTGCGCGACCTCGGCATGACGATGAACCCGCAGGGTGCCCACTACACCCTGATGGGGATCGAGACCTTATCGCTCCGCATGCAGCGCCATGTCGAAAACGCCGCCAAGGTCGCCGAATGGCTGGAAAAACACCCCAAGGTCTCGGCCGTCACCTATGCCGGCCTGCCCTCTTCGCCCTACGCGCACCGCGTGCCCAAGATCACCCCCAAAGGCGCCGGCGCGCTTTTCACCTTCGCGCTCAAGGGCGGCTATGACGCCTGCGTCAAGCTGATCGACAGCCTCGAACTCTTCTCCCATGTGGCCAACCTCGGCGACACCCGCAGCCTCGTGATCCACTCGGCCTCGACCACCCACCGCCAACTGACCCCCGAACAGCAGGTCAAGGCCGGAGCAGCTCCCGATGTCGTCCGCGTCTCCATCGGCATCGAAGACGTCTCCGACATCATCGCAGACCTCGAACAGGCCCTCGCCAAGGTCTGACGCGAAAAACCGGCCCCCCCTCCGATAATTTCAAAACCCTGTGGGGGGTGCCGAAAACCCTGTGGGGGGGTGCCGGTCACGCAACGCGCCCAAGGGGCACGCCACCGAACAGACCGGCAAAGGGGGGCCACACGGCCCCCCTATCTGCTTTCGGCCCTGCCCCGCAGGGACGAAAGCTCAGGTCAGCGCGGCGGAACGCCGCTCCGCCGGATCACCGACGGAACGGCAAGATCTGCAAATCACTGCTTGATCTCAAAGACCATCGTGACCGAGGCCGTCAGCCCGACCTCGCCCCCCTCGACCGGGACCGCCTTGGCCATATCGGCCTCCATCCGGTACATCGGCATCGGCATCGGCGGCATGTATCCCCCCGCCTCGGTGATCGACACCACGCGCCCCAGCTTCAGCCCCGCAGCGCCCACCATCAACTCGGCCCTCGCCTTTGCGGCCTGCACCGCCTCGATGCGCGCCTTGTCCATCGCAGGTTCCGGATCGTCCAGCCCGAAGCTGATCCCGTTCAGCGTATTTGCCCCGTCGGTGATCGCCGAATCCAGCACCTCGCCCAGCGTGTCCAGCGCGCGCACCCGCACCGTCAGCACGTTCATCGCCACATAACCCGCGATCTTCGGGGGCTGCGTCCCGTCATTCTGCTGCCAGTTCGGGTTCAGCGACAGGTTCGACGTCTGCACGTCGCGGTCCGCAATCCCCGCCGCCTTCAGCCGCGTCACCACCGCTGCCAGCGCGGCCGAATTGGCATCCATCGCCGCCCCTGCCGTCTCGCCTTGCGTGGTTACGCCAAGCGAGATCGTGGCCAGATCGGGCGCCGCCTCGGCACGGCCCTCGCCCGTCACGGTGATGGTGGCGGGCAAACGCTCCTCTGCCAGCAATGGGCTGGCAATCGGCAGGAAAACGGCAAGACAAATAGTTGCAAGAACGCGCATTTGATCAACTCCTTGATGCACGCCACTCTGGCGCGACGAACGGCGCAGCGACAAGCCATTTGCCCGTGTTTTCCTTCCCTTCGGCGAAAAGCTGCTATAACAGGAAATCAACTGGCAGCGGTGCATTTCCGCAAAGCCGCAATCCGTGCTAGACCCGCGAAATGAAACCAAGTTTTGCCCTGAACTTCACTGACGACAGCGTGGCGCTCCTGCACCGCACAAAGCGCGGCTGGCTGGAAATCGGGCGCAGCGCTTACGACACGCCCGACCTGCCCGACGCCATGGCCTATATGCGATCGACAGCCCTCGGCCTCGCTCCGCAAGGGGTCACGACCAAACTCGTCATTCCCGCCTCGCAGGTGCGCTATTTCGATATCGAGGCTCCCGGCCCGTCCGATAGCGACCGTCGTGCCCAGATCGCAGCCGCCCTCGACGGACGCACCGCTTACGCCGTGGACGACCTCGTCTTCGACTGGTCGGGCACCGGCCCGACCTTCCGCGTCGCCGTCGTCGCCCGCGAAACCTTGGCCGAGGCCGAGGCCTTTGCATCGGCGCACCGCTTCACCCCCTTGTCCTTCGTCGCCTTGCAAGAAGACGGAACCTTTGCAGGCGAGCCTTGGTTCGGCCTGACCGAGCACGCATCCGGCGCGCTCGCAAGGGGCGAGACCGTGGAACGAGATGCCGAAGCGATCACCATCCTGTCCCGCGCCCTGCCGCGCCGCCCCGCCACAGTCGAAGCGGTTGCGCTGTCCGCAATCGACCCGCCCACTCCCACCTTGCCGGTGAATGATCCGGCACCCGAACCGGCACCCGAACCGGCACCGCGGCCGGAACCCGAACCCGAACCTGTCGTGGAACCCGACCCGATCCCCGGCCCCGCCCCGCGCCCGATGCCCGATCCGGTCACCGAACCTGCGCCGGAGCCAGAACCGGAGCCAGTGCCCGAACCGGTTCCCGCCACGGTCCCAGAACCCGCGCCCGAACTGCCCGACCCCGAGCCGCTGCAAATTCCCCAACCCGATGTCACACCCGATCCGGGCCCGGACTTGCCGCCGCCCGCCGAAATGCCCGGTTTCGATCCGGTCTCCGAACCGGTGACCATGTCGGCCGCGCCTGCCCCCGCAGCAGACCCCCCTGCAGCAGACCCCCCGCAGCAGACCCAGACGAAGCGCCGATCGCGCTCGATGTCGAAGAAGAGGATCCGCCCGCGCCCCCTCCCGCGCCCAAACCGCGCGCGATGCCGACCAACGTTACCGAAAATTCCCTGCCGCCAGATGACGGGTCGGCGGCCCTCGCAGGCGCATTCAGCAGCCGCCGTGTTCCTGCACTGGCCGGTGCGACCGCCGCCGCCGCGCAGAACATGGCACGCCGCCTTGGCGCGGCTTCGCGCAATGCAGCCCCGGCCCCGCCGGCAGCACCGCGAAGTCCCAAGTTCGGCTTTCCGGAACATGCCGAACCGGCACCGCCCCGACCTCCGGCGCCCCGACCTCCAACGCCCCGAGCTACGGCGCCCCGCCCGGCGGTCCAGCCAATCGGCCAGCAGCCGATTACACCGGCGGCCGCCCCGCCAGTCGCCCCGCCAGTCGCCCCGCCGGTCGCCGACAAGATTGCCGCCAAGATCACAGCGCAGCCAATCGGCACGCCGCTGCCAGCCTCACCTGCCGCCCGCGTCACGCGTCCGGCCACCGCCGCTGCACCGCGCAATGGCCCGCGCAGCCTCACCGCTCCGGTCAGGGGCAAGCCGCGCTACCTCGGCCTTGTCCTCACCGGGCTTTTGCTGGTTGCGCTCGCGCTCGCAGCCGCCGTCTCCAGTTACTATTCCGCCAGTTCCGACACGGCGGAACCCGCAGCCGATGCCATTGCCTTGACCTCGAACACCGATGCCCCCGCTGCGGTTCCCGACGGCACGAACGCGGAAAGCCAGCCCCTTCCCAGCGTCGATGACGAAATGCTCGCCGACGGCCAAGACATCGACGCTGGCGCCGACATCACAACTCCCGGCGGTGCTGATGCCGTCGCGGTGGTCACAGCCGCCGCCCCGCCCCGGACTGCCGCTTCCGCCACGGCCCCCGCGATGCAAGCCGCCATCACCGGCAACGACGAAATCTACCTTTCATCCGCCGATATCGCCCCCTCCGCCATCGACGCCGCAGCCCTTCCCCCTCCCCAGACGCGCGGCGATCCGCCACCGAACGCGCCGCTTCCCCCGCCCGCCTTTGGCACCGTCTACAAATTCGATGCCGATGGCCTGATCGTCCCCACGCCCGAAGGCATCATCACCCCCGAAGGCGTGAAGCTGACCGCAGGCAAACCGCCGGTCGTCCCCCCGACGCGCCCAGCCGATCTTGCCCCGCCCCCGTACCGACCGACCCTGCGCCCGCGGCTGACCAGACGCAGGTCTTTCCCGCCGATCCTGCCCTGCGCGGCAAGCGCCCCGCTCCGCGCCCCACCGAACTCGCCGCAGCGCCCGAAGCCGAATCCGCAGCCACAGACGGCGAAGCCACAGACGCCGCAGCGACAGACGGGGCCTCTCTCGCCCCGCAGGCCGACAGCCGCCTGTCCGGCATCCGCCCGCAGCCCCGCCCCGCGTCCATCGCCGCCGCCCCCGCCCAAGGCCCGTCGACCTTTGCGCTCGTCACACCCGATGGCGCAGTGTCGCCGCTCGGCGGTCTTGCCCTGTCGCCGCGCCCGGTTGCCCGCCCCTCGGCCATCGCAAGCGCCGTCGAAGCCGCCGTCGCCGCAGCAGCCGAGCAGCCCGATCCAGTCCCCGAAGCCATCCCGGCAACCGCCGAACCTGCACTCGTCGACGATGGCAACGTAACGCCCGAAACCGAACAGGAACCGCAACTCGCCAGCGCCGCCCCGTCGATCCCGACCACGGCGAATGTGGCCAAGGAAGCCACCGACAAGAACGCGCTCAACCTGTCGAAGATCAACCTGATCGGCGTTTACGGCAGCCAATCCAACCGCTACGCCCTCGTGCGCCAGCCCAATGGCCGCATCGTCAAGGTCGGCGTCGGCGACCGTATCGACGGGGGACGTGTCGCGGCCGTCACCGACGGCGAGATCCGCTACGAGAAGCGCGGCAAGATGGTCGTCCTCGCCATGCCGCGCGGCTGAACGCAGGCAACGGCCGCAACCTTTGCGCGTGACCTCGGGCCAGAAACCCCGCAGACTGCGCCCGTCAAACCGCAAAAACGATAAAGGCCGAACCGGCCAGTCGTAAGAACGCAGTAGTGGATTATCGAATGGAAGGTCTTCTTCTTCAGGCCAGCATGTATCTCGGGGCTGCGGTGCTGATCGTGCCCTTGGCCGTGCGCTTCGGTCTCGGCTCGGTACTCGGCTACCTTGCGGCAGGCATCCTTGTCGGTCCGGTGCTGGGGCTCGCAGGAACCGAAACCAAAGACCTCCAGCATTTCGCAGAATTCGGCGTCGTGCTGATGCTGTTCCTTATCGGTCTCGAACTTGAACCGAAAACCCTCTGGGACATGCGCCACCGCCTGATCGGCCTCGGCGGCGCACAGGTAGGGCTGACCACCCTTGCCATCGCCGCAGTGCTGATGCTCATGGGCCTCGTCTGGCAGGTGGCGCTCACCCTCGGCCTTGTCATGTCGCTCTCGTCGACCGCCATCGTGCTGCAAACCCTGACCGAAAAGAACCTGATGCGAACCGCGGGCGGGCGCTCGTCCTTTTCGGTCCTCCTCACCCAAGACATCGCGGTCGTCCCGATGCTCGCTTTCCTGCCGCTTCTCGCACTTCCGGCTGCGGCGATCACCGGCCCCACCGCCCAGCAATTCGGCGTGACCAATGCCGAAACCACCGTCACAGCCGCCACCAATGCCGCTGCCCCCCTCCTGAGCCTCGTCGACAAACTGCCAAACGCGGCCGTCACCGCCCTGACCCTCGCCATCGTCGCAGGCATCGTGCTCGCAGGCCACTTCCTGACCCGCCCCGTGTTCCGCTTCGTCCACGCCTCGCGCCTGCCCGAAATGTCGACCTTCATCTCGCTGCTCATCGTCTTCGGCATCGCCTTTTCCATGATGCTCGTCGGCCTCTCCCCCGCCTTGGGCACCTTCGTCGCCGGGGTAGTTCTGGCCAACTCGGAATTCCGCCACCAGATCGAGGCCGACATAAAACCCTTCAAGGGCCTCCTCCTCGGCCTCTTCTTCATGACCGTGGGCATCGGCATCGACACCCATACGCTATTCAGCGAACCCGTCACCGTCCTCGGCCTCACACTGGGTCTGATCGCGGTCAAGGCCGCCATCCTGTTTGGTCTGGGCCTCGTCTTCCGCATGCGCGGCCAAGATCGCATCCTCTTCACTCTCGGCCTCGCACAGGCAGGCGAATTCGGCTTCGTCCTCGTCTCCTTTGCCCGCCAGCAAAGCATCCTGACGGCCAGCAACGGCGAACTCGCCCTTCTCGTCATCAGCCTGTCGATGCTGCTGACCCCGCTCTTGTTCTTCGGCTACGAACACCTCTCCACCCGCCTGCGCGCCCGCACCCCAGAACAGGCACCCGACGAGATCGATGAAAAGGGCCGCGTCATCATCGCAGGCATCGGCCGCTTCGGTCAGGTGGTGAACCGCCTCGTCCGCATGTCGGGCCTGACCACGGTGGTGCTCGACTCAGACGCAGGCACCATCGAAACCATGCGCCGCTTCGGCGTCAAAGGCTTCTTCGGCGACCCGACCCGCCCCGAACTGCTCGATGCGGCAGGCCTTGCCACCGCATCGGTTCTGGTGGTCGCGGTCGATGACAAGGAAAACGCCACCAAGATCGTCCGCTTCGCCCGCAGCCAGCGTCCCGACCTGCATATCGTGGCCCGCGCCCGCGACCGCGTCCATGTCTACGAACTCTATCAGGCTGGTGCTTCCGACATCGTGCGCGAAACCTTCGACAGCTCCGTCCGCGCAGGCCGCTACGTCCTCGAAAACATGGGTTTCACCGAATACGAAGCCGCCAAACTGTCGCAAACCTATTTCAAGGTCGACCGCGCCGCGATGCGCGATCTGGCCGAGGTCTGGGTCCCCGGCCAGCCCGTCCACTTGAACGACGCCTATGTCGAACGCGCCAAGCAACTCGACCGCGACCTCGAAACCGCCCTGATCGAAGAGTTGTACGAGGTCAAGCCGATGGCCAGCGACGAAGACCCGCCCAAAGCCTCAAGCGCCTGAAACGCCCGCCTCGGCAAAGGTCATCATGCCGGAATGGCAGGCGAGGGCGCCCTTGACCACGCCGATCGCCAGCGCCGCGCCGGACCCTTCGCCCAGCCGCAGGCCCAGCGACAACAGCGGCTCCTTGCCAAGCGCCGCCAGCAGCTTGCCATGCGCGCCCTCGGCACTCACATGGCCCGCGATGCAATGGTCAAGCGACCCCGCCACGGCCTTTTCCAACACGGCTGCCGAAGCGGTGCAGATGAACCCGTCCAGAATGACCGCAATCCGCAAACTCCGCGCCCGCGCAATCGCCCCCGCCATGGCAGCCAGTTCGCGCCCGCCAAGGCAGCGCATCACCTGAAGCGCATCGCCCAATAGTGGCCCATGCAGCGCCAGCCCCGCATCGACCGCCCCCGCCTTGCGCGCCAGCCCCGCATCGTCGACACCCGTGCCACGGCCCACCCAATCGGCCCCCGCCCCCCCGAACAGCGCCGCAGCCAGCGCCGCCGCAGGCGTGGTGTTGCCGATCCCCATCTCGCCCACCACCAGCATATCTGCCTCGGGATCGACCGCTGCCCAACCCGTGGCCAACGCCGCCACCACCTCGGCCTCGGTCATCGCAGGCGCTACGGTGAAATCCGCCGTGGGTCGGTCCAGATCAAGCGCATGCACCGACATCGCCGCGCCGAAAGCCTTGGACAACTGGTTGATCGCCGCCCCGCCCGCACTGAAATTGCCCACCATCTGCACGGTCACTTCCGCCGGAAAGGCCGAAACCCCCTGTGCCACCACCCCGTGATTGCCCGCAAAGACAATCACCTGCGGCCGTTCGCAGTGCGGCCGGTCCGTGCCCTGCCAACCCGCCACCCAGATCGCCACATCCTCCAGCCGCCCCAACGCCCCCGGAGGTTTCGTCAACTGCCCGTTTCGCGCCACCGCTGCCTGAACCGCCTCGGCATCCGCAGCGGGCATCGCCTTCAGAACAGCAGAAAACTCGGCAAGCGAGGCAAAAGGCGCGGTCATGGCATGTTCTCTTTCATTGAACCCAACTCTCCCCATGGGCTACCTAGAACCATAGCCAAAGGCCAGTCGGGAAAGGACACTTCCATGCGACCCCGCGACACAGACCCCGCCCGCCTCGCCACCCAAGACCTCGTATCCGCCTTCGGCCTCCTTACCCGCCTGCCGGTTCCCCAAGGCTGGCCAATGCGCGGCGCCGCCTCGGCCTGGGCCTGGCCCATCGTCGGCCTTGTCGTTGGCCTGATCTCGGCCACCACAGGCTCCGTCGCCCTTGCTTCCGGCATGCCCGCAGGGGTCGCCGCCGCCATCGCCCTCGCCACCGCCGCCATCGTCACCGGCGGCCTGCACGAAGATGGCCTCGCCGACACCACAGACGGCCTTTTCGGCGGCTGGACCCGCGAGCGCCGGCTCGAGATCATGAAAGACAGCTCCATCGGCAGCTACGGCACGCTTGCCCTCGTCTTCACCGCGCTGGCCCGCTGGTCCGCCCTCACCGCTCTCATGGCAACCGGCCACCACTGGCAGGCGCTCGCCGCCTGCGCCGCCCTTTCCCGTGCCCCCATGGCGGTGCTGATGGCCACCCTGCCCAATGCCCGCGGCTCGGGCCTTTCGGCCAGCACCGGCGTTCCCTCGGCCAGCGTCGCCCTCGCCGCCATCGGCGTCGCGTCCTTCATCGCCCTGATCACGACGGGCGCAGCCACCCTCGCCCTGCTGCCGGTCGCAGCCCTCACCGCCCTGGCCGTGGCGCTGATCGCCAAATCCCGCATCGGCGGCCAGACCGGCGACATCCTCGGCGCGACACAACAGCTCACCGAAACCGCCGCCCTCGTCACCGCCGCCGCCCTGCTGCCCTGACCCTTCTTCTCGGCCCAAATATCCTCAAGGGGTGAGGGGCGGCAGCCCCGAGGGGACAGAATGTCCCCTTGCGACAGCGAACAAAAGAAAAAGGCCGCAGGATCGCTCCCACGGCCTTCCCCAGTCCATCAAGCGAAACTCAGGCAGCGCGGCCCGTCAGCACCGAACCCACGGTCTTTTGCGCGCCGGCCTCGTCCACACCCGAAACCGCCGCCACTTCGCGCGTTAGACGCTCCAGCGCCGCTTCGTAAAGCTGCCGCTCGGAATAGCTCTGTTCGCGCTGGTCGTCGGTGCGGTGCAGGTCGCGCACCACTTCGGCAATCGACAGCAGATCACCCGAGTTGATCTTCTGCTCGTATTCCTGCGCGCGGCGCGACCACATCGCCCGCTTGACCCGTGCCTTGCCCTTCAGCGTGTCCAAGGCCTTGGTCACGATATCGGGCGACGACAATTGCCGCATCCCGATTTCGGTCGCCTTATGCGTCGGCACGCGCAGCGTCATCTTGTCCTTTTCGAACGAGATCACGAACAGTTCGAGATGCAGCCCCGCGATCTCCTGCTCCTCGATCGAGATGATCCGGCCGACGCCATGCGCCGGATACACCACGAATTCGTTGGGACGAAAATCAGGCTTCTTGGTCTTGGTCATTCAACGTTCCTCGAAGGGACGCCCGCCTCAGGCGACAAAAAAAACCGATCGCACCCTTTCAGGTCCGGCAAAGCGGTCAGATTGTCACAAGAAGACCCCACTCAGGCGAGCAGCGCTGAGCCGGGGACAGGCTTCCGTGCTTGTATCTATCAGCCTTGTATCACAAAAATGCCGTGATTCCAACTGCGCCGAACGGGCCGCGCCCCGTCGGATGCCTTGATTTATAGCAATAATCCACAGCTATGCATCAATTGCATGGCACAAATGCCGAATCAGGCATCGCGATTCGCTCTGCCTGAAACCGGAAAGCGGGCGATCAGTTCCCTTCGCCCGCGGTTTCCGAGAAATACTTGGCCAGTTTGCCCGTCTCGCCATCCCGCTCGGTCGCTTCCAGCAGCGGGTCTTTCTTGACGGTGATCACCGGCCACATCTCGGAATATTTGCGGTTAAAGGCCACCCATTGGTCCATATCCGGCTCGGTATCGGGGCGGATCGCGTCGGCAGGACATTCCGGTTCGCACACACCGCAATCGATGCACTCGTCCGGATGGATGACCAACATGTTCTCGCCTTCGTAAAAGCAGTCCACCGGACACACTTCCACGCAATCCGTGTATTTGCAGGCGATGCAATTATCGATCACCACATAGGTCATGGACGAACTCCTCGAATATCGCTGGCCTGACTAAGCCGCTTTTGCGGATCATTCAAGCGGGGCAGTTGCCGCATCTTCGCCCCCGGGCGCGTCAAGATCGAGATAGAGCGTCCCCGCCTCGGTCGCAGGCCCGCGCCGGTAGCCCAGCGCAGTCACCCTGATCACGCGGATACGCGAACCCAGCGGAAAGGTCAGAACATCGCCGATCCCCACGCCATGCCCCGCCTTGCGCGTCGGCTGGCCGTTGATCCGCAGATGTCCGTCCTCGGCCAGTTCGGCGGCAAGGGCGCGGCTCTTGAAGAACCGCGCCTGCCACAGCCACTTGTCGATCCGCAGCGTCGGGCGCTGCACAGCACTCGGCCTTGCAGAAGGGCCGGCCAAATCAGCTCCGGTTCTTCAACGCCGCCAGCACGGCAAAGGGGTTATCCGGATCGATGGGCTTTTCCACACGCGGCGGACGGGCCTCGTATTTCTGCGCGCCCTGCGGCTTGCCGCCCCGATCGCCGCGATCCTCGCGCCGGTCAGGCTTGCCGCCGCCGCCTTTGTTGCCATCGCGGTTTCCGTCACGGTTGCCGCCCTTGTTGCCATCGCGGTTGCCACCGTCACGATTACCCTTGTAGCCACCGCCACCCTTGCCCTCGCCCCCACGGTCCCGACGCTCGCCTTGCGGACGATCGCCCGCAGGCGCCGCCCCCTCGGCAGGCTTATCACCTTCGACCTTCGGCGCACGGTCGCCACGCGGCGCACCGCGTTCGGGGCGCGCTCCACGCTCGGGCCGCACGAAACGCGGCTTGGGCGCCCATGTGAACGTATAATAGCTCTCCATCTCGACCGGAGCCGCCTCTTCGCCCTCTACCACCTCGGGTTCCGGCGCGGGCGGCGGGGCAAGCACCGATTCCCCCTCGGGGATGGGTGCTGTCGACGTGCTTTGCACAGGCAACACCACTTCGGCCTTTGCCTTTGGCCGCTCGGCCTTTTCGCCCTTGTAGCCCAGCCCCGCCATAAGGTCGGCGAACTGGTCCAAGGTCATGCCGGTTATCGACAGCATCTCGGGCGCGGCCTCAAAGCCCGCGCGGCTGTCCTTGGCGCGCAAAAGGTCGGCCAGACGTTCCAGCATGTCGATGCGAATCGCCCGCGTCCCCGCCGGATGATACCCCGACAGCGTGTAATGCTGCTTTGGCACCTCGGTGATATTGGGAATCGTCACCAAACCCGGCGGCGGACTTTCGGGGAATTCATCCAACCCGTTCGCCAGCGACCACAGCACCAGACGCAACCGAGTCGGCGCGGGCTTGAGCAGCGCAGGCAAAAATACCGTAAACTGCCCGAAGCGCACGCCATGCTTTCGCAGCGCGCCACGCGATTCCTGATCAAGTTGCTTGACCTCTTCGTTCACCGCATCGCGCGGCAAAACACCCAAAGCCTCGACCAGCCGGAAGGCAAAGCCCCGCGCCAACCCCGTCAACGCCTCGTCGCGGCTCATCGCGGCCAAAGGCTCGAACAGCGCCGCCGTCTTGCGGTCGATGAAATGCTGCAACCGGCGCTTCACCTTTTCGGCGACATCCGGCCCCGCTTCGTCGTCCACGAAAGGCTCGACCGACGCCCGCAGCGTTTCCGGCCCCTTCACCAGCTTGCCGACCGCCGTGGTTCCCCACATCAGCCCGCCCTGCTCGGTGAAATCCATTTCCGTGTCGGGCGCGTTGTAAAAACGGTCCGCCCGCAGATGGAACTCTGGCTTCAGCGCCTGCACCGCTGCCTGACGCAGCGTACGGGCTTCATCGGGGGACGAGGACGCGTCCTGATGGAAGCGGAACCCGTCCAGACGGCCGACGAACTCGCCTTCGACCGTCACTTCACCCTTGTCATTCACCTCGGCCACGAGGGTCTCCTTCTGCTTCAACCGCCGCATCAGCACAGACGTGCGCCGGTCAACAAATCTTTGCGTCAGCCGCGCATGGAGCGCATCCGACAGGCGGTCTTCTACAGCGCGAGTTTCCTCGCGCCAATGTATTTCGTCATCCACCCAGCCTTTGCGTTGCGCCACATAGGTCCAGGTCCGGATATAGGCCAGCCGTTTCGAGATCGCGTCGATATCGCCCTCGGTCTTGTCGATGCGCTCGACCGCTTTGGCAAGCCAGTCTGTCGGCACCTTTCCGGCCTTCAGGAACTCGAACAATCGCTGCAAAAGCGTTGCATGTTCCATCCCCGAAGATGAACGGAAATCAGGCACGCGGCACACATCCCAAAGCAGCCGCACATCGGCGGGCGACCGCACACGGTCGCACACTTCGGGCATCTCTCCCAAGATTTTCAGCGTGGTCAGATCATCCGAATCCCGCGCCCGCGTCAGCCATTCGTTGCTCGTCGGCTCCTCAAGCGCCCGGATCAACCGCTCGACCGTCCCGAACTCTAGCCGTTCGTTGCGCCAATGCAGTTTCTTGACCGGCTGGAATCGGTGGTTTTCGATGGCCTCGACCACATCTTCATCCAACGGCCGCGCCTCGCCCGTCACCCCGAAGGTGCCGTTATCCGTATGCCGCCCTGCGCGGCCTGCGATCTGCGCCAGCTCCCACGGAAACAGCGCCCGCATCCGCCGCCCGTCGAACTTGGCAGTGCTGGAAAAGGCGACATGGTGGATATCGAGGTTCAGCCCCATCCCGATGGCATCGGTCGCCACCAGATAATCCACATCGCCGTTCTGGTATAATTCCACCTGCGCGTTGCGCGTGCGCGGGCTAAGCGCCCCCATCACCACCGCACAACCGCCCTTTTGCCGCCGGATCAGCTCGGCAATCGCATAGACATTTTCGACACTGAACCCGACAATTGCGCTTCTCGGCGGCATCCGGCTTATCTTTTTCGAACCTGTAAAGGTCAGCGTCGAAAAGCGGTCGCGCTTCATGAACTGCGCCCCCGGCACCAGCGCCGCAATCGCAGACCGCATCGTGTCGGACCCGAGGAACAGCGTCTCGTGCAACCCCCTCGCCCGCAGCAGGCGGTCGGTGAACACATGCCCGCGCTCGGGGTCGGCGCAAAGCTGGATCTCGTCCACCGCCACGAAATCGGCGCCGATCTCCAGCGGCATCGCCTCGACCGTGCAGACCCAATACTGCGTCCGCTCGGGCACGATCCGCTCTTCGCCCGTCACCAGTGCCACCACCGAAGGCCCGCGCTGCGCCACGCAACGGTCGTAAACCTCGCGCGCCAGCAGCCGGAGCGGCAGGCCGATCACCCCCGTCCGATGCGCCAGCATCCGCTCGATCGCATAATGTGTCTTGCCGGTATTCGTCGGCCCGAGGACCGCCGTGACCCTCGCGGTCGTTGCCATATCAACTCTCTGTCAGAGGTCCTGCCCCGCCGCCTCGGCCTCGAGCCGCTGGACGGAGTCCAATACCCCGCTCAGATGGGGATGTATAGCCAAGGCCGCCTTGTAGACCTCGAGCGCCTTTTCCGGTTGGTCCAACTCCTCGAAGATCATGCCCAGACCTGCCAAGGCCCCGAAATGTCTCGGGTTCAACGTCAGCACACGGGCAATGTCCTGCACTGCAGGCCCAAGCTCTCCCATCTGGTAATAGCACGTGGCCCGCGCGTTCCAGCCCTCGGCGAAATCCGGCGCATGGTCGGTAAGCGCCGTCAGATGCTCGACCGCAGCCGGCAGATCACCCGCCGCCATCGCCTCGCGCCCGCGCTCCAGCAGCAGATCCATCGCGGGCGACCCCGATTTGGACCATTCGTTCCAGATTTCCTGCTCGATCCGCTCGGATGCCTGCACGTCCGATGATTTCAACTCGTCAAACAGCTTGTCCAGTGCCGCACCGTCCGCAAATGCCGGCGCGGCCCAAGCGAAAACCGCGACAAGTGCCGCAACGATATGGTTGTGGAATGTGGCCCGCGCTTTCATAACCTAATAGGTAACGCAACCGCCGTGAAACGCCAGACGTTCTCTGGTCACGACACAGCGATAAGGACCACAAACATGAGCCAAGTGATAGATGCCGCCGTCCAAGCCCTCGGCGCGAAACTGACCAGCCCGCTCGACGGCGTGGCCAAATTCGTGATCGAAGGTGAAGGCGCCGTGATGATCGAAGGCGCCACCGTCCGCGCCGGAGACGAACCCGCCGATGTGACCCTGACCGCCAGCACCGAAACCTTCCGCGCCATCCTCGACGGCGACCTGAACCCCACCACCGCCTTCATGACCGGCAAACTGTCGGTCGACGGCAGCATGGGCCTTGCCATGAAGCTCGGCTCGGTTCTGGGATGACCGCCGCCGCGCAAGCCCCCGCAAGCTATCCCGCCGCCCCGTTCCACGCGGATGTGGCGCAGGGTCCGGCGGGTGGCTACGCGCTCTGGCTGACCGCGGCCGACGGTGTGCGACTGCGCCTCGGCATCTGGCCCGAAGGCAGCAAGGGCACCGTCCTCATCCTGCCCGGTCGCACCGAATATATCGAGAAATACGGCCGCGCCGCCGAAGACCTGCGCCGCCGCGGCTATGCCACCGCGGTACTAGACTTCCGCGGCCAGGGCCTTGCCGCACGCCCAAACGCCGACCGGATGCTGGGCCATGTCGACCATTTCGACGAATACCAGCGCGACCTAGCGGCGATGCTTGCCGCCGCCCGCGCGCAGGGCCTGCCCGAACCCTTTTACATGATCGCCCATTCCATGGGCGGCTGCATCGGATTGCGCGCCCTGATGAACCGCTTTCCCGTCAAGGCGGTGGTGCTGTCCGGCCCGATGCTCGGCGTCAACCTTGCCCCGTGGATCAAACCCTTTACCGGGGCCGTGGGCGCGATGCTCGGCCCCTTCCGCCAGACCTACCGCTATGCGCCGGGCACCAGCGCGCAGGCCTACCTGCTGTCCGCACCCGCCCATGGCAACATGCTGACCTCGGACCATGACATGTGGGACTATATGCGCCATCAGGTCGCCACCCACCCCGACCTCGCGCTTGGCGGTCCAAGCCTTGGGTGGGTCCATGCCGCACTTCAGGAATGTGGCGCGCTCTCGAACCTGCCCGCCCCCGACGTGCCTTGCGTCACAGCGCTTGGCACCGCCGAAAGGGTCGTGGCAACCCTGCCCGTGCACCTCCGCATGGCAGGCTGGAAAAATGGCCGCCTGGACCTCTACGCAGGTGCCGAACACGAGGTGATGATGGAAACCCCAAGCCACCGCGCCCGCTTCTTCGACAGCGCAGCCGCGCTTTTCGCCGCCCACCCCTGACCCGTTTTCTGACGCAGAAAACGGAACGGAATTTCACGAAAATTCCGCGACCCCACCGCTGCGCCCCGAAATCTGCGTCAGATTTCGCCTCTCCCGCCGTCAGACAACGCCTTGGACCACGTTTCCGACATTGCGCCGAACTGCCCCCCACCGACAGGTTTGACCGCAGGTTCGCATCCATCGACCGATTCCGGCAGCGCGCGCCCCGGCAGCGCGCGCCCCGGAATTTGCGTCAAATTCCGCCGCGAAATCTGCGTCAGATTTCGCTTCCCCCCGCCGTCAGATGTTGATCTGGACGAACCCGTCGCGCAGCGCCTTGGACCAGGCCTCCGACATCGCGCGGAACTGCTCGTCCCCCGCCTCGATCCGCCGCTTCTGCGTCACCCGCAGCGCGTCCTTCTCGATCACCGCCAGATCGAGCGGCATCCCCACCGAAAGGTTCGACCGCAGCGTCGAATCCATCGACAACAGCACCGCCTTCTGCGCGTCTGCCAGACTGGTCGAGGGCTTCACCACACGGTCCAGAATAGGCTTGCCGTATTTGTGCTCGCCGATCTGCAAGAACGGCGTGTCCTCGGTCGCCTCGATGAAATTCCCCTCGGGA
This sequence comes from Gemmobacter aquarius, assembly GCF_003060865.1. NCBI lineage: Bacteria > Pseudomonadati > Pseudomonadota > Alphaproteobacteria > Rhodobacterales > Paracoccaceae > Paragemmobacter > Paragemmobacter aquarius. The sequence continues at coordinate 2,589,980 of NZ_CP028918.1, forward strand.
TAGATCAGGAAAAGCCGCATCGCGCCGCCCCGCCGTTGCCCCGCCACGATCATCGACGCCGAGGCCCCCTGCTCCATCACCGCCAATTTCTCGTCGATCTCGCCGCGCACGCGGGCCAGCATATTGCCCACCATATCGGCCACCTTCAGCAGCGTCGGCGCCTTCAGGATCGACGTCTCCTCGGTGCTCTCGGGGTCTTCCACCGCCTCGCGCAGCCGTGCGATGGTGGTTTGCGTCACCGACAGGCTGCCCGCCGTCATGATCGCGATCACCCGCTCGCCGGGGTCTTCGAAGGTGAACATCTTGCGATAGGTCGAAATATTGTCGAGCCCCGCATTGGTGCGGGTATCCGACAACAAAACCATGCCATCGTTCAGTAGCAGCCCCACGCAATAGGTCATTCCGGCCTCGTTCTAAACTTCCGTAAAGACCCTATTGCTGCACCTGACGGACCGCAACCTCCACATCCAGGATTTCCTGCCCGTTGCCCCGCGCAATCCCGCGGATCGGGGCGGCATCCACCGCATCGAACCCCGACCCGAGCCTGATATACTTGTCGTCCGGACAGCAACGGTTCGCCGCATCGAACCCGACCCAGCCAAGCCCCGCCACGAACAATTCCGCCCAGGCATGCGCCGCCTCGGGGGCATCGCCGTCGCTGGCGAACAGATAGCCCGACACATAGCGCGCAGGCGTTCCCACATGCCGCGCACAGGCGATCAACGCCTGCGCCTGATCCTGACACACGCCCTGCCCCTGCGCCAAAGCCTCGGCGGCGGTGGTCTTGGCCGTGGTGGTACCGGGCACATAGGCAATCGCATCCGAGACCAGCGCCGAAAGCCGGTGCGCCATCGCCAAAGGCCCGTCCTCGCCCAGCGCCCGCGCCGCCAACGCCGCCAGCGCCGCATCAGCCTGCGTGGCCAGCGTGTCACACAGATACACTTCCGCCGGCACCAGCTCGCGGTGCCCGCGCAACACCCCCGCCAGATCGACCGTCTCGACCGTGCCGGTCACGCGCACCTCGATCTCGCTCACCGGTCCGGGCACGGTCCAAGCCTGCACGCGGTCACCCGCCCCGTCGCGGAACGCCCCCCCCGCCAGTCCGTCCGTCACCGTAACTCCCCAGTCGCGCACCCTTTGCCCGTCAAAGGTCGAAGGCACCAGCCGGTGGCTTTGCACCACCCCCCGCACGGGCCGGTCATAGCGGTAGCGGGTGACATGGTCGACCGACAGCAGCATCAGCGCATATCCCCGCTCAGATAGGTGTCATGCACGACCGCGCCCAGCGCCGCCGTCTCGCGGATGAAGCGCGACAGGAAATCGTGCAACCCCTCGTCGAAGATATCCTCGACCTTGGTTTCGGCCAAGCCGTCGCGCATCGCCCGCGCCTGCGCCTGCGCGTCGGTCGTCGCGCCATAGTGCTTTGCCAACCGGTCCAGATGCCCCGCCAACCCGTCGACGCAGGTGACCAGCGACCGCGGGCATTGCGGGTTCAGAATCAGGAAATGCGCTATCTTCGCCGCCGTCACCTCTCCCCCGTAAGCCCAGTGAAACGCCCGATGCGCCGACATGGCGCGCAACAGCGTGGTCCACTGATAGTTGTCCAGCCCCGTGCCCACGAAATCGACCCGCGGCAACAGCACGTAATATTTCACATCCATCAAACGCGCGGTGTTGTCCGCCCGTTCCAGATGATAGCCAAGGTTCAGGAAATCCCACCCGTCATTGCGCAGCAGCGTGGCATCGATCGCCCCGCGCACCATGGCGGAATGGCGCATCGTCCATTCGGTCAAGCGGCTCAGCTCCAGCCCGCTGCGCGGCTGCCGCTCCAGCTGCCGTAACTCCTGATAGGCCGAATTCAGCGCGTCCCACACCTGCGAGGTCAGCGCGGTCCGCACGATCCGCCCGTTCTCGCGCGCCTGCGTGACGCATGAGGCGACCGACGAAGGGTTGTCGCGGTCAAAGAACAGGAAACTCTCGATGTTGCGCTGCACCGGATCGCCATATTTCCGGGCAAAGGCATCGTAGTTGCCGCTCGCCTGCAACAGACTGTCCCATTCGTTGCGATACCCCGCCGCACTCGGCAACAGCGCGATCCGCGCCCCCACCTCCAGCAGCCGCGCGGCAGTCTCGGCCCGCTCCATCGAACGGGCAATCCAGTAAAGGTTGTCTGCGGTCCGGCTAAGCATCGGCTAGTTACCCCAAACTATAAAATACAGCGTAACTAATTGCATACAGACACAAAGCCAAACCAAGTTTCTAAGGCTTGAAATCGACCCTTTTAGCTTTTCTTGAAATGTCATGATTTGGGTTGCAAGCCCGTATGTGCTCGCTACGTCTTGCCTCGTATGGGCGATCAACCTGTCCTTGGTATCACCATCTAACCTGTAAGGCTCAACGCGCTTAAGTGGATCTGAAAAAGCGCCAAGATCCTCATGAAGGATGTTTTGGCCTAAAGCATCTGACAACTTCTTGGCATAATCCACATCGTCTTTATGAATTTCACGAAGCAGTTTGGTCGCTCTCGTATAGGCTTCTTCGGCGAGTTCGCTCTCGCTTTTTGAACTTGATTCTTGAGCAATCATCTCACATCACTCCGCCAGCACCCAGGTATCCTTGACGCCCCCGCCTTGGGACGAGTTCACCACCAAGGACCCCTCCTTCAACGCCACCCTTGTGAGGCCCCCGGGCACCAGCTCGATCCGCTCGCCCACCAGACAATAGGGCCGCAAATCCACATGGCGCGGCGCCACCCCCTCGGCCACGAAGGTGGGCGTGGTCGAAAGCGCCAGCGTCGGCTGGGCGATGTAATTGCCGGGGTCTGCCATGATCCGGTGCCGGAAATTCTCGACCTGCTCCTTGGTCGATTTCGGCCCCACCAGCATCCCGTAGCCCCCCGACCCGTGCACCTCCTTGACCACCAATTCGCCAAGGTTCGACAGCACGTATTTCAGATCGTCCTCCTTGCCGCATTGCCATGTCGGCACATTGTTGAGCAAAGGCTCCTCACCCAGATAGAACCGGATCATCTCGGGCACAAAGGTGTAAACCGCCTTGTCATCTGCCACCCCCGCCCCCGGCGCGGAACAGATCGCCACCCCCCCCGAGCGGTAGACATCCATCAGCCCCGGAACGCCCAGCATGCTGTCGGGCCTGAAACACAACGGGTCGATGAAGGCATCGTCGATCCGCCGGTAAACCACATCCACGCGGCGCGGCCCCTCGGTGGTCCGCATGTATAGAAACTCGCCCTGCACGAACAGATCCTGCCCCTCGACCAGCTCGATCCCCATCAGATCGGCAAGGAACGAATGTTCGTAATAGGCAGAATTGAAATGCCCCGGCGTCAGCAGGACCACCACAGGTTCGCCCGTGCATTTCTCGGGCGCGACACTCGCCAAGGTGCGGCGCAGCAATTCGGGGTAACGGTCCACCGGCTCGATCCGGTTCTCGCGGAACAGGTCGGGAAACATCCGCATCATGATCTCGCGGTTTTCCAGCATATAGGAAACCCCGCTCGGCGTGCGGCAATTGTCTTCCAGCACGAAGAACTCGTCAGGCCCCGTCCGCACCAGATCGACGCCCACGATATGGCTGTAAACCCCCTTCGGCGGCTTGATCCCCGCCACGGCCTTTTCATAGGCCTCGTTCTGGTAGACCAGCTTCGACGGCATCCTTCCTGCCCGCACGATCTCGCCCCGCCCGTAAATATCGACCAAAAAGGCGTTCAACGCCCGCGCCCGCTGCTTGATCCCCTTTTCCAGCTTGCCCCATTCGGCAGCGGTAAAGACCCGCGGAAACATGTCGAACGGAATCAGCCGGTCCGGATCGCCGCCCTCGCCGTAGACGGCAAAAGTGATCCCGATCCGGCGAAACAACTGCTCGGCCTCGGCCTGCTTGAGGCTCCGCAACTCGGCAGGCATCGCCTGCATCCAGTCTTCCAGCCGCGCATAGGGCACGCGCACGCCGCCGCCCTGATACATCTCGTTGAAATAGTCCGTCACCCGTCTCGCCCCCGCACCGTCCCGCCCGTAGCGTTCCGCACGCCCCGTTGTGCCGATCTAATCAGCCCCCTCCCGCAGGGGGAAGGCCTAGCCAAGCGAAGCCTAGGTGCAAGCAAGGCAAACGCCTATTTTTTAATCAAAATCGCGTAAGTCCCCCGCCACCCCTGCTCTGTCCCCTGTCGCCCCGCCACCCGGTCGCCCCGTTGCCCCCCTAATACCCCCCAACACCCCCAACACCCCCCCGGCCCCCCAATTCCACACGCGCCCCAATATCCCCGGTGGGAAGGCCGCAAAGCCGCGGGGGGCAAACAGCCCCCCGCCACCCCCCTGCCGCAAAATCCGCCCGCTCCGTTTGGCCCCCGCCGCGACACGCGCTATATATCTGCCCATGGCCCGCCAACCCGTTCTCACCTTCACCGACCGCGGCATCTACTGTCCGCCAGGCGATTTCCATATCGACCCCTGGCGCCCCGTCCCCCGCGCCCTCATCACCCACGGCCATTCCGACCACGCGCGCCGGGGCCACGGCCACTACCTGTGCACCCACCAAGCCCTCCCCGTCATCCGCCACCGCCTGGGCGACATCAGCGCCAGCAGCATCGCCTACGGCGAGGCCCTGCGCATCGGCGCAGTCACCGTCTCTTTCCACCCCGCAGGCCATGTCCCCGGTTCCGCCCAGATCCGCGTCGAACAGGGGGGCGAGGTCTGGGTCGTCTCGGGCGATTACAAGACCGAACCCGATGGCTTGGCCGAAGCCTTCGAACCCGTCCCCTGCCACGCATTCATCTCCGAATGCACCTTCGGCCTGCCCGTCTTCCGCTGGCGACCACAGACCGAAACCATGGCCGAAATCTCGGCATGGTGGGCACAAAACGCCGCCATCGGCCGCCCATCGATCATCGGCGCCTACAGCTTCGGCAAGGCCCAGCGCCTGATGGCGGGCATCGCGCCTTCCGGCCCCATCCTCACCCATGGCGCGGTCGAAGAAATCACCCGCATCCTGCGCGCCCAGGGCTACCCCCTGCCCGAAACCACCCGCGTCACACCCGACATCTCTGCCAGATCCCACCCCACCGCGCTTGTGATAGCCCCACCCTCCGCGCTCGGCTCCACATGGGCCCGCCGCTTCGCGCAGGCCGAGGAAGCCTTCGCCTCGGGCTGGATGGCCGTGCGCGGCATCCGCCGCCGCCGCGCCCTCGGCACCGGCTTCACCGTCTCCGACCACGCCGACTGGGACGGGCTGAACGCCGCCATCCGCGCCACGGGCTGCGAACGGGTCTTTGTCACCCACGGCTACACAACCCCTTTCCGCCGCTGGCTCGAAACCCAAGGCTATGACGCTGGCATCGTCGAAACCGCCTATGGCGGCGACAGCGAAGAGGAGGAGGAGGAGGCGACCGCCGAAGTCATAACCGAAAGCGGAACCGAATCCGAAACCGGAACCGGGGCCACCGCATGACCCGCCCCGCATCAACGCTGGCTAGGCCCTCCCCGGATGCCGCCCCGAAAGGGCAGAAAGCCCGCCCCACCCCCACACCCCGCCCCGCAAAACGCCCCTCCCCGCGCACACCCGCCCCTCGCATTTTCTGCCCCGAAATATCCTCGGGAGGGGTCCGGGGAGGGCAGACAGCCCTCTCCGGCGCTGGCAAAAGGCACCACCCATGAAAGCCTTCGCCGCCCTCTTCGCCGACCTCGACGGCACCACCAAGACGACGGCGAAACTCGCCGCCCTGACCCGTTACTTCCAGACCGCACCCGAACCCGACCGGCTCTGGACCATCGCGCTCCTGTCAGGCCGCCGCCCCAAGCGCAGCGTCAACGCGACCGAACTTCGCACATGGGCCTCCGAAGCCGCAAACCTGCCGCTCTGGCTGTTCGAGGACAGCTACGCCATGGTCGGCGACCTCGCCGAAACCATCGCCCTCATCCTGCCGCCCCCCGCCACGACCTCGGCCCACAGCCTGACCGACACCATCGGAACACTGATGTCCCTGAACGGTCGCGCCCCGGAAATCAGAAAGGCGGCGATCCTCGCCTACTGGTCCGAACTCGACACCGACGAACGCTTCCTTTTCAACAAACTCATCACCGGCGGCTTCCGCATGGGCGTCAGCCAGGGCCTTATGACCCGCGCGCTGGCCACCGCCACGGGGCAGGACGACTCCACCCTCGCCCACCGCCTGATGGGCGACTGGTCGCCCCTGACCACCAGCTACGCGGCCCTGACCGGCGGCGCAGACGAAACCGGCCCGAACTCGCGCCCCTACCCCTTCGCCCTTGCCGCCCAACTCGAAGGCCTCCCCGAAACCCTCGGCGACTCGACCGACTGGCGCGCCGAATGGAAATGGGACGGAATCCGCGGCCAGCTCATACACCGCTCCGGCGTCTTCGCCCTCTGGTCGCGGGGCGAAGAATTGGTGACCGACCGCTTCCCCGAATTCGCCCCCTTGGCAGACTTCCTGCCCCAAGGCACGGTGATCGACGGCGAAATCCTCGCATGGGGACAAAACCGCCCCCTGCCGTTCGCGCAACTGCAACCCCGCATCAACCGCAAGACGGTCCCGAAGAAACTGCTGGCCGAGGCCCCCGCCCGCCTCCTCGCCTATGACCTTCTCGAAGAAAACGGCCAAGACCTGCGCGCCCTGCCCTACGACACCCGCCGCGCCCGCCTGTCGGCCCTGCTCGGCACCCTGCCCACCACCCTGCCCATCGCCCTCTCCCCCACCCTCCCCTTCGCCACATGGGACGGGATCACCGCCACCCGCACCACATCGCGCGCCGAAATGGCCGAGGGGCTGATGCTCAAACGCGGCACCTCGCCCTATCACACGGGCCGCAAACGCGGCGAATGGTGGAAATGGAAGCTCGACCCGTGGTCGATCGACGCGGTGATGATCTATGCCCAATCCGGCCACGGCCGCCGCGCCAACCTGTTCACCGATTTCACCTTCGCGGTCAGGGATGGCAACGACCTCGTCCCCTTCACCAAGGCCTATTCCGGCCTGACCGACGCCGAATTTGCCGAAATCACCCGCTGGGTCGGCAAACACACCCTCGAACGCTTCGGCCCCGTCCGCCGCGTCACCCCCGAACTGGTGTTCGAAATTGCCTTCGAGGGGATACAGGCCAGCCCCCGCCACAAATCCGGCATCGCGCTGCGCTTCCCCCGCATGGCCCGCTGGCGCCGCGACAAGGGCGTGGACGAGATCGACACCATCGAAACCCTGCGCGCCCTTTTGAAGGCCGCCTCCGGCTGACCCGTCGCAAGCGGGGGTTTCACACCCCCGCACCCCCGTGGGATATTTGAGCGAGCATGAAAGCAACAAGCAGGCACCCGCCCTTGCACCCCGCCCCCTGCGCCCCCTAGATGTGACGCAAAGCCATTCCCGAAAGGTCCGCCATGACGCTTCCCCTGCCTCGCCCCGTCTTCGACGCCAACGCTGCCTCGGGTGGCGCCTTCGGCAAACTGCCCGACTGGGACCTGACCGATCTTTACCCCGCGACCGACAGCCCCGAATTGAAGCGCGATATGGAGTGGCTGGAAAAGGCCTGCGCCAGTTTCGCCGCCACCTATGAGGGTAAGCTGGCCATCCTCGACGCCGCAGCCCTTCTCGCCTGTGTGCGCGAATACGAACAGATCGACGTGATCGCCGGTCGCATCATGTCCTTTGCAGGCCTGCGCTACTACCAGAACACAATGGACAGCGACCGCGCCAAGTTCATGGCCGACGCGCAGGAATCCATCACCGATTTCACCACGCCGTTGGTCTTCTTCACTCTCGAATTTAACCGCCTGGACGAAGCCCACCTCTCCGGCCTGATCGCCCAAAACGCCGACCTCGCCCGCTACAAACCCGTCTTCGACCGCATGCGCGCCATGCGCCCCTACCAACTGTCCGACGAGCTGGAAAAATTCCTGCACGACCAGTCCTCGGTCGGCTCTGCCGCATGGAACCGCCTGTTCGACGAAACCATGGCCGGCCTGATGTTCAAAGTCGCGGGGATCGACGAGGAATTGAACCTCGAAGCGACCCTTAACCTGCTGACCGACACCGACCGCAGCAAGCGCGAGGCCGCCGCCCGCGCCCTTGCCGCCGTCTTCGACAAACACATCAAGCTCTTCGCCCGCGTCCACAACACGCTGGCCAAGGAAAAGGAAATCGAGGACCGCTGGCGCAAGATGCCCACCCCGCAGACAGGGCGGCACCTGTCCAACCACGTCGAACCCGAAGTGGTCGAGGCGCTGCGCAATGCCGTCGTCGCCGCCTACCCCAAACTCTCGCACCGCTACTACCGGCTGAAAGCCAAATGGATGGGGCTGGAAAAACTGCAAATCTGGGACCGCAACGCCCCCCTTCCCATCGAAACCCCGAAAACCATCGACTGGGACACGGCGCGGGGCATGGTAACCGACGCCTACGCCGCCTTCGCCCCCGAAATGGCCGACCTCGCCAAACCCTTCTTCGAACGCGGCTGGATCGACGCAGGCGTGAAACCCGGCAAGGCGCCGGGCGCCTTTGCCCATCCCACCGTCACCACCGTGCACCCCTACGTCATGCTCAACTACCTGGGCAAACCGAACGACGTCATGACGCTGGCCCATGAACTCGGGCACGGCGTCCATCAGGTGCTGGCCGCAGGCCAGGGCGAACTCCTGTCCTCCACCCCCCTCACGCTGGCCGAAACCGCCTCGGTCTTCGGCGAGATGCTGACCTTCCGCAAACTGCTCGACGGCGCCCAGACCAAGGCCGAACGCAAGACCCTGCTCGCCGGCAAGGTCGAAAGCATGATCAACACGGTCGTCCGCCAGATCGCCTTCTACGACTTCGAATGCAAACTCCACGCTGCGCGGGCTGGCGGCGAACTCACCCCCGACGACATCAACGCTCTCTGGATGTCCGTTCAGGCCCAATCCTTGGGCGATGCCTTCGACTTCATGGACGGCTACGAAACCTTTTGGGCCTATATCCCCCACTTCGTCCACTCGCCCTTCTACGTCTACGCCTATGCCTTTGGCGACGGCCTCGTGAACGCACTCTACGCCGCCTATGCAGATGGCCTGCCCGACTTCCAGACCAAATATTTCGACATGCTGAAAGCGGGCGGATCAAAACACCACAAGGAACTCCTCGCCCCCTTCGGCCTCGATGCCTCCGATCCGAAATTCTGGGACAAGGGCCTGTCGATGATCGCAGGCTTCATCGACGAACTCGAAGCCATGGAAGACTGAAACGGCAAAGGGCGCAGGGGTTTCCCCCCGCGCCCCTTCCCATTCACGCTGGCCCAAATATCCCGGGGGAGTCGGGCCTTGGCCCGACGGGGGCTGGCCCCCTCTTTGCCTTAAAGCGAAATCTCGCGCGCCACAGCAAAGGCCGCGTCGATCATCTTCTGCGTGCCCACCGTGAACTCGAGCGGGCAAGGATAGGCTGCCCCCGTCCGCACGGTCCGACCGAAATTCTCGACCTGCAGTTTGTAATGGTTCGCGCTCGGCCAACGCTCGGAAGTCACCGTCTGCCCGTTGTGCAGCTCGATCCGCGCTTCCGCGAACAGGTTGGCGTTGAACGGCCCGTTCGCCACCTTGAGCAAACCCTTGTCGCCGTGGAACGTCACCTCCTGCCGGTTCTGCAGCCGCATCGAGGTCATCGCGGTATAGGTCGCCCGCCCCAGCGGACCCTCAAGGATCGCATCCACCTCGGCCCAGACATCGACGCCGTTCTCGCGGATCATCCGGCACGACAGGTCCGTAGCCTCGGCCCCTGTCACGAACCGCGCCGAACCATATGTGTAAACCCCGATGTCGCGGATACCGCCGCCGCCGGTTTCCGGGCGGTTGCGGATGTTCCCCGGCTCGTCCTCGTTGTTGTAACTGAAGAACGCATCCACGTGTTTCAGCTTGCCGATGGCCCCGCCCTGCACCAGTTCGCGCGCCCTGATCCACTGCGGATGGTGCACGATCATATAGGCCTCGGCCACCAACAGCCCCGACGCATCGCGCGCCGCTATCAACTGGTCGATCTCGGGCGCCGTCATCGAGATCGGCTTCTCGGTCAACACATGCTTTCCGGCGGCCACCGCCTTCAGCGTCCATTCCACATGCAGATGGTTCGGCAGCGGAATGTAAACGGCGTCGATCGTCGGATCGGCCAAGAGGTCGGCGTAGCTCACCTGCTGCAACGAAGGGCAAAAGTCCCACCCCGCAACCGATCCGGGTTTCGACGTGCCCAGCGCCACCAACTCGGCGTTCTCGGCCATGTGGATCGCAGGCGCCATATGGTCGCGGGCAAATTTGGCATTGCCAAGAACGCCCCAGCGGACGGTTTTCATCGCGGTTTCCTCCCTGAATTCAATGCGCGGAAGCTACGGGCTGAAGGCCGAACCTGCAAGCGCGCAAGAAGCGAACTCTGACACAGAGTTCGCGCCGGAGTTTGACGCAAACTCCGCTGCCCCACCCGCAGCGCCCGATTTCTGCGTCAGAAATCGCCGCGGAATTTGCGTCAAATTCCGTCCCCGCCTCAGTCTTTCCGCAACCGCAGCAAGGTCATCATGCCAAAGGGCGGCAAATGCGCCTCTTCGACAAGCGTCAGCCCGTGCGTGCCCAGCACGACCGACCGCTCGAAATCCGAATGCCAGCCGATCAGGTCTGCCAAAGGGGCCGCCACCTGTTCAAGCCATGCAAGCGCCCCTCGTTCCGCCGGATCGCGCGCGAAGTGGTTCACCACCAGCAGCGTGCCCCCCGGTCGCAACACCCGCACCATCTCGGCCATCACCCGCTCGGGCTCGGGCACCACGGACATGATATGCATCGCCGCCACAGCGTCGAACGACCCGTCCGCGAACTCCATCTTCCGCGCATCCATCTCGCGCAGGTCGCGCACATGGGCCAGCCCCTGCTCGGCCACCTTCGCACGCGCCTTCTCCAGCATCTCGGCCGAGGCATCGATCCCCGTCACCTCGACGCCCGCCCCGTATTGCGGCAGGGAAAGCCCCGTGCCCACGCCGACCTCCAGCACGCGGCCCCCCAGCCCGTTCAGCACCGAAACCGCACGACTGCGCCCCGCTCCGGTGATCCGGCCAAAGGTCAGGTCATAGACCGGTGCCCACAGGGCATAGGATTTGCGAACCGCTTGGATATCCATCTCAGCCAGCCTTCCGTTGCGCCCTCTCGCGCTGCCACAGGAACCCGATCGCGACCAGATAGGCCACCGCCAGCCCCAGCAGGGTCACCCATGGATAGGTCAGCAACGCCGCCACGACCGCAGCCCCGCCGACCAGAATATACTTCGCATATTCCGCATAGACCGTCACACGTTTGAGCGACGGCGTCCGGATGCGGCTGATCATCAACGCCCCCATCGCCACCATCCAGATCGCGATTGCCACGCCCGGAATGTGCAGCCCGCCGTAAAAGGTGAACGAAAGATACATCGGCGCCAACACCAGCATCGCCCCCGCAGGGCTTGGAACACCGATGAACGTGGTGCGTTCCGCAGCCTCCTGGCCCTGAACCGCCGCCTTGTTGCCGACATTGAACCGCGCCAGCCGCAACATGCAGCACACGGCATAGATCAAGGCCGCGATCCAGCCGAGCGAGGCTTCCCCGTCCAGCCCCCAGAAGTACAATACAAGCGCAGGCGTGACCCCGAAATTGACGAAATCGCCCAAGCTGTCCAACTCGGCCCCGATGGCGCTTTCCGATTTCAGCATCCGCGCCAGCCGCCCGTCGAGCGCATCGAGCGCCGCCGCCAGACCGATCAGCGCAATCGCCGTGGCGAACCGCCCCTCCACCGCAAAGCGGATCGCGGTCAGTCCCGAACACAGGCCAAGGATCGACACGAGGTTCGGCACAAGCTGCAGGATATGCAGCTTCTTGCGCGGCGCGGGCTGGTTGTGCGGTGCTTCCACCTGGCTTACTCCATCCGCGCCATGCGCTGGGGTGCCGCCTGCCCCAGAACGGCAATCACCGTCTCGCCCGCCACGCAATTCTGGCCCAGCGCCACCTGCGGCTCCACGCCGTCCGGCAGATAGATGTCCAGCCGCGACCCGAAACGGATCAGCCCGAACCGCTCGCCGGTCCGCAGGTCCTGCCCCTTGGCCGCGAAACACACGATCCGCCGCGCCACCAGCCCCGCGATCTGCACCACGGCGATAGACCGCCCGTCCGCCATGTCGATCCGCAGCGAATTGCGTTCGTTGTCGATAGACGCCTTGTCCATCGCCGCATTGAAGAACTTGCCCGGACGATAGGCGATTTCCGCCACCTTTCCGGCAATCGGCGCGCGGTTCACATGGCAGTTGAACACCGACATGAACACCGAAACGCGCATCAGCGCCTCAGGCGCCATGCCCAGCTCCGGCGGCGGCACCGCCCGCTCGATCAGGGACACCACACCATCGGCTGGCGACACCATCAGCCCCGCATTCAGCGGCACCGCGCGCTTGGGATCGCGGAAGAAATAATAGCACCAGACCGTCAGCCCCACCCCGACCCAGCCAAGCGGCTCCCAGAGCCACATCAGCAACAGCGCCACCACCGCGAAAGCCGCGACAAAGGGATACCCCTCGCGGTGCATGGGTTTGATAAAAGTCTCGAGCATCGTCATCAGGCATCACCTCGGTTCAGGGCGTCGTAGCCGCAGGCACCCGTTCGGACAACCGCAAACGACGCTTCATCACAAGAAAGCGTCACCGCCGGAACCCGTTCCGCCCGCCACGCCCGTCACCGCCCCAGATAGACCAAACTACCCCGCCCGACCACCCTATCCGACCGCCCCGCCCGTCCACCTAAACCGCAAGACCAAGCCCCGCCTGCGGTTTGGTCGCGCTAGACCCGCTCCCAGCCTCCGGCGAACTGCCCCAGAACCGCCTGCAAGCGGCCTTCCTCGGGCGGCGGGCACGACACCTGCGCCACCAGACCACGCTTCTTGTCCTCGACCACCGCCGCCACGCGGGCCGTCAGACCCGCCTCGGCCAAAGCCTCGTCATAGACGCGGGTGATGGCACGGCGGCGCAAGTCGGGCTTGAACACCTTGCCCACCGCAGTCTTGGGCAATTCGGCCAGCACCTCGACATGTTTCGGCACGGCGGCGCGTTCGGTGATGTGACCTTGGGCAAAGGCCAGCAATTCTGCCGCGGGCACATCGCGCCCCGCCACCAGTTCGACATAGGCGCAAGGCAGCTCTCCGGCATGGGCGTCGGGCTGGCCGATCGCGCCGACCATCGCCACCGCCTCGTGCTTCAAAAGCGCCTCCTCGATCGTGGCGGGGTCGATGTTATGACCGCCGCGAATGATCAGGTCCTTGGCGCGGCCCGTGATGAACAGATAGCCCTCGGCGTCCAGCCGCCCCAGATCGCCGGTCCGCAAAAAGCGCCCTTCAGCGAACAGATCGCGGTTCTTGTCGACCTCGGTATAGGTCGACCCCTCGAACACCCCGGGCCCCGCGACACAGATCTCGCCGACCTCGTCCACCGCACATTCGCGGAACCCGTCAGCCGCCTTTTGCAAGATGCGTACATGGGTATGGGGAAAGGGCAAGCCGACCGACCCGATCTTCTTGGTCCCGCCCGGCGGGTTCACCGCCACCAGACAGGTGCATTCGGTCAGCCCGTAGCCTTCGACCGTCTCGATCCCCGTGGCCTTGAGAAAGCGCGAATACACCTCGACCGGCATCGCCGCCGATCCGGAAAAGGCGTTCTTCAGCGTCGAGATATCCGCGTTGATCGGGCGCTGCACCAAGGCGGCAAGCGCTGTCGGAACGGTGATCAGATAGGTGCATTTCCACCGCTCGACCAGCTTCCACAGGTTGTCCATCACCCCCGCACCGCGATAGCCCGCAGGCGTCGGAAACACCACATGCGCCCCCGACGCGATCATCGACATCAAAATCGGATAGGCCGCAAAGACGTGAAACAGCGGCAAGGGGCACATCACCACATCCGTCTCGCGGAACAACAGCCGCGCCCCGAGCCAGCCGTTATAGACCATCCCCGAAACCTTGTGCTGCGCCACCTTGGGCATCCCCGTGGTGCCGCCGGTGTGGAAATAGGCGGCAACGCGGTCGGCCTGACCATCGACGAAATCCAGCGCATCCGCCCGCTGCGCCGCCGCCTCGCGGGCAAAATCCTTGATGACGGCCGTGTGGTGTACGGGGTTCTTCGGCCGCACCAGCGGCACGATCCACGCCTTCGGCGGCGCGAGATAGGGCACGAGGTCCACTTCCAGCACGACCGTGACCCCCGGCGCATGGCGCACCGATTCCGCAACCTTCTGCGCGATGTCGGTCTTGGGAAAGGCCTTCAGCGTGACCACGACCTTGGCCTTGGTCTCGCGCAGGATGGCGCTGATCTGTTCGGCCTCCAGAAGCGGGTTGATCGGGTTCACGATCCCCGCCATCGCGCCGCCCAGCAGCACGACAGCCGTCTCGAGGCAATTGGGCAGCACATAGGCGACCACATCCCCTTCGGCCACGCCAAGGCTGCGGAACAGGTTCGCCGCCTGCGTCGACCGGGCAAAAAGCGCGTCCCATGTCAGGGTCATCGCCTTGTCCTTCGGGCCGGACAAAAGCTGGTAACTGATCGCGGGCCGCGCCCCGTGGGCATCGCGCGCGCGGCGCAGAAAGCTGTGCATCGACCGTGGCATGTCGCGGTCTTCCCACGGCATTTCACCCTCGATCGCCTTCAGATCCGCCAGATTGGCGAAAAGTCCCATGGTGTCCCCTCCCATACCGGCCCCGCGTGTTCCCGCAGGTGCCGCTGCGAACATGGGGACAAACAAAGCGCCCTGCAAGACCGCGCCAAAAGCGGGACGCAGCGTCAGCCCGCCCCGCCGTCAGCCCGCCACGCCGTCAGCCCGCCCTTACGCCTGCCCGCCGCTACGCCTGCCCGTCAGTGAACTGCAACCGCGCCAACCGCGCATAAAGCCCGCCCTCGGCCACCAGCGCGTCATGCGTGCCAACCGCCACGATCCGCCCGTGATCGAACACCACGATCCGGTCCGCCCGCTTCACCGTAGCCAGCCTGTGCGCCACGACCAGCGTTGTGCGCCCTTCCGACAGGCTTTCCACCGCCGCCTGCACCGCCCGCTCGCTTTCGGCATCGAGCGCGCTCGTCGCCTCGTCCAGCAGCAGCACCTTGGCATCGCGCAGGATCGCCCGCGCAATCGCCACCCGCTGCTTTTGCCCGCCCGACAGCATCACACCACGCTCGCCCAGCCAGGTGTCATAGCCCTGCGGCAGGGCTGCCAGAAAATCATGCGCCGCCGCCGCCTTTGCCGCCGCTTCCACCTCGGCATCGGTGGCATCGGGCCGCCCGAAGCGGATGTTCTCGCGGGCCGAAGCGGCAAAGATCACCGGATCTTGCGGCACCAGCGCGATGGCACGGCGGAAATCGGCCCGCTCCATGTCGCGCAGGTCGATCCCGTCAAACCGCACCGCCCCCGATTGCGGATCGTAAAACCGCATCAAAAGCTGCAAGATCGTGGTCTTGCCGGCCCCCGAAGGCCCGACCAGCGCCACCGTCTCGCCGGGGCGCACCACCAGCGAAACGCCCATCAACGCCGAAACCTCTGGCCGCGCCGGATACCGGAAGGTCACATCGTCGAACACGATCTCGCCCCGCACGGGCCGCGCAAGCAGCTTCGGCGCCGCCGGATCGTTCACCGTGTCATCGGTCGCCAGCATCTCGACCAACCGCTCGGTCGCCCCCGCGGCCCGCTGCACCTCGCCCCAAATCTCCGACAGCGCCCCCACGGCCCCCGCCACCAGAACGGCATAGATGACGAACTGCACCAATTCGCCCGGCGTCATCTCGCCCGCACGCACATCGCGCGCGCCGATCCACAGCACGCCCACGATCCCGGTAAAGGTCAGGAAGATCACGATCACCG
Source organism: Gemmobacter aquarius (assembly GCF_003060865.1). Lineage (NCBI taxonomy): Bacteria > Pseudomonadati > Pseudomonadota > Alphaproteobacteria > Rhodobacterales > Paracoccaceae > Paragemmobacter > Paragemmobacter aquarius. The sequence continues at coordinate 2,605,865 of NZ_CP028918.1, forward strand.
TCATCAGCGACCGCACCTTCACCCGCGTCTGCGCCGACCGGTAGGCCTTCTCCGTCACTTCCGCAAAAGCCGCCCGCGTCTGCCCCTCATGCGTAAAGGCCTGCACCGTCTGCACCGCCGACAGCGCCTCGGATGCAGACCCGCTCGACGCCGCGATCCAATCCTGATTCTCGCGGCTCAGCACCCGCAACCGCCGCCCCAGCACCACGATCGGCACCACGATGGCCGGCACGATCAGCAACACCAGCCCCGTCAACTTGGCCGAGGTCAGCATCAGCAGCACCAGCCCCCCCACCAGCATCAGCACGTTACGCAAGGCGACCGAAACCGAAGACCCGATCAACGACAGGATCAGCGTCGTGTCCGTGGTGATCCGGCTCAACACCTCGCCCGTCAGCAAGCGTTCATAAAACGCCGGAGACATCCCCATCACACGGTCGAACAGCGCCCGACGGATATCGGCCACCACCCGTTCGCCCAGACGGGTGACAAAGTAATACCGCACTCCCGTGCCGATCGCCAAAAGCGCCGCGATCACCAGCGCCGCGCCGAAATACTGGTCGAGCAGCCCGACATCCTGATTGAACCCGTCCACCACCCGACGCACCGCAAGCGGCAAGGTCAGGCTCATCCCCGCCGTTACCACCAGCGCGACCGAGGCAAGCACCGTCATTGCGCGATAAGGCCGCAGGAAAGGCATCAGCCCCCGCAGCGCCCCCACCTTCTTCGAGGCGGGCCTGTCGATGATCGTGTCGTTGCGGGCCATACTTTTTCCTGTCCACTGCGCCCGCAGGGTTTAGCACCGCCACGCGCACGGGCAAGCGCAGGCTTTGTCGCGCCCCCTACCCCGCAGCCCCCCCATGTGCCACCATGGCCGGCGGAGGCCCCCATGATCACCACGCTCGTCTTCGACGCCTATGGCACGCTTTTCGACATCACATCCGCCGCCCGCCGCGCCGCAACGGAAGCGGGGGGCGAGGCTTTGGCGCAGGCTTGGCCCCGTCTGGCTGCCGATTGGCGGCGAAAACAGCTCGAATACACTTGGCTCCGCACCATGACCGGAACCTATGCCGATTTCGCCACCGTCACGGCGCAATCGCTCGACTGGGCGCTCGATGCCCACAACCTGCGCGACCCCGCTCTGCGCGCAAGGCTCCTTTCGCTATACGAAGAATTGAACACCTTCCCCGAAGTGCCCGAGGTTCTGGCCAACCTCAAAGCCTCGGGCTACCGCCTCGCGATCCTGTCGAACGGCACGCCCGCGATGCTGGACGCCGCGACAAAGGCCGCAGGACTCGCCGATGCGTTCAACGCGATCCTCTCGGTCGACCCCCTGCGCCTCTACAAACCCGCCCATCAGGTCTACGCGCTGGTCGAACGCCACCTCGGCGCGAAACCCGCCCAAACCCTCTTCGTATCGTCGAACGGATGGGACATAGCAGGCGCCGCCCATTTCGGCCTCTGGACCGCATGGGTCAACCGCGCGAACGATCCCGTCGACCGTCTTGCACAAACGCCGGTCCACAGCATCCCCGACCTCACCCACCTCGCACGGCTTTTGCAATGACCGACTTCTTCCACACCCCCGACGGCACGCGCCTCGCCTATTCCGACCAAGGCGAAGGCCTCCCCCTCCTGTGCCTGTCCGGCCTCACCCGCACGATGGGCGATTTCGACTACCTCGCCCCCCACTTGCCGCCCCTTCGCCTCATCCGCATGGATTACCGCGGCCGCGGCCAAAGCCAATGGACGGGGGCCGCCACCTACACCATCCCGCAGGAAGCCGCCGACGCGATCGCCCTCCTCGACCACCTGCAAATCCCCAAGGCCGCGATCCTCGGCACCTCGCGCGGCGGGCTGATCGGCATGGCCCTCGCCGCCACTGCCAAGGCACGCCTGATCGGCCTCTGCCTCAACGACATCGGCCCGGTCATCGACCGCGAAGGGCTGGTCCGCATCGGCGAATACATCGGCCGCAACCCCGCCCCGAAAACCCACACCGCGCTGGCAACAGCCTACCCCGAATGGATGCCCGGCTTCGCCAATGTCCCGCACAGCCGCTGGCTGGCCGAAGCCCGGCTCCACTACACCGAACCCCCCCAAGGCCTGCGCGTCACCTACGACCCCGCGCTGCGCGATGCCTTCCTTTCCGGCCTCAATGCCGCGCCCGCAGACCTGTGGCCCCTGTTCGATGCCTGCGCGGGCCTCCCCCTCGCCCTGATCCGGGGCGCGAACTCCGACCTTCTCTCGCCCGAAACCACCGCCGAAATGCAGCGCCGCCGCCCCGACATGATCTTCGCTTCCGTCCCCGACCGCGCCCACATCCCGTTCCTCGACGAAGCCGAAAGCCTGACCGCGATCCATGCCTTCCTGAAAGCCTGCACGCCATGACCGCGCTTGCGCTGATCCAAGCCGCCACGACCCGCCCGCGACATCACGCCCACCCGACCCCGCATCCGAACACCCCGCGCCTCGACGCCACCGCAACAAGCCGCATCATCGTAGGCTCTGCCCTTCCGGCCCGGCCCGCCAACCAACGAAACCTGCGCCGCCACCCCGTCGGGATCACCGCCCCCCTGCCGGACAGCGCCGCCGCCCCGGACGGACCCCGAAGCCTGATCACGACCCACGCCTACCGGAAAGCCAGCGCCCCATGACCACCCTCTCCCTCATCCAAGCTGCCGCGACCCGCCTTTCAGGTCACGCCCGCCTTACGCCCCTTCTCAACGCCCCCCTGCTCGACGCCACCGCAAAACGCCGTATCCTCGTCAAAGCCGAATGCCTGCAACTGACAGGTTCGTTCAAGTTCCGCGGCGCATGGTCCGCAGTCTCGGCCCTGCCCGCCGACCGGCGCGCCAAGGGGGTGCTCGCCTTTTCCTCGGGCAACCATGCTCAGGGCATAGCCCTCGCCGCGCAGCGCCACGGCATTCCCTCCGTGATCCTCATGCCCTCCGACGCCCCCGCCGTGAAAATCGACAACACCCGCTCCTACGGGGCCGAGGTGATCCTTTACGACCGCACCACCGAAAGCCGCGACGCGCTCGGCGCGGCCCTCACCGCCGAACGCGGCCTGCACCTCATCCGCCCCTACGACGACCCGCAGGTGATCGCAGGCCAAGGCACCATCGGCGTCGAGATCGCCGCCCAAGCCGCCGACCTGAACATCACCGAAGCCGCCGTCATCGCCTGCTGCGGCGGCGGCGGCCTTGCGACCGGCATCGCCCTCGCCCTCGAACCCCACGCGGGTTTCCGCGTCCAGACCGCCGAACCCGCAGGCTTCGACGACATGGCGCGTTCGCTGGCCACCGGCACCCATCAGTCCAACGCCACCGCCACCGGCTCGATCTGCGACGCTATCCTGACCCCCACGCCCGGCACCCTGACCCTGCCCGTCCTTGCCCGCCTCGCAGGCGCAGGCCTCACCGTCACCGACGATCAGGCCCTGCACGCCATGGCGCTCGCCTTCACACACCTCCGCATCGTGCTCGAACCGGGCGGAGCCGTGGCGCTGGCCGCCGCCCTTTTCAACCCCGACCTTCCCGATACAGTCATCGTCACAGCCTCGGGCGGTAACGTCGATCCGGCCACCTTCCAGACCGCCCTCACCCGCTTCGCCGCCTAGCACAAATCCGACATTCCGGCCGCCCATAGCCTCCAACCCCACCGAAACCCGCCCAATGCCCCACATCTACCTCCCCGACCTCCGCCTGAACGCGCAACTCACCGGCCCGGCAAACGGCGCGCCGCTGGTCCTTTTGCACGCCCTCGGCACCGACCTTTCGATCTGGGACGACCTGATCCCCCTCCTGCCCGAATCCCTGAAAATCCTCACCCTCGACATGCGCGGTCACGGAGCCTCCGACTGCCCCGCCCCGCCCTACGCCATGGGTGCCCTGATCCGCGACACCGAACGCGCGATCGACCATTTCGGGCTGAAAGACGCAGCCGTCCTCGGCCTCTCCATCGGCGGCCTCATCGCCCAGGGCCTTGCCGTCAAGCGCCTGGACCTCGTGCGCGCGCTGATCCTGTCCAACACCGCCGCCAAGATCGGCCGCCCCGAACACTGGGCCGACCGCATCGCCACCGTCACGACCAAAGGCATGGCCGCCATCGCCGACCCGACGCTCGAACGCTGGCTCGGCCGCACCTGGCGCACCCACCCCGCCATGCCCCGCCTGCGCGCCCACCTGCTGCAAACCAACCCCCAAGGCTGGGCAGGCTGCGCCGCCGCCATCGCGGGCAGCGATTTCTACCAGACCACCGCCACCCTGCGCCTGCCCACACTGTGCATCGCCGCCGCAAATGACGCCTCGACCCCGCCCGACCTGATGCGAGAAACCGCCGACCTCATCCCCGGCCACCGCTTTGCGCTGATGCGCGGCACGGGCCACATCCCCCCCGTCGAGAAGCCCGCCGAATACGCCGCCCTCATCGGGCAGTTCCTGTCGGACATCGGCCATGTCTGACTTCCTGCTGATCCACGGCACCGCCCACGGCGCATGGTGCTGGGGCGCTACCATCGCCGCCCTGAAAGCCCTCGGCCACCACGCCCGCGCCATCGACCTGCCGGGCTGCGGGGCCGACCCCACCCCCGCGCACCAAGCCACCCTCGACGCCTGCGCCACCGCCATCCTGAACGCCATGGCCGGCCAAACCATCCTCGTCGGCCACTCCGCCGCAGGCTTCCCCATCACCGCCGCCGCCGAGCGTGACCCCACCCATATCGCAGCCCTCGTCTACCTCGCCGCCTACGTCCCCCACCCCCACCAGACCCTTGCCGACATGCGCCGCGCCGGCCCCTCGCAGCCGCTGAAAGGCGCCTTCCGCCTGACACCCGACCGCCAATCCTTCACCTTCGATCCCGCAATCGCCGCCGACCGCTTCTACCACGACTGCCCGCCCGACATCGCCGCCATGGCCCTCGCAAGTCTCACCCCCCAACCCACAGCCCCGCAGGAAACCGCGCTCCCCTCCACGGCCAAGGCCGCAAGCCTGCCCCGCCACTACATCCGCTGCACCGCCGACCGCACCATCCCCCCCGCCTACCAGACCACCATGGCCGCAGGCATCCCCCTGACCGATCTTCCCACCGGCCACTCCCCCTTCCTTTCCGCCCCCGCAGCCCTCGCGCAACGCCTGTCGGAAATCGCGGCAAGCACCCTCGCGCGCCCCGCCCGAAGCGGATAAACCCTGCCCATGCAAAACCGCCTCGCGCTGACCTTCATCCTGATCACCGTCACCCTCGATGCCATCGGCATCGGCCTGATCTTTCCGGTCATGCCCGACCTGATCCAAAGCGTCACCCATGGCGACCTCAGCCAGGCGGCGATCTGGGGCGGCATCCTCTCCACCTCCTATGCCGTGATGCAGTTCCTCTTCGGCCCGATCATCGGTGCCGCGTCCGACCGCTACGGACGCCGCCCGATCCTGCTCGTCTCGCTCCTGATCATGGGTGTCGACTACCTCGTCCTCGCCATGGCCCCCACGATCTGGCTGCTCCTGCTCGGCCGCGTCGTCGCGGGCATCGCTGCGGCAACCTATGCCACCGCCACCGCCTATATCGCCGACATCACCCCGCCCGAGGAGCGCGGCCGCCGCTTCGGCCTGATCGGCGCCTGCTTCGGCATCGGCTTTGTCGCAGGCCCGCTGCTCGGCGGCCTTTTGTCCACCATCCACCTGCACGCACCCTTCTACGCCGCAGCCGCCCTCGCCTTCGCCAACCTCGCGCTCGGGTTCTTCGTGCTGCCCGAAACCGTGACCGATGCGACCCGCCGCCCCTTCTCGCTGGCCCGCGCCAACCCGCTCGGCGCACTCCGCGCCGTGTCGCGCCTGCCTGCCCTGCGCCGCATCCTTCTCACTTTCCTGATCCTCGGCATCGCGATGAACGTCTATCCGGCGATCTGGGCCTATTACGGCCAGGCCCGCTTCGGCTGGGACAGCCGGATGATCGGCATCTCGCTCGCCGTCTACGGCGTCTCCTTCGCCGTGGGTCAAGCCCTGCTCGTCGGCCCGCTGATCCGCCGCTTCGGCGAACACCGCGCCGCGCATTATGGCATGTGGGTCGACATCACCACGCTCGCAGGCCTCGGCCTCGTCACCCACGGCGCAGCCGCCCTGATCCTGACCCCGATCACCGCGCTCGGCGGCGTCGTCACCCCCGCCCTGCAGGCGCTGGCCAGCCGCAGCGTCAGCGCCGACGCGCAGGGCGAGCTGCAGGGCGTGCTCTCCTCGCTCAACGCCATCGCCATGATCACCGCCCCCCTCGTGATGACCTCGGTCTTTTCGGCCTTCACCGCCCCCGGCGCTCCCGTCTTCGCCCCCGGCGCGCCCTTCCTCGTCGCCTCGGCGCTGATGGTGCTTTGCCTCATCCTCCACGTCACGACACCCAAAAGCGTCACGCCCGCGTCGTAAACCGCTGCGCCCCGCCGCGCACCGCCCCCTAGCTTCTCCTTGGTTCAAATATCCTCGGGGGGTCCGGGGGGCAGACAGCCCCCCGGCGCCTGCCGCAAAACCTGCCGCAGCAAAAAGGGCCCTACCATGAAGCTCAAAGACCTCGAAATCTTCGTCGTGGCCCCCCCCTATCCGGGCTGGGGCGGGCGCTACTGGATCTTCACCAAACTCACCACCGACAACGGCATCACAGGCTACGGCGAATGCTACGCCTCGACCGTCGGCCCAAAGGCGATGAAAGCGGTGATCGAGGACGTCTTCGAACGCCACATGCAGGGCCAGTCGCCCGAAAACATCGAATGGATGTTCCGCCGCGCCTATTCGTCAGGCTTCACCCAACGCCCCGACCCCACCGTGATGGGCGCCTTCTCCGGCCTTGAAATCGCTTGCTGGGATATCCTTGGCAAAGCCCGCAACCGCCCCGTCTGGGCGCTTCTGGGCGGCAAGATGAACGACCGCATCCGCAGCTACACCTACCTCTACCCCGAACCGGGACAGGAATCGGCCGAATTCTGGGTCGACCCCGATGCCGCCGCAAGCGCCGCCCTGCGCTTTGCCGACCTCGGCTTCACGGCCGTAAAATTCGACCCCGCAGGCCCCTACACCATAAGGGGCGGCCACGAACCCGCCATGTCCGACATCACCCGCTCGGTCGCCTTCTGCAAGGCGATCCGCGAAGCTGTGGGCGACCGCGTCGACCTCCTCTTCGGCACCCACGGCCAGTTCACCACGCCGGGTGCCATCCGCATGGGCATGGCGCTCGAACCCTACAACCCGCTCTGGTACGAAGAACCGATCCCGCCGGACAACCTGCTTGAATTCGCCGAAGTGGCCAAATCCGTCCGCGTCCCCCTCGCAACGGGCGAACGCCTCACCACCAAATACGAATTCGGCGCGCTGCTCCGCCATGGCGGGGTGAAAATCCTGCAACCCGCGCTCGGTCGCGTGGGCGGCATATGGGAGGCCAAGAAAATCGCCGCCATCGCCGAAATCTACAACGCCGAAATGGCCCCGCATCTTTACGCAGGCCCCGTAGAATGGGCGGCCAACGTGCATCTCGCGGCCTCGATCCCCAACCTGCTGATCGCGGAAACCATCGAAACCGGCGGCGCCTTCCACCTGCAACTGATCAAGAACACGATCAAATGGGAGGGCGGCTATATCCTGCCCCCCGATGCCCCGGGCCTCGGGATCGACTTCGACGAAGACCTCGCCCGCGCCCACCCCTTCACCGGAACCGGCCTGCATCTGCAAATGCAGGAAGCGCCCTGCGACTATTCCAACGGCAACCGCTTCGAAGGCGGCGCCCCGTCAAAGCGCGACTGACGGGCCAAGCGCGACTGACGGGAAATTCCCGTCACCCGGCGGGGCGGTTCTTGCGGAACATCCGCCCCGCCCCGCTGTTTGGCATGCGACGGCCCCCTGCGGGCTTTTCCGCAGGACCGAACATATGCCCCCCGTGCCATTGCCCGACCCCGAACGCGTGCCCCCCCCCGTGGCGAAGGAAAAACCCGCCCGGCGCGATGCGGGCACACCCGACCCGCTTCACCCTACCGTCTTTCACGAACCCTGGTGGCTCGACGCCGCCGCCCCGAACGGCTGGCACGAGGTCACGGCAACCACCAACGGCCGCATCACAGGCCGCCTGCCCTACCTCTTGCGCCCGTCCCGCTTGGGCGGTGCTGCGCTGACCATGCCCGATTACTGCCACTTCCTCGGCCCCGCCATCGATGCAGGCAATGGCGCGCCAACCAACCGCGCCCTGCGCCGTGACCAGATCATCCGCGACCTGATCGCCGCCCTTCCCCCGCACGGCCATTTCACCCAACGCATGCACCGCGGTCTGCCCGACATCATGGCCTTTTCCGAAGCGGGCTTCCAAACCTTCGTCCAGTTCACCTATGAAATCGCACCCGACCGGCCCGAGTCCCTGTGGTCCGCCATGCGCGACAAGACCCGCAACACGATCCGCCGCGCCGAAGATCGCTACAGCGTGACCGACAGCCTTTCACCCACCGATTTCGCCGCATTCTACACCGCCAACGCCAATGCCAGCGGCGCACCCTCCTACTACCGCGCAGCCGATATCGCCCGTGTCACCGCCGCCGCCCTGTCGCACGACCGGGGCCGCATTCTCGCCGCCCTGACACCGCAGGGCGCGATCAGCGCCGCCATCTTCTGCATCTGGGACGCGACCGCCTGCTACTACCTCTTGTCCATGCGCGACCGCGGCGCCGAAAACGGCGCGACCGGACTTCTGCTCTGGCAGGCGATACGCCACGCCGCCGCACGCGGCCTGATCTTCGACTTCGACGGCCTGCTCACGCGCGGCAACCGCGTCTTCTTCACCGGCTTCGGCGGCACGGTGCATCCGCGCTACATAGCCAAACGCCAAACCCTCGCCAGCCGCATCGCCACGCGCATCCCGTCGCGCCTGCGGCGCCTGACCTGAAGGCAATGGCGATTCCGGAGGGACTCGAACCCCCGACCCGCCGCTTAGAAGGCGGCTGCTCTATCCAGCTGAGCTACGGAACCGTTCGCCTGTTTTGGGGCAAGCGCCCCGATCCTGCAAGCCGTCACCGTAGCCGCAGCGTCAGGAACACGCTGTTTGGGTCCGGCACATAGCCCTCGAACGGCCCACATTCGACAAACCCCGCCTTGGCATAAAGCGCCCGCGCGGCCACAAAGGTCGGCTGCACACCCGTTTCCAAACTCAGCCGCGAAAACCCGTCCACCCGCGCCTCGGCCAGCAAGTGGTCGAGCATCCTCTTGGACAGCCCGCGCCCCCGATTCTCGGCCAGCACATGCATCGACTTGATCTCGGCATGGCTATCGTCGATCCGCTTGAACGCCCCCATCCCCACCGGCACCCCGCCATCGCGTATCACGAAGAACCGGATATGCGGCGACGCCAGCTTGCCCGCATCCATCATATGAATGCTTTCGGGCGGCGTATCGGCGTGCATATCGGCGGTGTGGCGGGCGAACAAAAGCCCGAGGTCGGCCCCGAGCGGGCTTTCCTGCGTGATCGTCAGCATCAATGCGTCCAGACACCCTTGCGGTCGGTCGCGAAATTCTCGCCATAGCCGCGCGGACGGATCACCGGCTTGCGGGCCTTCGGCTCGGTCACCTCATACTCGATACCGCGCGCATTGGCATAGGCTTCCGCCGCCTCGCGCGTGTCAAAGCGCAACCGCACCTGCGCCTGCGTATCGTCCGACGAGGTCCAGCCCATCAGCGGATCGACCCCCCGTTCGGTCGCCGGCGCGAATTCCAGCACCCATCCCTTGGCCTTGGCCGTGCCCGATTGCATGGCGGTCTTGGCAGGTTGAAAGATGCGTGCGCGCATGGGATCGGTCCTTACGATTGTCCGCGCCGTTATGGCCGAAAACGGGGGAAATGTGCAAGCGGCAGGTTCATCCCGGGGTAGGGACTGCCGGTTGGCCACGGGGAGTGTGGGTGGGGTGTGTGGTGCGACCAACCGGCAGCTTGCTGCTTGCCCTTGCACCATGCCGCGAGACGAAGCGATGCACAACCCCAAGATGCAGCATTCCACAAAACATTTTCCTAAAATTGTAGCCGTCGCAAAAACGCCCTTCCGTGCCCCCTGCCCCACATGCCAGTTGCGCCTTGCAGCAGGGTTAAAACACCCCAAATTAGGCGGCTGGAGGGAATCATGCCCCACAACAACATCAACGCCGTCAGCGAACGCCCCGAGGTTCTGACCCGCCCCAAACTGGAAGGCGGCCGCGCCTTCGTGCTCGCCTCCAGCTTCGAACCGGCGGGCGACCAGCCCACCGCGATTGCCGAGCTTTCGGCCGGTGTGCGGTCGGGCGAACGCGATCAGGTGCTTCTGGGGGCCACCGGCACCGGCAAGACCTTCACCATGGCCAAGATCATCGAAGAAACCCAGCGTCCCGCGATCATCCTCGCGCCGAACAAGACGCTGGCGGCCCAGCTATACGGCGAATTCAAAGGCTTCTTCCCCGACAACGCCGTCGAATACTTCGTCTCCTACTACGACTACTACCAGCCCGAGGCTTACGTGCCGCGCTCGGACACCTACATAGAAAAAGAATCCCAGATCAACGAGCAGATCGACCGGATGCGCCACTCGGCCACTCGCGCCCTGCTGGAACGCGACGATGTAATCATCGTGGCCTCCGTCTCCTGCATCTACGGTATCGGCTCGGTCGAAACCTACTCGGCCATGACGCAAGACCTGATCGTCGGGCAAAACTACGACCAGCGCCAGATGATGGCCGAGCTTGTCGCCCAGCAATACCGCCGCAACGACGCCGCCTTTGCCCGTGGCAGCTTCCGCGTGCGCGGCGACAGCCTCGAAGTCTGGCCCGCCCACTTGGAGGACCGCGCATGGCGCTTTTCCTTCTTTGGCGACGAACTCGAATCCATCGTCGAATTCGACCCGCTGACCGGTGCCAAATCCGATGATTTCAAACAGATCCGCATCTACGCCAACAGCCACTACGTCACGCCACGCCCGACCATGGCGCAAGCGATAAAGGGCATCAAAGACGAGCTTTTCCACCGCCTCAAGCAACTCACCGGCGAAGGCAAACTGCTCGAAGCGCAACGGCTCGAACAGCGCACGCAATTCGACCTCGAAATGCTCGAAGCCACCGGCGTCTGCAACGGCATCGAGAACTACTCGCGCTACCTCACCGGCCGCTCCCCCGGCGAGCCGCCGCCGACGCTTTTCGAATTCATCCCCGACAATGCCATTGTCTTTGCCGACGAATCCCACGTGTCCGTCCCGCAGATCGGCGGCATGTACAAGGGCGACTTCCGGCGCAAGATGACCCTTGCCGAACACGGCTTCCGCCTGCCCTCCTGCATGGACAACCGCCCGCTGAAGTTCGAGGAATGGGACGCCATGCGCCCGCAATCGGTCTTCGTGTCAGCCACCCCCGCGGCGTGGGAGCTGGAACAGACCGGCGGCGTGTTCACCGAACAGGTGATCCGCCCCACCGGCCTGATCGACCCGCAGGTCGAAATCCGCCCCGTCGACATGCAGGTCGATGACCTCTTGGAAGAAATCCGCCGCGTCGCCGCCCGTGGGCTGCGCGTCCTTGTCACCACGCTCACCAAACGCATGGCCGAAGACCTGACCGAATATTTCCACGAACAGGGCATCCGCATCCGCTACATGCACTCGGATATCGACACCATCGAACGCATCGAAATCCTGCGCGACCTGCGCCTTGGCGCCTTCGACGTTCTGGTGGGCATCAACCTGCTGCGCGAAGGGCTCGACATCCCCGAATGCGGCCTCGTGGCCATTCTGGATGCCGACAAGGAAGGCTTCCTGCGCTCGGAAACCTCGCTCATCCAGACCATCGGCCGCGCCGCCCGCAATAGCGAAGGCCGCGTCATCATGTATGCCGACCGCATCACCGGCAGCATGGAACGCGCCATGGCCGAAACCAACCGCCGCCGCGAAAAGCAGATCGCCTATAACACGCTCCACGGCATCACCCCCACCACGATCCGCAAGAACGTCGAAGACGTGCTCTCGGGCCTGTGGAACGGCGATACCGATATGGCCCGCGTCACGGCCCGCGTCGACAAACCCATGGTTGGCCAGAACCTCTCGGCCCATCTCGACGCGCTGCGCCTGCAAATGCGCAAAGCCGCCGAAAATCTCGAATTCGAGGAAGCCGCCCGCCTGCGGGATGAGGTGAAGCGCCTCGAAGCCGTCGAACTCACCATTTCCGACGACCCTATGGCGCGGCAATCGGTGGTGGAAGAAGCCGCCGAAGCGGCGGTCAAATCCTCGGGCCGCTCGACCGCAGGCCGCGCCGGCCAGCGCGGCGGCACCAAACGGCGTGGACGTTGAAAGGTAGCATATGACGAAACAGTTTCTCGACGCCAACCACCCGATGTTCCGCAAGGCATGGGTCCGCTGGACCACCACGCTCTTCCCGCTGGCATGGGGTGCGCTCGAACTCTACTGGGGCAACCCCGGCTGGGCCGCAATCTTCGGCGGGGCGGGGGCCTACGCAGGCTACATCCTGCTTTACAAGAAACCGGACTGACACCGCCCGACACCGCGCAGCAGTCCCGCAACGCGGCGGCAGGTCACCCCGCCGCCGCAAAGCGCCTCAGCCGTTCTCGGCCTTGTCGAGCAATTCCATCACCGTCGCATCGGGCGTTCCGCCACAGGCCGACAGCGCCGCATCCATATTCTGCTGCAACCGCTCGTCGTCGTAAGTCACGTCCTCGGCGGCACCGCCCATATAGCCGTCCATCCAGAACAGCAGCTTGTTCATCTGGTCCTCGGGCAGCGCGGTCAATTCACCGCAGGTCACCTTGCTGACATCGAACGTGCCCGCCTGAACCGCCCCGCCCGCACCCAGCGCCAGAACCGACGCCATCAGAAACATCTTGCCCATCACACACTCCGAAATAGGGGTCAAAACAGGCCGAACCCTAGCACGCACCGCCCGCCCGTCCATCCGCTTTCGCAAAGCCCCGCGCCAGAGGAACCACCCGCCCCGCCCCGCGTTGCACCCCCGACCCCAACCAACGGAGCGCCCCATGACCCGCCTGACCCTGACCCTCGCCACCCTGATGTTCCTCACCGCCTGCGAAACCATGCAAGGCCTCGGCCGCGACGTGGAAACGACCGGAGAAGTCATCCAGACCGAAAGCGTCGAGACGCAGCAGGGGATGTGAGGTGACACCAAGGTGCGCGCTTCGGCGCGCACTGCAATTCAGTCATGGATAAAATAGAAATTCGGCGAACCTTCCCTTTCAGGGATCATCTAATATTAAAATAATTCCATAATCCTTCGTGGATTGCTACTCCCTGTGTCTTGTCAAAAAATTCTTCGCCTCGATGCGCCCAATAGAAGCGACTATCTTGCTTGTTCCAGTTCCCTATTACTCCGAATTGAAACAGGTCGTCCAATAAAAGTTCTCTGTCTATTTCGGGTTTAGACGCAAATGCGTTTAGCACCTCGCGCTTAAATTCATCAAAATACGTATATCGAGGCTTTTTAATACTGGCCCTTAACGTGGCTGCAACTAGGGATCCATGCCGGACGCTAATTTCTTCGGTAACTTCGACAAAAGATCGGCGACTAAATTCGTTGAGTGCCTGCTTAACTTGGTTTACCCCGATTCTTTCTGCGTTCGGGCTTTTAAACGATATCGCATTTAACAACTGCACGACGTCGCGAGGACGGCTCCACGTATTAATTCTGATGAATTCCTCTAAAGAATAGCTTCGCTTGCCGAAGGATATACTTTGATCTACGAAATCTGAGAAGCTCAATGGAGCCAGTCGCTGGCGCGAATGTATCACTTTTTGCTTAAAAAGTCTGAACAAGAGACTGTCTGACTCAAGGCCCATATCCCAACTAAGGAGGACACTCTTGCCGTCGAATATCTTGTTAATTTCAGCGTCCGATTCGCAGATCAAGTCTCTTATTTCAGGGCGAACACTTGTAATGATATGAAAATCAAGGTCGTTTTGGTGAAAAAAGTTATTGAGATCTCGCGCCACTCGAAAAATGTCTCTGACCATCGCGGCACGCACCCGAATCTCATCGGCTTTTTTGTCAACCTTTGAAAAAACAAGTTCATCGACGAACAAGAAAGCCCTTTCGACGGTATGATGGCGCTTGAACAATTCCCGCAATACAGCGCAGTATTGGGACAGGGAAACCTCGTCATTGCTCATTTTTGAGAAATCAAATCCCACCTCTGCCGCAATACCGACGTACTCTGCACTGATTTTGACCGAAGCTGTCTTCAAAATACCATCGAACAGGCCCGAAAGCCTTGACCGTTCGCCGATTGCGAAACTCGTAAATGCTGACTTAAGTCCCGCGCCAGACAGTACCTCCGCCAGTTTTACAAAGAACGTTCGCTCCCAAACTAGTCTAAAATCGTAATTCAAGAACAAATTCTTGGGATTGGAAACTTGAACTAAATCAATCTTTTGCGTCGAAGCAGCACTATTAAGATCCTGAGGGGTCAGGTCATTATAGAATGAAAAGAAGTGGTGTAAGTATCCTCTCCGCTCAACTTCGCGCGCAAGATGGAACTGGACTGCCGTCTTACCAGACCCCTTCCGTCCTACAACTATGTACTTGTTTCTGTTGTTAAGCGAGCTTAAGGCAAGCGATGAGGGCGCTATGAAGGTCGAGTCAAAATATTCGGAGTGGTTCCGCCCCTCGTCAATGGCTTCCACGTCACCAAAATAATGATCAGATAGCATCGTGGTCCCCACTCACTTACAAAGTTGGTGGGAACTTAAACCTCTACGTGTCCATCTTCAACGCCGAGATGAACGCCTCCTGCGGAATCTCCACCTTGCCGAACTGGCGCATCTTCTTCTTGCCGGCCTTCTGCTTGTCCAGCAGCTTGCGCTTACGCGTCGCGTCGCCGCCATAGCACTTGGCGGTCACGTCTTTCCGCATCGCCGACAAGGTCTCGCGGGCGATCACGCGGCTGCCGATGGCGGCCTGGATCGGGATCTTGAACATGTGGCGCGGGATCAGCTCTTTCAGCTTTTCCACCATCGCCCGCCCCCGCGCCTCGGCGCGGTCGCGGTGGACCATCATCGACAGCGCGTCGACCGGTTCCTCGTTCACAAGGATCGACATCTTGACCAGAAAATCCTCGCGATACTCGCTGATCGAATAGTCGAACGAAGCATAGCCCTTGGTCACCGATTTCAGCCGGTCGTAAAAGTCGAACACCACCTCGGCCAGCGGAAGGTCGTAAACCACCATCGCGCGGTTCCCCGCATAGCTCAGGTCCAGCTGGATGCCGCGCCGGTCCTGACACAGCTTGAGGATATCGCCCAGATATTCGTCCGGCACCATGATCGTCGCCTTGATGCGCGGCTCGGTGATGTGGTCGATATAGGTCAGGTCGGGCATGTCGGCGGGGTTGTGCAATTCGCGCACCTCGCCATCCTTCATATGCAGGCGGAACACCACCGAAGGCGCGGTCGTGATCAGGTCGAGGTCGTATTCCCGCTCCAACCGGTCACGGATGACTTCAAGGTGCAACAGCCCCAGAAACCCGCAGCGGAAGCCAAAGCCCAGCGCGGCACTCGTCTCCATCTCCGAACTGAAACTCGCGTCGTTCAGTTGCAGCTTCTCGATCGCATCGCGCAGGTCTTCGAAATCGGCGGCATCGACCGGGAACAACCCACAGAACACCACAGGCTGCGCGGGTTTGAACCCCGGCAGCGGCGTCTCGCAGCCCTTCTTTTCCGACGTGATCGTATCGCCCACGCGGGTGTCGCGCACCTGCTTGATCGATCCGGTCCAGATCCCGATCTCGCCCGGCCCAAGCTCGTCGATATCCACCATCTGCGGCTTCAGCACGGCCAGTTTGTCGACGCCGTAAACCGCATTGGTCTGCATCATCTTGATGCGGTCGCCCTTGCGGATCGTGCCGTCGATCACACGGATCATGACGACCACGCCCAGATAGGCATCGTACCAGCTGTCGACCAGCATCGCCTTCAGGGGCGCATTGCGGTCGCCCTTGGGCGCGGGCAGGCGGGTGACGATGGCTTCCAGCACATCGGGAATGCCAAGGCCCGACTTGGCCGAGATGTTGATGGCATTCGATGCGTCAAGCCCGATCACATCCTCGATCTGCTGCTTGACCCGTTCCGGTTCGGCGGCGGGCAGGTCGATCTTGTTCAGCACCGGCACGATCTCGTGCCCCGCATCCAGCGCCTGATAGACGTTGGCCAGCGTCTGCGCCTCGACACCTTGGCTGGCGTCAACCACCAGCAAAGACCCCTCGACCGCGCGCATCGACCGGCTCACCTCATAGGCGAAATCCACATGGCCGGGGGTGTCGATCAGGTTCAGGATATAGGTCTTGCCATCCTTGGCCGGATATTCGATCCGCACCGTGTTGGCCTTGATCGTGATACCGCGCTCGCGCTCGATATCCATGCTGTCCAGCATCTGGGCCTTCATGTCCCGTGCGGCCACCGTCCCCGTCATCTGGATCAGACGGTCGGCAAGGGTGGATTTCCCGTGGTCGATATGGGCCACGATCGAGAAATTGCGGATGAGGTCAAGCTGGGTCATGGCCGCGCATATAGCCTGTAACCCAAGGGTCGGGAAGGGGGCGCGACAAGCGCCGCGCCGCCCTGTGCCACAAATCCCGCGCAAGGCCCGCCGCCCCCCGTCCGCGCCCCCGTCCGCGCCCCCGCGAAGCGCCCGCCCAAGCACCTGTCACGCAGCCCGACCCGCTCTTTCACCCTTGTCCAAATACTCGGTTCCCCCGCCCCCACGCTTCGCATCGCCCAAAGAACCGGCACATCTTGTGGCCCGCTTCGCCCCGCACCCCAAGATGGGGCAGCTTTGGGCGAAATGTCGCGCAATCACGGCGGGTTATTGAAAATTCCGCTTCGAATCAGCATAATCCGATGCAGAAAAATGACCGTGAGCGGTGGTTCCCTCCGCATCCGGCAAGAGGCAGAGACAGAATGAACCGACATATCCTCTGCGCGGCTCTCGCCGTGCTGGCACTTCCCGTGATGACCTCCGTCGCTTCGGCAGGCCCGATCGAACGCGCGTGTCTCTCGTCGGGGCGCGATGCGGCAAACCGCTCGGTCTGCTCCTGCATCCAGCAGGTCGCCGACATGACCCTGCGCGGCACCGACCAGCGCAAGGCGGCGGTGTTCTTCCGCGATCCCGACAAGGCGCAAGACACCTTCCTGTCCAAGCGCAACGCCGACGATGCCTTCTGGGAGCGTTACAAGAACTTCGGCGCCACCGCCGAGGCCTATTGCGCGGGCTGACGGGCAAGCGCACCGGCCAGCCCGCAGCATGGCAGCGCAGGGCGGCAGATCAGCCGCCCCGCATCCAACCTTCAGTCCGACGCGCCCGCCCCGTGCATCTTCTGGTGCATGGTCCCGTGGTCCATACCCTCCATCCCGTCCATGCCCTCGCCAGGTAAGCGCTTGCTGTCGACGATGACCGGCACATCGAGCGTGCTGCCATCGGCAAAGTCGAGCACCAGATCGAATCTGTCACCATCCGCCAGCTTGCGGGTCAGCCCCATCAGCATGACATGGTCGCCGCCCCGCGCGAATTCGTGCATCTCGCCCGAGGCCAGCGGCACCCCGCCCTCGATCTTGCCCATGACCATCACGCCATCGGCGCCTTCGCTGTGGGTATGCAACTCGGCCTTCTTCGCCAGATCGGTATGGGCGCCGGTTATGGTGATATCCGCTTCGGTGTTGTTGTGGATCATGAAGAACACCGCGCCCGATTGCAGGCTCAGCCGCGCATAGGCATCGTGGACATGGATCTTTTCGGGATGCTCTTGCGCCACGGCGGCAAAGGGCAGAACGGCCAGCGCGGCGGCGGTAAGGATGGCGGGCAGACGCATCTTGCGTGCTCCTTTATGTAAGGGAACGGAAAAAAAGCGAAGGGGTCCAGACCAGAACCGGCGGCCCCCGCGCCACGGGTTCCCCCGCCCCGACCTTCCGCAAGGCAATGCCTGCCCCGAACCGCACGGCCTCGGCCCGCGTCGCAGGCCGTGCGACCGATGCTGCCACCGGCACACCCACCCCCGAACCTGCGGCCGTGCAAACAGGGCAATGATGCGCCTCGACCGGCTGGCCCGTCGCATCCAGCGTCACCGTGGCAGGGCCCGCCCCGGAGCAGATGACCATATCGACCGCCCCGGCCATCTGCCCGCGCGCGACTGCGGCGGTGACAGACGTCACCGACAGCAGCATCACAAGCAAAAGGCCAAGCACAGCACGCATGGCGCGGTTCCTAAGCCAAGGCCGCGCCAAGCGAAAGAGGACAATTCCGCACAAGCAAAAGCCCCGCCGCGGCCAAGCCGGGCGGGGCAAATCCTGTGCCGTCAGGAAAGATCAGGCGCTGGCTTGTGCCTTGGCGACTTCTTTCTTGATCGCAAGCGCGCGGATCGACAGCTCGTCGTCCTTGGCCTTGGCAAGAAAGGCGTCAAGCCCGCCGCGGTGGTCGACGGTCCGCAGACCTGCAGCCGAAACGCGCAGCTTGAACGACTGGCCGAGCACGTCCGAGATGAGCGTGACATCGTTCAGATTCGGCAAGAAGCGCCGACGCGATTTGTTGTTGGCGTGGCTGACCGTGTTACCGGACATCGGGCCCTTGCCCGTCAGTTCGCAGACGCGCGACATGGTCGTGATCCTTCGTGTGTAAGCAAGACAGCCTCCGGGATTCCCGAAGCGTCCAAATTCGATTGGGGGTCAGTAAGGCCAATGACCGCCAACGTCAAGCGACCAAGCCGCGCCGTTTCACGGCCGGCGCCGATTTTTCGCAGAAAAATCGCCCCCAAGCGCCCCACCCGACCCCGATTTTTCTGCGAAAAATCGCTCTCCTCCTTCAACCCTGCGCCCCGAACACGCGGCGAGGGGGGCCAGCCCCCATCGCCTTGCAGGCGATTCCCCCGGGATATTTGAGGGACAGAAAATGCAGCAATCGTCAGGCCGGACGGCTCGCATCGACACGACGCAAAGCATCCAGCATCTCGGCCGCTGCCGCCTCGGGCGTCATGCGCCCGTCTTCCACCGCCGCGCCCAGCCCGTCCAGACGCGCACGCGCCGAAGCCTGCCCGAGAACCGACAAAAGCCCCTGCCGCACCTCTTCCTCGAACCAGTGCCGCGCCTGTCCGGCCCGCCGCGCCGTCCAGTGCCCGTTTTCCCGCCGCCAACCGGCCAGCGTCTGCATGTCGGTCCAAGCGCCTGCCAACCCTTCGCCAGTGGTGGCCGAAACGCACAGCGCCTTGGGATAGCCCGCAGGGTCCTGGGCCCGCCGCCGCAACAGGCCCAATGCCCCCGCGTAATCGGCCATCGTCCGCATCGCGGCAGGCTTCAGCGCGCCATCCGCCTTGTTCACAAGGATCAGATCCGCCATCTCCATGATGCCGCGCTTGACCCCCTGCAATTCGTCGCCCCCCGCAGGGGCCAGCAAAAGCACGAAGATATCGCACAATTCAGCCACCACGGTTTCCGACTGCCCCACCCCCACCGTCTCGATCAGCACCACATCAAAGCCCGCAGCCTCGCACAGCGCCACCGCTTCCCGCGACCGCCGCGCCACGCCCCCCATCTGCGCCTGACTGGGCGACGGCCGGATAAAGGCCATCGGATCGCGGCTCAGCCGTTCCATCCGCGTCTTGTCGCCAAGGATCGACCCGCCCGACCGGGCCGAGGACGGATCGACAGCCAGCACCGCCACGCGCAGCCCCGCTGCGGTCAGCATCAGGCCGAAGGCCTCGATGAAGGTCGACTTGCCCACACCGGGCGTGCCAGAAAGCCCGATCCGCAGCGCAGCCCGCCCCGCGCTTGGCAGTCCGGGCGCCCGCAACCGTGCCAGAAGCGCCAGCGCATCGGCACGGTGATCGGCCCGCCCGCTTTCCACCAGCGTGATCGCCCGCGCCAGCGCCCGCCGGTCGCCCGCCGCAACACCAGCCGCCAGTTCCGCCACATCTGCCCGTCCGGCCATGCACCCTCCGCCACGGCACCGCCGCCCCTGCCACGCTTTGTGCCACCCGAGCCCGTCTTGCGCCAGACCCGCCGTCAGGGGCGCGCCCCTGCCATTCACGCTCGCGCAAATATCCTGCAGGGGGAGGCGCGGCTCTGCCGCGACGGGGGCCGCACAGGCCCCCCTCCCCTCGCGCCCCAGCGCGAGGGCACAGGCTTGCGGCGGAACGCCGCTCCGCTTGGCAGCGAAACCAGCCATCGCACCGCCAACAGCAAAGCGAGTTCCCCTCAAAGCGCCCTGCCGCCATAAACACAGCCATGTCCGAATCGCCCAACCCCAGCCCCCTGCCCATCGACGAGGCCCTGCCCGCCCTGCGCCACGCCATCGCCGCGCGCGGCATGGCCGTGCTGCAAGCGCCCCCCGGGGCGGGCAAGACCACCCGCGTGCCGCTCGATCTTCTCGCCTCGGGCCTGATCGCGGGGCGAATCGTCATGCTCGAACCCCGCCGCCTCGCCGCCCGCGCGGCCGCCGAACGCATGGCCGAAACGCTTGGCGAACCCGTGGGCCAGACCGTCGGCTACCGCATAAGGGGCGAGGCGAAGGTCTCGAAATCCACCCGCATCGAGGTGGTGACCGAAGGCATCCTGACCCGCATGCTGCAATCTGACCCGTCACTTGCGGGCATCGGCGCGGTGATCTTCGATGAGTTCCACGAACGCTCGCTCAACGCCGATCTCGGCCTCGCGCTCTGCCTCGAAGTGCGCGGTGCGCTGCGCGAGGATCTGGTGCTGGTGGTCATGTCCGCCACGCTCGACGCCGCCCCCGTGGCAACCCTTATGGGCGACGCCCCGCTCGTCACCTCGGCAGGCCGCGCCTTTCCGGTCGAAACCCGCTGGCTGCCCCGCCCGCCCGACGCCTCGCTGCGGTTCGAGGCCGCCGTCACCGGCCTGATCCTGCAAGCCCTCGAGGAAACGACCCAAGGCGGCATCCTCGTCTTCCTGCCCGGCGAAGGCGAAATCCGCCGGGTCGAGGCGCAACTGGCAAGCCGCATCCCCGCAGATACCGTGATCCGCCCGCTCTTCGGCGCGATGGATTTCGCCGCCCAGCGCGCCGCCCTCGCCCCCGTTGCGGGCCGCAAGATCGTGCTTGCCACATCCATTGCGGAAACCTCGCTCACCCTGCCCGACATCCGCGTGGTCGTCGATGCAGGCCGCGCCCGCCGCGCCCGCTTCGATGCGGCCTCGGGCATGTCGCGCCTTGTCACCGAACGTGTGACACGGGCCGAGGCCGAACAGCGCCGCGGCCGCGCCGGTCGTGTGGCTGCTGGCATCTGCTACCGCATGTGGACCAAGGGCGAGGAAGGCGGCCTTTCCGCCTTCCCCCCCGCCGAGATCGAAGCCGCCGACCTGACCGGCCTCGCGCTCGAACTCGCGCTCTGGGGCGGCGGTGAGCTGCCCTTCCTCACCCCGCCGCACCCCGGCGTGCTGGGCGAAGCCCGCGCCCTGCTTTCCAGCCTTGGCGCGCTTGACGACAAGGGTCGCATCACCCCGCATGGCAAGATGCTCGCCACCCTGCCGCTGCACCCGCGCCTTGGGCATATGCTCGCCCTTGCGGGACCGAAAGCCGCCCCCCTTGCAGCCCTGCTGGCCGAACGCGACCCGCTGCGAGGCGCACCGCCCGACCTGATGCTGCGCCTTAAGGCGATAGACCGCCCCCCGCCGGAAGCCCACCGCCCCACCATCGAACGCATCCGCGACGAAAAGCGGCGCTTGGCGAAATCAGCCCCCGCCGTGGCCGCCGAGCTTTCGCCCGCACAAATGGCCGCCCTCGCCTACCCCGACCGTATCGGCCTGCGCCGCAAGGGCGACGCGCCGCGCTGGGTGCTGTCGGGCGGCAAGGGGGCCGCCATGGCCGCAGGCACCCCGCTTGCAGGGGCCCGCCTGATCGTCGCCACCGACCTTGACGGCGACCAGCGCGAAGCGACCCTGCGTCAGGCCGTTGCCCTGACCGAAGCCGAATTGCGCGACCTTTTCGCAGACCGCATCCAGTGGCAAACCATTTGCGAATGGTCGCGCCGCGAAGGCCGCGTCATGGCCCGCAAACAGGAACGCTTCGGCGCTTTGGTCCTGAACGACCAGACATGGCCCGACGCCCCGCCCGAGGCACTGGCCCGCGCCGCCCTCGACGGCCTGCGCCAGATCGGCCTGCCATGGACACCCGCCGCAAACCGCCTGCGCGCCCGCATCCGGCTTGCCGCTGGCACTGGCACCAGCTGGCCCGATGTCACCGATACGGCCCTGCTTGCCAGCCTTGAAGACTGGCTCCTGCCGCACCTCAAGGCGCCAAAGACCGAGTCCGACCTGCGCGCGCTCGATCTGACCGAACCGCTGCGCGCGCTGCTGACTTGGGACCAGACCCAGACGCTTGACCACCTGACCCCGTCGCATTTCGAAACCCCGATGGGCCGCCGCGTGCCGATCGACTATGACGGCGAGGCCCCCGCGATCGAGGTCCGCCTGCAAGAGATGTTCGGCACCACCCGCCACCCCACCGTGGGCGCAAACCGCCTGCCCCTGCGCGTCACGCTGCTCTCGCCCGGCCAACGCCCCGTGCAGGTGACGATGGACCTGCCGGGCTTCTGGGCCAACAGCTACGCCGATGTCCGCAAGGACATGCGCGGCCAATACCCGCGCCACCCCTGGCCCGAAGACCCGACCGCCGCCGAACCCACGCTACGCGCCAAACCGCGCGGCACCTGACCAGCCTCCGGGGCCAGCCCCGGACCCCGGAGTATTTGCCGCAAAGGTGAAGGGGCAAAGGAAAGCGGGACGAAACGCAGTGAAACACATCGTCAGCGCCGCGCCCCTTTCGTCCGTAAACGTTACAGACTAAGGACACGGGCAAGATTTCAGAGCGAGGGCATCATGCAAGACATCAGCGCAGCGCGGCGTGGCCGTTGGGCCGTTGCGGCCATGTTCCTTGCCAATGGCTTCACCATGGGCGCATGGGCACCGCAGATCCCGCTTCTGTTGCCGCGCCATGACATCACCGAATTCACGCTTGGCCTGCTCATCCTTGTGCTGGGCCTCGGGGCGGTCGCCTCGATGCTGTTTTCCGGCAAGCTGATCGCCCGCTACGGCAACCGCGCCGTGCTGCGCGTCTTTGCGCTCTCCATCGTGCCGGTCCTGCCCGCCGTGGTCTTTGCCCCCGACCTGATCGTGCTTGCGCTGATGATGGCCGCGCTCGGTGCGCTGATCGGCTGCATGGATGTGGCCATGAACGCCAACGCGGTCGAGGTGGAGCGCGGAATGGGGCGCGCCATCATGTCCTCGTCGCACGGGTTCTGGAGCCTTGGCGGCTTTTTCGGCGGCGCGCTCGGCGGCTGGATCATCAAGCATTGGGGGGCCGAGGCGCAGGCGATCTGGGCCGCAGCGGTCGCCGCGATCATCGTCCTCGCCGCCATGCCCTTCCTTCTGGGCGAGACCGCCGAACAAAAGGCCGCAACCGCCGCCCACCCGCGCGCGGGCCTTTTGCCGCGCGATCCGGCGATCTGGCTGCTGGGGCTGCTCGCGCTGTTTTCCATGGTGCCCGAGGGTGCCGTGCTCGACTGGGCCGCACTTTACCTCTCGACCGAACTTGACGCCGATCTTGCCCGCTCGGGCCTCGCCTTCGCCTTTTTCTCGGGCGCGATGGCGCTCATGCGCTTTGCGGGCGATTCGGTGCGGAACCGCTTTGGCGCGGTGCGGACGCTGCGCGTGTCGGGTCTGGTCGCGGCGGCAGGCATGATGGGCGGCGCGCTTGCCCCCACAGACATCGCTGCAATCGCCAGTTTCACAATCGCGGGGCTTGGCGTGGCCAATATGGTCCCGATCATGTTCTCGGCTGCAGGCAACCACCCCGGCCTCTCGCCCGGCGCAGGCATCGCCGCCGTGACGATGATGGGCTATTGCGGCATCCTCGTCGCACCTTCGACCATCGGCTTCGTCGCCGAACACGTTGGCTTCCGCGTCACCTATGGCACGCTGTCGCTTCTGCTGGTCGTGGTCGCACTTTACGCCACGCGCACTGCCGCCGCCGATGGTGCGCGCCCGCTTGCCGCATAAAGCCCGCGTCAGGCGGCAAGCACGCCTGACACCTGATCCGCCGTCACCAGCGTGGCGAAATCGGCACCCAGCAGCGACAGCGTCACCCGCAGCACCTCATCCGCTCCGATCCGGCCCCCGTCATGCGCCGGAATGTCAAAGGCCAGCAGCGCATCGCCCGGCAACACGACCTGAAACCCCAGATCGAACGCCGCCCGCACCGTCGAGGTGACGCAAAACGCCGCCACCGCGCCCACCACCACGATCCGTTGGGTGCCCTGTCCGCGCAGCAGCGCCTCGAGGCCCGTGCCCGCAAAGGCCGATGATCGCGATTTCCACAACACGGCCTCTCCGGTCACCGGCAACGCGCAAGGCATCGGCGCACCGGCGGGCAGATGGCGCTGGAACGGCGTCTCCGGCTCGTCATGCAGCACATGAACGACCGGCAGACCCCGCGCGCGAAACAGCGCAAGCAGCGCCGCCACATGCGCCTCGGCCATAGGGTTTGCCTGCGGACGGCCCGCCGCGATGCGGTCGGCCATTCCCATCTGCATGTCGATGCAAATCAGTGCGGTCGTCATCTCAGCCCCCCATGTAATCGCCTTTGCCGATCTCGACCCCGTTGTGACGCAGGATGTTATAGGCGGTGGTCAGGTGAAAATAGAATTGCGGCAGCGAATAGATGTTCAGGAAGTTCTCGCCCGTCATCACCATGTCCGAACCGCGCACCTTGATGGTGATGTTCTTGGCCTCGGCCCCGTCGTAACGCGCCTTGTCGAAGGACGCCATATAGCCCCGCGCCGCCGCGATCCGGTCTTGCAACTCGGCAAAGCTGGTTTCGGTGTCGGGAAAGCCTTTCGGCTCTTCTCCCGCCAGCCGCGCCGCCGCCCGCGCCGCGAAATCGCACGACAGTTGCACCTGCTTCACAAAGGGCAGCATGTCGGGAAACAGGCGAAAGGTCAGCATCGCCTCGGGCTTGATGCCCTTTGCGGTGCAATGCGCCTCGGCCTTGGTCAACAGACCCGACAGTGCGCCAAGGAAACGGTCGTAGACAGCGACGGAACGGTGATGCATGAAATCTCTCCCCCAATGGATTTGCGGCCACCGTCTGCCCGCCGCCTTGCACTGTCAATGCCCCAGCAAAGCCGGTTGCACCCGCCCCGCACCGCGTCCAGACTGTCGCCATGACCGATGATCCCAGCCTCGCCACCCGTCAGGGCCTGCCCGCCGAACTTCTGGCGCTGCTCGACGAATATCCGCGCGCAGGCTGGCCCGAACAGCCGGGCTTTCACGGCCTCGTCTCGTTCTGGCTCGACCGGCACATGGGCTTTCGCAGCCTCACCACCCGCATAAAGGCCGAAACCGAAGCCCTGATCGACGGCAAGACCGACACCGCCACCTTCCCGCAACGCCTCGTGCCCCTCGGCCGCCGCCTTGTCGATGAATTGATCGGCCACCACCAGATCGAGGATGACGCCTATTTCCCCGAACTCGCCGCCCTCGAACCGCGCCTGAGCCGAGGCTTTCATATCCTCGACGCCGACCACCACGAACTCGACACCTTGCTCGACGCCTTCGTCACCGGCGCGAACGCGGTGCTGCAAAGCCCCGACCCGCGCGATGCCGCAGGCCAGTTCCACACCAGCCTTGCGCCCTTCGGGACGATGCTGCACCGCCACCTGACCGACGAGGAAGACCTGATCCTGCCGGTCATCCTGAAACATCGCTACGGCTGACCCCGAAAAAGCGGGGGGCTTTCCAGCCCCCCACCGCGTGCCGCGCCCCCCGCCCGGTTGCGACTATCCTCGGGGGGTGAATTGCCCGGCACGGGCAAGAGGGGGGCAGATTGCCCCCTCCCCTTCCTGCGCGCCGCTGCGCGCTTACGGCCCGCGGCCAAAAGGCCGCGCAGCCGAGGACGACTTGATCCTGCCCGTCATCTTCGAGCACCGCTACGGGTGATCCACAGAAAAAAGTGGCTCCCGCGCCCTGACCCCTTCTCCTTGGCGACAAATATCCTCGGGGGGTGAGCCGCCCCATGGCGGCGAGGGGGGCGAAAAGCCCCCCTTTTCGCGCGCGCCTCGGCGCACTCATCGTGT
The DNA here is from genome assembly GCF_003060865.1 of Gemmobacter aquarius. Classification (NCBI taxonomy): domain Bacteria; kingdom Pseudomonadati; phylum Pseudomonadota; class Alphaproteobacteria; order Rhodobacterales; family Paracoccaceae; genus Paragemmobacter; species Paragemmobacter aquarius. The sequence continues at coordinate 2,631,977 of NZ_CP028918.1, forward strand.
GCGGCCGCAAGGCCGCCCGATTTGGTCAGGGGTCAGACGCCCAGACACCAGCGCATCACCGCCTTTTGCGCGTGCAAGCGGTTCTCGGCCTCGTCGAAGATCACCGAATGGGGGCCGTCCATCACCGCACTCGTCGCCTCGTCGTTCCGGTGCGCGGGCAGGCAATGCATGAACAGGCTGTCGGGCTTGGCGCGGCTCATCAGCTGCTCGTTCACCTGATAGGGGCGCAGCTGGTTGTGCCGCCGCTCCTTGGCGCTTTCGGGATCGTGCATCGACACCCAAGTGTCGGTCACAACCAGATCGGCCCCCTCGACCGCCACGAAAGGATCGCGCGCGATCACCACCTTTGACCCCTTGTCGCGGGCGAACTGCACGAAGCGCTCTTCTGGGTCGAGCGTTTCCGGTCCGGTATAGGTAAAGTCGAAGCCGAACTGCCCCGCCGCATGCAGGAACGACCCGCAGACGTTGTTGCCATCGCCGCACCAGACCACCTTCTTGCCGGCAATCGGGCCGCGATGTTCTTCATAGGTCATCACATCCGCCATGATCTGGCAGGGGTGGGTGCGGTTGGTCAGCCCGTTGATCACCGGCACCGTGGCATGTTCCGCCATTTCCAGCAGCGTCGCCTCTTCAAAGGTGCGGATCATGATCAGGTCGACATAGCGGCTCAGCACGCGGGCGGTATCGGCAATCGTCTCGCCATGGCCAAGCTGCATCTCCTTGCCCGACAGCACCATCGTCTCGCCGCCCAACTGGCGCACGCCTACGTCGAACGACACCCGCGTGCGGGTCGATGGCTTTTCGAAGATCAGCGCAACCATGCGCCCTTTCAGGGGCTGGTCGTCATCGGGCGATCCCTTGGGCCGCCCGTTCCGCGCCGCCTTCATGGCATGGGCAGAATCGATCATTGTCCGCAACTCGGTTGCATCGGTCTTGTGGATATCTAGGAAGTGCTTCATTTCAATCGTCTTTCTGATGGCAAGCGACCGGGGGTTTTCCACCCCCGGACCCCCGGAGGATATTTCAGGACAGAAAATGACCGAGCGCTCGTCGCACGCTCCGCTCTGCCCGTTCGGTCGTCGCATCCATCTCAGGCCGCCTTTTCCAGCGCCGTCGCCGCCCGGTCGAGCCGCGCCAAGGCTTCCGCGATGTCTTCATCCGGGATGTTCAGCGCAGGCAAGAGCCGCAGCACATTGTCGGCCGCGGGCACAGTCAGCAGATGCTCGGCGTAAGCCGCCTTGACCACGTCGGTGTTGGCGGCCTTGCATTTCAGCCCGAGGATCAGCCCCTGCCCCCGCACCGCTTCGAACACCGCCGGATGCGCTGCGACCAACCCTTCCAGCCCCTGCCGGAACAGCCCGCCCTTGCGACCCACCTCGGACAGGAACGCGTCATCCGCCACGATCCCCACCACGGCAGCACCGACAGCACAGCCAAGCGGGTTGCCGCCATAGGTCGACCCGTGCGTGCCCGCCACCATGCCGCTTGCCGCGTTTTCCGTGGCCAGCACCGCGCCCAGCGGAAAGCCGCCGCCGATGCCCTTGGCCACCATCATGATATCGGGGGCCACCCCCGCCCATTCATGCGCGAAAAGCTTGCCCGTCCGCCCCATGCCGCATTGCACCTCGTCGAAGATCAGCAAGGCCCCGGTGCTGTCGGCCAGATCGCGCAAGCCTTTCAGGCACGCATCCGGCAGCACGCGTATGCCGCCCTCGCCCTGCACGGGTTCGATGATGATCGCCGCCGTCCGTTCGGTCACCGCCGCGCGCAGCGCGTCATGGTCGCCGAATTTCAGATGGGTAAAGCCCGGCATCAGCGGCCCGAACCCCTTGACCATCTTTTCCGACCCCGCCGCCGCGATCGCCCCCGTGGAACGCCCGTGGAACGCCCCTTCAAACGAGATGATCTCGACCCGCTCGGGCTGGCCTTTGTCATACCAGTATTTGCGCGCCATCTTGATCGCCAGTTCCGCCGCCTCGGTCCCCGAATTGGTGAAGAACACGGTATCGGCAAAGGTATGCTCGACCAGCATATCCGCCAGCCGCTCTTGCTCCGGAATCCGGTACAGGTTCGACACATGCCACAGCTTGCCCGCCTGCTGCGTCAGCGCCGCCACCAGCGCCGGATGGGCATGCCCCAGCGCATTGACCGCGATCCCCGCGCCAAGGTCGAGGTAACGGCTCCCGTCCTCGGCCGTCAGCCACGACCCCTCGCCCTTCACAAAGGCCATGGGTGCGCGGTTATAGGTCGGCAAGACGTGCGAGAGGGCCGGGGAGAGGGCGGGGGAAATCATCTGCGATGTCCTTTGAAGCGAAGCCCTAGCCGTAAAGGCTGGCCAGTGGCAAAGTCAACGTGCGAAGGGGGTTTGCCCGCATCCATGGGGCAAATGACGGCAAAACGCGGCGCGGTCAGCGTCGGCGTCGGATCGGGGCAAAAGGCGCGTTTCCTGCGGTCATGCTCCCCACGTAGCCAAGCGCACCGCCAAAGTCCACCGCAAAGGCGCCCATCCGGCGCCCATCCACCGCTCTGTGCTTGATCTTCCGCCCCCCCGCCTGTATCCCGCCCGCTTGTATCCCGCGACAGCCTGTCTAGAATGGCGCCGTTGCACCAAACCACGGGGAATGCCGATGTCCTGGACCGACGAGCGCGTCGAGACGCTCAAGCGCATGTGGGCCGAAGGCCAAAGCGCCAGCCAGATCGCCAAGGAACTTGGCGGCGTGACCCGCAATGCGGTGATCGGCAAGGTGCATCGCCTTGGCCTTTCGAACCGCGTCGCCGGTGGCAAGGAAGAAGACGAGGCCGAGGCGGCTCCCGCCCCCGCAGCGCCCGCAGCGGCCCCCCGCGCCGAACCGCGCCCCGAACCGGTCGCTGCACGGCCCGAGGCAGCGCCCCGCCCCGCCACGCCCGAACGCCCCGCCGCGGCACCCGCCGCTCCGGCCGGCAACGTCATGCCCATTCCGCTGCGCAAGGCCATCGTGCCCGCAGGCCAACCCCTGCCGCCGCAGCCTTCCGCCAACGAGATCAGCCCCGAGGCGCTGGCTTCGGTGCGCGAGGTGGAAAAGCGCGCCCGCAAGCTGACGCTGATGGAACTGACCGAACGCACCTGCAAATGGCCAATCGGCGACCCGGCGACCGACGATTTCTGGTTCTGCGGCCTGCCCTCGCTTCCGGGCAAACCCTATTGCGAAGCCCATGTCGGCGTCGCCTTCCAACCGATGAGCGCGCGGCGCGACCGCCGCCGCTGATCCAGCCCCATCGCGCAGCGCTCCCCCTCCCCCGCGGGGGAGGGTCGGGGAGGGGGGCAATGACAGCCCCGATCAATTCCCGCCCAGCAATTGCTCCAGCAGGCTTCCCGCCTGCTTGTCCACCTCGTCCTGCAACTTGCGCCGCGCGGCATCTTCCAGGCTTTCGCCCGCCTGCTGGCCCAATTCTTCGGCGGCGCGGCGGCGCAATTCGTCCTCCGCCGCCTTGGCCTGTTCGCCCAACTGCTCCTGCGCCAGGGCTTCAAGGTCCAGCGCCACCTTCGGCTTCTCCCAAGGCCCGGTGATCCAGATCGGCACGACGATGCGGTCGGCCCCGTCTTCCCCCTGCAAGGCAGACGCCCGCAGGCGGTAATCGAAATCCCGCGCCCCAAGCCCGACCCGCCCCCCGCCCGTCGCCCGCAGATAGGGCGAGCGCAGCGCCAGATCGTCGTTGAAAAGATCGCCCCGCTCGATGGTGAACCCCGCCTCCAGACTGTCGAACACCGTCCGCTCCGAAGGCCCAAGCTGCGATGCATCCATTGAAGCCAGCATCGCGGGCACGTCGATCCCGCGGATCTCGCCCGCCCCCAGCGCCAGCCGCCCCTGCCCGTCGAGGTTCCGCATCAAGGCCGCGACAGACCCGCCCCCTGCCACGAAATCGAAGCTCAGATCGCCCGTCCCGATCAGCCGGTCATAGCCCGCCACATCGGCCAGCAGCGGCTGCAAGGCGACGCCCCCGAAATCGAGCTTGCCCCCGACCGAAAGGCCCTTGCGCCCGTTCACCACGACCTGCCCCAGAACCGTGCCGTCATAGGCCCCGGCCCGCGCGACATCGACCACAGCCCGCCCCGCATCGACCGTGACACGGGCGCGCAGGTCGGTAAGCCGCAAACCGCCCAGCCGCAGCGCATCGGCCGACAGGCCCAGATCGGCATCAAAGCCGCGCAACCCTTCGGCCGACAGGGGCGCATCCGACCAGCCCGCCACCGCAGCCCCGCCCCCGCCGACTTCACCGCCGCCTTCGCCGCCGCCTTCCCCCCCGACCGCCAGTTCCACCATGGCCAGATTGCCCGAAACCCGTGGTCGCACCCCGCCCAGCGCAAGGTCGAGATCGCCGGTCAGCACCGTCCGGTCCAACCCGATCCGCCCGCCCCGCAAATAGACATCCCCGTCAGCACTGCGCGTCACCTTGCCCGACAGCGTAACCGACCGCGCACCCAACCCTTCTGGCAGCGCGGGCGCACCAAAGCCAAGCACGGCAGCCAATGCGGCCAGATCGCCCAGATCGGCCTCGATCTGCCCCTCGGCGGCCAAGGGCGCGACCCCGCCGCGCCCGCCGAAACTGATCTCTGCCGCACCGATCCGCGCGGCGAAATCGACCGGCACCACCTCGCCCGCATAGGCCTTGTCGAAATTGCCGACCGAACCGCTCGCCGTCACTGCCTGCCCTGCGATCTCTCCGCTCAGGTTCAGGGCCAGCGACCCCTCGTAATCGGCCAGCCGCGCCTCGGCCTCCAGCCCGCCGATCTGCACGGCCTGCCCCGTCGCATGGTCGAGATACCCCAGCGACCCGTCATGGATCGCCGCCAGATCCAGCGTGAACGGCGTCTCTGCCCCCGCCATCCCGGCCGAGGCCGTGCCGCCATTGCTGCCCCCGAATTCCCAGTTCGGCACCCCGTCCTCGGACCGTTCCAGCAAGATTTCGGGCCGCGTCAGCTCGAACCCCGTGATCCGCATCGTCCCGCCCATCAGCGCGGTCAGATCCAGCCGGATCGACAGGCCCTCGGCCACCAGCATCGGCCCCTCGTCCGACCACGGCGCATTCGACAGGGTGATCCGGCCTGTCTCGACCCCCAGCACCGGCCAGAGGCTGGGCTTTACCGCCCCTTCGATCGTCAACTCGCGCCCCGTCACCGCCTCGAACCGGTCGGTCGCTAGCCGCGCCACACGCTCCGAAGGGATCAGCGCAACCGCTCCAAGTGCCAGCAGAACCAGCACGACCAACGCCACCGACAGTCGAAATAGCCACCGCATCTGAACCCCCACCTGCCCCGTCCGGCCCTTGCGGCTCACCCTAGCCTTGCGCCAAACCGCGCCGCAAGCGTGCTAGTTGCGGCTGACCGGTTTTGACCGGAACCGCGCCACCGTCTCGCGCTCGGCCCGCTTGCAGACCATGGGCGGCAGATCGCGGTCGAGCAGGGCCAGATCATCCAGCACCATCTCGCCCATCCGCTTGAAGGCGATGTCCAAGGCCCCCGCCCGATGCGCCGACAAAAGGAACCCCGGAACCGACCGCACCGGATGGTCGGAAGGCAAGGGTTCCTCGGGGAACACATCGCTTGCAGCCAGAATATGCCCCGACCTGACCGCCGCGATGAGCGCCGCGAAATCCACCACATCGGCCCGCGATAAAAGCAGGAACAACGCCCCCCGCCGCATATCGGCAAACGCTTCCTCGCCCAGAAACGCCCGGTTCTCGCTGGTCACGGCAGCGGTGCAAAACACCACATCCGACTGCGCCAGAACCTCGGCCAGCCCGCAAGGCTGCGCGCCCGCCTCGCGCAGACGCGAAGGCGGCAGCCACGGGTCATAAACCCGCAGACGCGGCTGGAACCCCGTCAACACCCGCGCCACGGCACGGCCCAGATCGCCGAACCCGATGATCCCGACCTCGGCCCCCGTCAAAAGCCGCGCCTCGCCGTTGCCGTCGCCCCCCCACAATTCGCGCCCCGCGCGGAAATCGGCATCCGCCCCGTGGATGTTACGCAACAGCGACAGCGCGAAGCCCAGCCCGATCTCGGCCACCGGCTGCGCGAACACCGCCCCCGTGGTCACCACATGGATGCCACGGCGAAACACCTCGTCGTAAGGCATGTTGTTGATCAGGTTGGATTCCACATTGAAGATGCAGCGCAACCCCGCAAGCCGCGCAAGCAAGGCCGCATCCAGCGGCGGCTGCCCGATGATATAGCGCGCTTCGGCCAGCACATCGTCGGGCAGGCGGGCGATGTCTTCGTCCACCGTCTCGACGATCCGGTAGCGCGCATGCAGTTCGGCCAGCCTGTCGGGCGCAAAGATCAGCGGCAGACTGCGCGGCAGCGGGCAAGACAGGATCAGCGGGCGGGTGTCGGTCACGGGAAATCTCCTCTTCCCGACAAGGCTACAAACCGCCCCGCCGCCCTGCAACGCCAATCAAGCGGAGCGGCGTGCCGCCGCAAGCGATCAGCGCCTTGCGGCGCGCGTTTGGGGGGCTTCACCCCCCTCTTGCCGCATGCGCGGCAATTCACCCCCGAGGATATTTGAGCAAGCGTGAAAGGGGAAAGTGCCGGGGGGGGGGGGGGCGATTAGCCCCCCCCCTTTTGCCAGACCGGTCAGGCCTGCGGGGTCTCGTTCGCCTCGTAGGCTTCGATGATGCGCGCGACGAGCGGATGGCGCACCACATCCTTGGCGGTGAAGTAGTTGAAGGTCACGCCCTTGACCCCTTTGAGGATGCGTTCGGCATCCTGCAACCCGCTTGGCACGCCGCGCGGCAGGTCGACCTGCGTGCGGTCGCCGGTGATCACCATGCGGCTGCCCTCGCCCAGACGGGTGAGGAACATCTTCATCTGCATGGTCGTGGCATTCTGCGCCTCGTCCAGCACCACAAAGGCGTTCGACAGTGTCCGCCCCCGCATAAAGGCCAAGGGCGCGATCTCGATCCGCTTTTCCTCCAGCAGTTTCTGCACCTGCTTGGCGGGCAGGAAATCGTTCAGCGCATCGTAAAGCGGCTGCATGTAGGGGTCGACCTTCTCCTTCATGTCGCCGGGCAGAAAGCCCAACCGCTCGCCCGCCTCCACCGCTGGGCGCGACAGGATGATCTTTTCCACCGCTCCGCTGATGAACATGGTCACCCCGACCGCCACCGCCAGATAGGTCTTGCCGGTGCCCGCAGGCCCGATGCCGAAGCCGAGTTCATTGGCGAACAGGTTCGCGACATAGGCCTTTTGCGCCTCGGTCCGCGGTTCGATCGGCTTCTTCCTTGTGCGAAGCTCCATCCCTGCATTGAACAGTTCGATCTGCTCTCCGTCGGCAAGGGCGCGGTCCGGCATCGGCCGGCCCATCCGCATCGCGCCGTCAATGTCGCCGGCCTGCACGCCGCGCCCCGATTCCAGCCGCGCATAAAGCGAGCGCAGCACGGCGGCGGCCTGTTCACGCGCCAGTTTTTCCCCGATCACCGCCAGACGGTTGCCCCGCCGCAGGATATGGACCCCCATCTGATGCTCGATCTGCGCCAGATTGCGGTCGAATTCACCGCAAAGGTCGATCAAAAGCCGGTTGTCCGGGAATTCGAGGGTCGTTTCCACAACGTCCTCGGAACGGGTCGGGGGGGTCAGCGCGCTGATGCCCAAGGAGCTCTCCTTCTAAGCCTACGTTCGCCACATCTTGATGATGATCCGCGTTTTGGCGCATGGCAAGCACCATATCTACGCTGCGGTCATCAATTCGTCCGCTCCGCAAGACTGCCCGTCTTTTGTGCAACCCGCGTGACGGTAATGCTCAACGCCGAAATAGGCTGCGCGGTGCCCAAGCAAAAGGGGCCGCAGCATCATGCCACGGCCCCGAAATCTGCGCTTCTTGCTGCGGGTCAATAGCCCGCACTTGCCCGTCTAGCGCACAGGGCGCCAGTCTGGCACGCGGTTCACCCGCGGATCGCCCACCACATAGCCAGGTTTCACGCGGGTGTCGCAGACCGGCATCCCCGAAACCGGATCGCGGCGGCGGCTGGAATAGCCTTCGGCCCCGTCGTCGATGATCCAGATCTGGCAGCCATCGGGATCATAGGCGATCGCCGCCTGCCCATCCACCAGCCCGCGCCCCTTTTGCGCGTCGAGCCCGAAAATGGTCTTGTCCTGCGGCTTGGCCAGCAAGGGCGGCTCGCCATCCGGCCCCGTGCCGCGCGTCGGGGTCATACCGCAGCCCGCCAGCGCCGAAAGCAGCATCAACACTGCGGGAAACGTCACGTTACGCATCATCACCACCTGTAGCAAACCACTTCGACGCGCCGGTTCTGCGCCATGCCCTCGGCCGTATCGTTCGACGCCCGGGGCTGGCGTTCACCGAATCCCTGCTCGCGCTCGACCACCGCGCCGACCGACCGCGCGACAGACGCCACCGCCGCCGCCCTCCGGTTCGACAGGCTCATGTTGTATTCATCCGACGCGCGGGCATCGGTGTGCCCGTACACCGCGTAGCCATAGGCGCCCGCACCCGAAAAGAACTGCCGCAACCGTTCGGCCCCGCTGGCCGTCAGATGGGCGCTGTCGGTGGCGAACATCGTGTCGGTGTTGGCGACAAGGCAGGTGTTGATCTTCACGCAGACCGGCTTGCCGTCCTTGGGACGCACGCGCTCGACCATATAGCCTTCGAGACCACCGTCCGAATACCAGTGCTGGCACCCGTCCCGGTCAAGCCATATGCCCCATTCGATCCGTCCAGTGACGACCGGTTGTTGTTGGGCGAATGTTTCTGTCGCACTCGTTATGCCCAGCAGGCAAAACAGAACGGCGGCGACAAAGCGCACAGCCTTGGAATACCCGTACACGCCGAAGCTCCCTCGTTAACCAACAATCCAAGTCACATACACAGACGTCACGTTTGCCCAGACAATTAGGCCCTGTAAAGCGGATTCATACCAAAGGATGTATCCCATCCGGAAGCGCAAGCGATTGTAGAAACAATTGCACCGGACCTGACGTGACTGTGCCGGTTGCCGAAACGCTCAGACCCGCTGGCCGCCAAGCGAGTTCGGACCGGATTCGACAATCCGCACCCTGACCAGATCGCCCGGCTTGCCCGCAGCGTCGGTCACATGCACGGCATGCAGATGGTCCGACTTGCCGACCATCTGCCCGGCCATGCGCCCCGCCTTTTCGTAAAGCACCGCCACCTCGCGCCCGACCATGCCCGCCTGAATGGCCCGCTGCTGCTCCAGCAAAAGCGCCTGCACCGCTTGCAGCCGCGCATCGGCCACGCCGGCCTCGACGCCCGGTTTTTCCGCCGCAGGCGTGCCGGGACGGGCCGAATACTTGAAGCTGTAGGATTGCCCGAACCCCACCGCGCGGATCAGATCCAGCGTATCGGCGAAATCGGCATCGGTCTCGCCGGGGAAGCCCACGATGAAATCCGAACTCAGCAGAATGTCGGGCCGCGCGGCCCTGACGCGTTCGATCATGCGGAAATAGGCATCCCGCCCGTGCTTGCGGTTCATCGCCTTCAAGATCCGGTCCGACCCCGATTGCACCGGCAGATGCAGATAGGGCATCAGTTTCGGCTCGTCGCCATGCGCGGCGATCAGGTCGTCTTCCATGTCGTTGGGGTGGCTCGTGGTATAGCGGATACGCTCCAGCCCGTCGATCCGCGCCAGCGCCCGCACCAGCCGCGCAAGGCCCCAGTCGCCGCCGCCATCCGATGCGGCGCCCGCTCCGTGATAGGCGTTCACGTTCTGGCCCAGAAGCGTGATCTCCTTCACGCCTTTTTCCACCAGCCCCCGCGCCTCGGCCAGCAGGCGGTCGGCGGGGCGGCTGACCTCGGCGCCACGGGTATAGGGCACCACGCAGAACGCGCAGAACTTGTCGCAGCCCTCCTGCACCGTCAGAAACGCCGACGGCCCGCGCAAGGCCTTGCGCTCGGGCAGGTGGTCAAACTTGTCTTCCGCCGGAAACTCGGTGTCGATCGCCTTGCCCCCCGCCAGCAGGCGCCGGTTCATCTCGGGCAGGCGGTGGTAACTTTGCGGCCCCACCACCAGATCGACTAGCGGCATCCGGCGCATGATCTCGTCGCCCTCGGCCTGCGCCACGCAGCCTGCGACACCGATCTTCATCTCGGGCTTGGCCTCCTTGAACGCCCGCAACCGCCCCAGATCCGAATAGAGCTTCTCCGACGCCTTCTCGCGGATGTGGCAGGTGTTGAGCAGCACCATGTCGGCATCCTCGACCGTTTCGGTCGTTACATAGCCCTCGGCACCCATGGCCTCGACCATGCGCTCGCTGTCATAGACATTCATCTGGCAGCCATAGGTCTTGATGAACAGCTTCTTCGCCTCGACCATGACCCGCGCCCCATCCCATGCTTTGAAAACCAGCCTTCATATACGCCCTTCGCGCCCCCGCGCAATGAGTGCCCCGCAAGGCCGGCGCAAGATCGCGGGCCAAGATCGCGGGCACGGGGCTTGCAATACCGGCCCTTTCCCCCGACTCTGCGCGCCAGTACCCTCGCCCTTGGAACAGCCCATGCGTTTTGCCAGTCTCGACGCCTATATCGACAGCCAGCGCCGCAGCCCGCCCAAAGGGCCCGTCGCCGTGATCGTCGCCGAAGACGGGGTCGAGATCGACACCACGCTGCGCCACCACCTCGCCGCAGGCTTCTCGCCGGTCCTCCTGCTCGCCAATCCCGACACGCCGCTCGGCGCCAAACTGGCAGACGAGGTGACGCGCATCGACTATGACAGCAACGCCGAAGGCGCCCTCGTCGTCGCCGTCAACCGGCTGAACGACGCCTTCCCCGACATCTGGCTTTATTACTGCTTCAACGCCGAATACCTGTTCCACCCCTTCTGCGAAACTCGCTCGATCCGCGAGCTTCTGGCCTTCCACACCGAGGAACGGCGCAATGCCATGCTCACCTATGTCGTCGACCTCTACGCAGGCGACCTGAACCGCGCGCCCAATGCCGTCAGCCTCGAAGATGCCCATCTCGACCGCTCGGGCTATTACGCGCTCGCCCGCCAAGACCCCGCAAACAACTGGCAACCCAAGGACCGCCAGCTCGATTTCTACGGCGGCCTGCGCTGGCGGTTCGAAGAACACGTGCCATGGACCCGCCGCAAGATCGACCGCATCTCGATCTTCAAGACCCGCCGCGGCCTGACCCTGCGCCCCGATTTCACCTTCGATGACGACGAGATGAACACCTACGCCTGCCCGTGGCACAACAACCTGACCGCCGCCGTCTGCTCGTTCCGCACGGCCAAGGCGCTCAAATCCAACCCCGGCTCGCGCTACGAAATCCACAATTTCCGCTGGCACAACTCGACCGAATTCCAATGGCACAGCCAGCAACTGATGGACTTCGGCCTGATGGAACCCGGCCAGTGGTTCTGACCCTCCAACCTCCCCCGTTCATCCTTGCCCCAAATACTCTGGGGTCCGGGGTGAAACCCCGGCGGCATCCGCCAACACCCCGGCCGGGAAAATTTCATCCCGCCTGAAACTCGGCCCCAAAGCCCCCCGTAGCTCCGGACACAAGGCGGGATCGGCCCGCCTCCAAACCGGAGACTGCCCATGAAACTCTCGATCCGCGCCCTCGCGCTTACCACCCTCTTCGCGCTTCCCGCCTTTGCCGCCGAAAACCCGATGGTGGGCGGTGCGCCCATGTTCGCCACCAAGAACATCGTCGAAAACGCCGTGAACTCGGCCGATCACACCACGCTCGTCGCCGCCGTGCAGGCCGCGGGCCTCGTGGAAACCCTGCAATCGGCAGGCCCCTTCACCGTCTTCGCCCCCGTGAACGACGCCTTCGCGGCCCTGCCCGCAGGCACCGTCGAAACCCTGCTCAAGCCTGAAAACAAGGCGATGCTGACCAAGATCCTGACCGCCCACGTGGTCGCAGGCACCCTGTCGGGCGAAGAAATCATGCGCCGCGCCAAAGCCTCGGCCGATGGTTTCTACCATATGCAGACCGTGTCGGGCGATGCACTCTCGGCGCAGGTCAAGGGCAAGAACCTGTATCTGATCGACGAATCGGGCAATGCGTCCAAGGTCACGATCGCCGATGTGAACCAGTCGAACGGCGTGATCCATGTGGTGAACGCGGTCCTTCTGCCGCGCTGAACCGGCACCCTCCCTGCCAGTTCTTGGCCGGTCCGTGGCCGGTCCGTGGCGGGTCCGTGGCGGGTCCGTGGTGGGTCCGTGGCGGGGGCCTGTCCTTCGGGGCAGGCCCTTTGCCCATGTCGCGATCAGACGCGACAGCCCCGCCGCCGCCTGTTTCGCTAGCCCGAAAGCGAAAGGCACCCCCATGCGACTGCTCGGCACCTATGGCTCTCCCTTCGTCCGCCGCGTGGGCGCCACGCTGCACCTTTACGCCATCCCCTTCGACCATGCGCCGCTGCAAACCGCAGCCGACCGCGACGAGATCACCGCCCACAACCCCCTCGGCCGCATCCCTGCGCTTGTGCTCGACGATGGCACGGCCATAGCCGACAGCAGCGCGATCCTTGACCACCTCGACGAAACGATGGGCGAAGCCGCCCTCACCCCCCGCTCCGGCCCCGCCCGCCGCCGTGTGCTGGCCCTTACGGCCATCGGCCTCGGCACCGCCGAGAAATACGTGGCCGCGTGGTACGAAACCGCCATGCGCCCCGAAACCCATGTCTGGCAGCCGTGGCTCGACCGCCTGCAAGCGCAGATCGTGCAAGGCTTGGCTGCGCTGGAAGCGGAAATGACCGGACCCTACCTTGCGGGGGACAGCCTGACCCAGGCCGATGTCACCGCCATCTGCGCGCTCGACGGCGTGCTGATCGACATGCCCGACCTGATTGCCCCCGGTGCCATCCCGAAATTGCGCGGCCTGCGCGACCGTCTGGCCGATCTCGACGCCTTCCGCCTTACCGCGCCCGAATGATCAAGCCCGAGAATGATCAGGCCCGAATGATCAGGCCCGCTTCAGCCTGATCACCACATCGACGCGCGAAACCTGCATCCCCGCAGGCGCATCGGGCAAGCCCTCGATCCGCAAGGCATCGGCGGGCGCATCGGTCAGCGCGTGGCTGTCTTCCCAGTAGAAATGCGGATGCTCGTCCATGCGCGTGTCGAAATAGCTTTTCGACCCGTCCACCACGACCTCGTTCATCAGGCCCGCTTCGCAGAACGCGCGCAGCGTGTTGTAAACCGTCGCCAGCGACACCTTCTCGCCCGACGTGGCCGACAGCGCATACAGGCTTTCCGCCGTCACATGCCGGTTCTCGCCGTCACCCACCAGCAGTGCCGCCAGCGCAAGCCGCTGCCGTGTCGGGCGCAACCCTGCGCTCGCCAGCCATTCGGTCCCGCGTGTCTGTGCCGTCACCGCCATCCGCTCCGCCCCTTGCAGTCTGCCCCGTATATAACGGCCCGGACCGCCGCTTTACAAATGAAAATAGGTCGCAGCCGCAACACTTGCCCGGCCCACGCCCCCTGATTTGCCGGAACCTGCCGCCCTTGCTTTGGCTTACACGCCGATGTTACATCGCCCGAACACTGCAAGACCCGCCAAAAAAGGGAAGTCCCGATGTCCTACCCGACCAGTTTCGACCGCGAGGCCCTGCTGAAATGCTCCCGCGGAGAGCTGTTCGGCCCCGGCAACGCCCAGCTTCCCGCGCCCCCCATGCTGATGATGGACCGCATCACCGAAATCTCGGGCGATGGCGGCGAACATGGCAAGGGCCATGTGGTCGCCGAATTCGACATCACGCCAGACCTGTGGTTCTTCGACTGCCACTTCCCCGGCAACCCGATCATGCCGGGCTGCCTCGGCCTCGACGGCTTGTGGCAGCTGACCGGCTTCAACCTGGGCTGGCGCGGCTGGCAGGGCCGCGGCTACGCGCTCGGCGTGGGCGAGGTCAAACTGACCGGCATGGTCCGCCCCGACCGCAAGATGCTGACCTACCGCGTGAATTTCACCAAGGCCCTGCAAACCCGCCGCCTGACGATGGGTGTCGCCGACGGCATCGTCGAAGCCGATGGCGATGTGATCTACATCGTCAAGGACATGAAGGTGGCCCTCAGCGAAAGCTGAGGCCCCTTCCCGCACCATCAGCCAAAGGGGCGCGGCCGTCCCGCCGGGGTGGTTGCACGTATACGTGCGGCCGCCCCGGGGGGGCGGGACGGCCGCGCCCCGATGCTTGGGGCATCGGGGCAATCCCACGCGTTGCGACTGTGCGAAGGTCAAAGGCCGATCTCTGTCGCAAATCCCCTATACTGCCATCGGTCTCGCCCAGCCCCCCGCCAACCCATCGCCCGCGCGCGCCAGAAACCGCGGGCGCGCATTGCCCCACACCGGCGCTAAACTTTCCGCCGCCCCACCCGTTCTGTGCATCGTTGCGTCTGCTGGCACGAAACCTGCCAGCGCCGCAGAGAAGCAAGTTTCGGGGGCAGAATGGACGGCGCAATTTTTGACGGGCGGGCCGTGATCGGCAGCATCGTCCACCGGACCAACGGCTTCGTCTACCGCTGCCGCAACGACCGCGACTATTCGATGCTCCTGATGGAAGGCGCTGTGGCCGAACTCACCGGCTACCCCGCATCCGGTTTTCTCGAGGCGCCTCAACGCTCCTATTCCGGCCTCTGCCACCCCGACGACTGCGATTCAGTCTATCTGGCCGTCGATACCGCGCTGGAAAAGCAGGAAAACTGGACCGTCGATTACCGCCTCGTGCGGCCCGACGGATCGACCCGCTGGGTGCATGAAATCGGCGGCGGCGTCTTCGACGGCGCGGGTGCTCTGGAATTCCTCGAAGGCATCGTGCTCGACCACGAAGCCCGCCGCAACGAAGACACCGAACGCGGCAAGCGGACCGAACTCATCGCAGGCCATTGCCGCACCTTGGTGCAGGAAACCAAACCCGTCCTCCGCGTCCTGCGCGAACTCCGCATCCTTGCGATCAACGCCCGCATCGAAGCCGCCCGCGCCGGTCGCGCCGGCGCAGGCTTTGCCGTCGTCGCAGGCGAAGTCGGCCGCATCGCCGACGAAACCGCCGCCCGCGCCTCCCGCGTGGCCGACCTCACCGAAGAGCTGCAAAGCCTCTTGCGCGCCAACGACTGACTGCGCCCAAGGGCGCGACCAGCACCAGTTGCAGCACGCCCGTGGCCCCGCTACGCCCGAAACTCTGCCCGCAGCCCCCCCCGACCCGCAGCCCCGCCCCCCGACCCGCCCCCCGCCCCCAGCCGCCTGCTGCCGGTCGCCTGCAGCCCGCCTCGCGCGCCCATCCCCCTTGCCCCCATCCCCCCTCTCCCGTAGAGAAAAACCAAAGCTCACGAACGGAGGCTCCATGCGTCGCGTCGTCATCACCGGAATCGGGATCGTCTCGCCCATCGGCAACACCGCGGCCGAGGTGGAAGCCTCGCTCCGCGCCGGAAAATCGGGCATCGTC
The DNA here is from genome assembly GCF_003060865.1 of Gemmobacter aquarius. Classification (NCBI taxonomy): domain Bacteria; kingdom Pseudomonadati; phylum Pseudomonadota; class Alphaproteobacteria; order Rhodobacterales; family Paracoccaceae; genus Paragemmobacter; species Paragemmobacter aquarius. Next base: position 2,647,379 of record NZ_CP028918.1, read on the forward strand.
TTCGCCCCCGAATACGCCGAACGCGGCTTCCGTAGCCAAATTCACGGCCAGCCGCAGATCGTACTGGAAGACCATATCGACAAGCGCGACCTGCGCTTCATGGGCGATGGTGCGGCCTACAACTTCATCGCCATGGATCAGGCGATCAAGGACTCGGGCCTTGAACCCTCGGACATCTCGAACGACCGCACCGGCATTATCGTGGGCAGCGGCGGCCCCTCGACCAAGTCGTTCTTCAAGGCCCATAACATCGTCCGCGAAACCGGCTCGCCCAAGCGCATCGGCCCCTTCGGCGTGACCAAGGGCATGTCGTCCACAACCAGCGCCTGCCTCGCCACGCCGTTCAAGATCAAGGGCGTCAACTACTCGATCACCTCGGCCTGCTCGACATCCGCCCATTGCATCGGCAACGGAACCGAACTCATCCAGTTCGGCAAGCAGGACATCGTCTTCGCCGGCGGCGGCGAGGAACTCGACTGGACGCTGTCGTGCCTTTTCGACGCGATGGGCGCGATGTCGTCCAAGTACAACGACGCCCCCGAAACCGCGTCCCGCACCTATGACGCCACGCGCGACGGTTTCGTCATCGCAGGCGGTGGCGGTGTGGTGGTGCTCGAAGAACTCAACCACGCGCTGGCCCGTGGTGCCAAGATCTACGCCGAAGTCACCGGCTATGGCGCCACCTCCGACGGTCACGATATGGTCGCCCCCTCGGGCGAAGGCGGCGAACGGTCGATGCGTGTCGCCCTCTCGACCCTGCCCGCAGGCCGCAGCATCGACTACATCAACAGCCACGGCACCAGCACCCCCGTAGGCGATGTGACCGAAATGGAAGCCATCCGCCGCGTCTTCGGCAAAGGCTCCACGCCCCCCGTGGCATCGACCAAATCGCTCACCGGCCACTCCTTGGGTGCCACCGGCGTGCACGAGGCGATCTATTCGCTTCTGATGCTCAACGGCGACTTCATCGCCGCCTCCGCCAACGTCAAAACGCTCGACCCCGCGCTCGACCCGTCCGAAATCGTCACCGAACTCCGCACGGGCGTGAAACTCGATTCGGTCCTGTCCAACAGCTTCGGCTTCGGCGGCACCAACGCGACACTGGTGATGAGCAGATATCTCGGCTGACCCCGCCAAGGGGTAAGCCGCAATAAACCGACAGGGACAGAGAAAATGGCCGATCTGATGAAGGGCAAGCGCGGGCTTGTCATGGGCGTGGCGAACGAACGCTCGATCGCATGGGGCATCGCCCGCGCCATGGCCGCCGAAGGCGCCGAACTCGCCTTCTCCTATCAGGGTGACGCTTTCGGCAAACGCCTTGCCCCGCTCGCGGCCTCGGTCGGATCAGATTTCATGGTCGATGTCGACGTGACCGACGACGCCTCGCTCGACGCCTGCTTCGCCGCACTGGCAGAGCGTTGGGGCACCATAGACTTCGTGGTCCATGCCATCGCCTATTCCGACAAGAACGAACTCACCGGCCGCTTCTCGAACACCTCGCGCGCGAACTTCACCAATTCCTTGGCGATCTCGTGCTTCTCCTTCATCGACATCTCGCGCCGCGCGGCCGAGCTGATGCCCGCAGGCGGTACGCTGATCACCCTCACCTACGGCGGCTCGAACCGCGTCACGCCGAACTACAACGTGATGGGCGTGGCCAAAGCGGCGCTGGAATCCTCGGTCCGCTACCTCGCCAATGACCTCGGCCCGCAACAGATCCGCGTCAACGCCGTATCGCCGGGGCCGATGAAGACACTGGCAGGGGCCGCCATCGGCGGTGCGCGCGCCACCTACCGCCACACCGAAGCCAACGCCCCCCTTCGCGCCAATGCCACCCTCGAAGCCGTAGGCGGCACAGCCGTCTGGCTCGCGTCGGACTACGGTGCCTGCACGACCGGAGAGATCATCCACGTCGACGGCGGCTACCACGTCCTCGGCATGCCGCAACCAGAATCGGGCGCCGACAAGGCCTGACCCCACCCGTTGGGGGGCTTTCCGCCCCCCCACGGGCCGCAAGCGGCCCTCCCCCCGAGGATATTTGAACAAGCATGAAAGCAGGGCCGCCCCTGCCCGTTTCACACTTGCATAAATATTCTCGGGGGAAGCGGCGCGGCACGCGCCGCGCGGGGGCAGACAGCCCCCGTCCCACGCCAGCCAAAGCCCCGTCCGGCACAGCACCAAACCGCGGCAGCCCGCCCGAGCGGGGGCTCGATGCCCCCCGAGGGCGGGGCCTGTTCAAGATCGGTTATTCTGGAGCGGGCGGCGGGAATCGAACCCGCGTCTCTTGCTTGGAAGGCAAGGGTCTTACCATTACACAACGCCCGCGCTGATGCCTATCTAGCCACCCGCGAAAGCGGATGCAACCCACCCCTCACGCCAAAAGCGGCTCGATCAATCCCGCCCCCTCGGCACGGTTGGAATTCACCGCCACGTCCACCCGATGCGCCGCCAGCACCCCGCCGCCCGAGGCTTTCATCAACACCGCCGCCCCATGCCCCGCCTCGCCCAGCCACAGGGGCCAGTCGGCCGCCTCCAGCACCACGGCTTCGCGGTGGTGCAGCCCGCACATCCCCGGCCCCGCGTCAGTCGAGACGATGGCCACCGTGTCCAGTTCCCCCCACCTCTGCCACAGTCCCGCAAAGGCCAAGGGCGCCCCATCCACACGGGTGAAATACCACGGCAGCTTGGCCTTGCCCTCGGCCTGCCATTCGTAAAACCCGCTCGCGGGCACGATGCAGCGCCGCGCCCGCACCGCCTCGCGGAAGGCGGGCTTCACCGCCACCGTATCGGCCCGTGCATTGATGATCAGCGGCCCGTCCGTCGGCGTCTTGTACCAGCTTGGAATGAACCCCCAGCGCATCGGGCGCAACCGCCGCACGCCCCCATCGCTCGTCACCACGGCGACTGGCGTCGTCGGACAAACATTGAACCGCGGCGACGGCGGCAGATCGTTCGACGGCACGGCATCGAACAGTCGCGCCAGCGCGTCATTCGGGTGGGTGATGGTGAAACGTCCGCACATGCCCCCAAGATAGGCCCGCCAGCCACGCCTGCCAAGCGCAGCACAACCGGCCATGCCCGCACAGCCGACCCCCATTGACCGACCGCCCCCCGCAGTGCAATGAACCGCCCATGCTGATCTACAAAATCTTCCGCCGCCCCGAATGGGATGCCTACCGCGCCGCCGGCCAGACCGCAGGCGCCCCCATCGACATAGCCGATGGCTTCATCCACTTTTCGACGGCGGCCCAGGTCGCCGAAACCGCCGCGAAATGGTTCGCCACCGAAAGCGATCTCGTCCTCGTCGCCTTCAACTCCACCACCCTCGGCCCGATGCTGAAGTGGGAGCCATCCCGCGGCGGCGCCCTCTTCCCGCACCTTTACCGCCCCCTCACCCTCGCCGATGTGGTCTGGGACAAATCCCTGCCCCTCGGTGCCAGCGGCCATATCTTCCCCGAAGGTGTCTGGTGAAACGGCTCGAACGCGCGGGCCTCGCCCTTCTCCACCTGACAGACCCCGAAACCGCACACGGCCTGTCGATCCGCGCGCTGCAAGCAGGCCTCGCCCCCGCCCCCGGCCCCGTCACCTCGCCCCGCCTCGCCACAACCCTTGCGGGCCTCGAACTCCCCAACCCAGTCGGCCTCGCCGCAGGCTACGACAAGAACGCCACCGCCATAGCCCCCCTGTCGCGCGCAGGCTTCGGCTTCATCGAGGTCGGTGCAGCCACCCCCCGCCCGCAACCGGGCAACCCGAAACCCCGTCTGTTCCGCCTGACCCAAGACCGCGCCGCAATCAACCGCTTCGGCTTCAACAACCAAGGCGCAGACGCCATCGCCACCCGCCTCGCGCAGCGCCAACGCGGCCCCGTCCAAGGCTACGTTCCCGTTGGCCTCAACCTAGGCGCCAACAAGGACAGCCCCGACCGCGCCGCCGATTTTGCGGCCGTCCTCGCCACCTGCGGCCCGCACGCCGACTTCGCCACCGTCAACGTCTCCTCCCCCAACACCGAAAAACTCCGCGATCTCCAGGGCCGCGCCGCCCTCACCGCGCTGCTGCGCGGCGTGATGGACACCCGCGCCCGCCTCGCCACCCCGATCCCGATCTTCCTGAAAATCGCCCCCGACCTGACCGATGACGACCTCAAGGACATCGCCGCCGCCGCTTTCGAAACCGGCATCGCAGGCATCATCGCCACCAACACCACCCTCGCGCGCGACGGCCTTTCCAGCCCGCATCGCAGCGAAGCGGGCGGCCTCTCCGGCGCGCCCTTGTTCGACAAATCCACCCGCATCCTCGCCCGCCTCTCGGCCCTGACCCAAGGCACCCTCCCCCTGATCGGCGTCGGCGGCATTGAAACCGCCGAGCAGGCCTATGCCAAGATCCGCGCCGGGGCCTCGGCCGTCCAGTTCTACACCGCCATGGTCTACCACGGCCTCAGCCTCGCCGCCGACATCGCCACCGGCCTCGACCGCCTCCTCGCCCGCGACGGCTTCTCGTCGATAGATGAGGCCACCGGCACCGCCCGCGCCGACTGGCTCTGACATTTTCTGCCCTTCAAATATCCTCGGGGGGTGAATTGTCGCGGCACGCGGCAAGAGGGGGCGCGAGCGCCCCCTGAACCCGAGCCGCAGGCGAGACGAAGCCTTGCGCGGCCCCTTGGCCGCGCTCCGCAAGATCACCGACCCGAAACGTTCAGAACGCCTTGAACGTCATCGTGGTCAGGGTCCGCACGATGTCCGGAATGTCGAACAGCCGCCCCGACAGGTAATGGCCCACATCCTCGTCGTCGGGGATATAGACCTTGGCGATCAGATCATACTCGCCGCTGGTCGAGTAAAGCTCGCTCACCACCTCGCGGTCATAGATGGCTTCCGCCACCTCGTAGGTCTTGCCGGGGGTGCAGCGGAACTGGACGAAAACGCAGCGCATGATGGCCTCCTGATCTTGGCCCGACCCTAACCAAACCCTCGGCCAGCCGCAATTTTCTTGAAAAGAAAATTGGCAAAATCCTTCACAAGGATTTTGGTCACTCCCCCTCGGGCAGCGCCTCGGGCTGCAGGACCAGCGCAGCCGGCCCCTTCTTCAGATCGGAAATTCCCAGTTCTCCCTTGGGCTTGCCCAGCCGGTAGCGCGTCACCCACAACAGCCGCGTCGATGCCCGCGTGATCGCCACGTAAGCCAGCCGCTTCCACAAGGGCACGCCCGCCTCCGACCGGCCCGCCTGCGCTGCGGCATAGATGTCGGGCGCGAAGACCTGCACATCCTCCCATTGCGACCCTTGCGCCTTGTGGATCGTCACTGCCGCGCCGTGCAGGAAGGCAGCCCCCATCTTGGCCGCCGCCGGAATGAACGGCTCTTCCTCGTCGGGCTTCTCGATCTTGATGATCGAGGCCGCCGAAACCTGCGGCTCTTCGGCCCCCACCACATGCAATTTGGCGAAACCGTCCTTCGATCCGGGGCCAAGGTAGATCACCTGCGCCCCCTTGATCAGCCCGCGCGCTTCCAGATCGATCCGCTTCTTGCGATGCTTCAACGGCAATTCGATCCCGTCGCAGATCAAAGGCTCGCCCGGCAGCAACGCATCCTCGGGCGCGCCGAACGCCCCGCGAAAGGCCGAAATCAACCTGATCCGCGTCGCATTGCGCCACACCAGCACGGGGCTGCGTGACATCAGGTCCGCATCCACCCGTTCCGCCATCACCACCCGCCCGTCACGGGCGGAAATATCTTCCACCATCCGCTCGAACTGGTCGAAGCGCAGCGCCTCATCGCCCAGCGCATGGGCCAGATCGAGAATCGGATTGTCCTGCGTCTGGCGGTGGATGCGGCTTAAAACCAGCCGGCGCGAATCGCCCAGCCGGTCAAACACCATTTCGCCCGACAGCCCCACCGGCGCCAACTGCGCCGGATCGCCAAACAGCACCAGCGTCGGGAAAATCTCGCGCAGATCGTCCAGCGCGCGTTCGTCCAGCATCGAGGATTCATCGATGAACCCCACATCCAGCGGCTCTTCCCGCCGCTTCCAGCCCTTGATGAAATCCGACCCCTTCAACCCCGCCGCCGCCAGCGCGCCGGGGATCGATGCCACCGTCTGGTAAAACGCCAAGGCCCGGTCCAGCGAAATGTCGGTCAGCCCCTCGACCACAGGCCGCTCGCCGTTTCCGGCCAGCCATTCCGCGATGCGTTCGTATTCGGGGTCGTAAACCGGCGTATAGAGGATCCGGTGGATCGTCGTCGCCGGAACCCCGCGCAGGCGCAGCACCGATGCCGCCTTGTTGGTCGGTGCCAGCACCGCCAGCGTGCGCCGGTCTTTCCGTTTCTTGCCCTCGTAATCGCCCGAGACCACCTCGACCCCCGCCGCCACCAGCGATTTGGTCAGGCTGGCCAGAAGCATCGTCTTGCCCGACCCCGCCTTGCCCACCACCGCCAGCACCGAAGGCTTGCCCTCCTCACGCGGGAGAACCTCGCCCGAGGCAAGATCGATGCCCGAAAGGAACAACTCGGCCGCCACACGGTCCCAGGCTTCGGCCTGATCTTCGGAAAAGGTAAGGGCGGGCGCATTCATGCCGCCAACATATCGCCCCCAAGCGAAAGATGACAGGGGCAGCGCCCTGCGACACGCGTCAAGGCGGGGGGGCTATCCAGCCCCCCGTGGGCCGCGTACCGCGCCCCTGCCCCCCAAGGATAATCCTGACACGGCAAAGCAGGCCAGGACCGGAAGCGCAGCGCAACCCGCAAACGGCTTAGTTCATCCGGCTTGACGGGGTGTCCTCATCCTCGCGCGCGCTGCGCTCGGCAATCTCGGCGCGCGCCACGGCCAAAAGCTCGCCGGTCTTTTCCGAAACAAGCTGCAACCCGTTCTTGTCGGCATAGGATCTGAGGTCCGCCAGAACGTCAAAAATCCACTCATGGCTCATCATACAACCCGCACTTGGTTAACGACCGCAAAGCGCGAAGCTATCATTCCACCATGGGGCGAGAGTATCACCCAAAACGTGCACAAACCGTTTCCGAAAACGAAACGCCGCCCCATCGCGGGGGCGGCGCTTTCAATCGGTCAGCCACAGGTCACAGCGTGCGGCTGGCTTCCAGCGTATCCTCGAACGTCCGCAAGCCCGGACGCGGCGCCTGCACCAGCACCGCCATATTGCCCGGCTTGTGCTCGTTCTTCATCATCTTCATATGCGCCGCCGGAATTTCCGCCCACGGGAAGACTTCCGACATGCAAGGGTCAAGCCGACGCTCGATCATCAACCGGTTCGCCGCGCTCGCCTGTTTCAGATGCGCGAAATGCGACCCCTGCAAACGCTTCTGGTGCATCCACATGTAGCGCACGTCGAATGTGCAGTTGAAGCCCGTGGTGCCGGCACAGATCACCACCATCCCGCCCTTCTTGCACACCAGCGACGACACCGGAAAGGTCGCCTCGCCCGGATGCTCGAACACCATATCGACGTTCACGCCCTTGCCGGTGATGTCCCAGATCGCCTTGCCAAACCGCCGCGCCTCTTTCAACCAGTCGTTGTATTCGGGCGTGTTCACCTTCGGCAACTGGCCCCAGCATTTGAAGTCGTTGCGGTTGATGACCCCCTTGGCCCCCAACCCCATGACGAAATCGCGCTTGCTCTCGTCGGAAATCACCCCGATCGCATTGGCCCCCGCCGTGTTGATCAACTGGATCGCATAGACGCCAAGGCCTCCCGAGGCGCCCCAGACCAGCACGTTCTGCCCCGGTTTCAGGTCATGCGGTTCATGCCCGAACAGCATGCGGTAGGCCGTCGCCAGCGTCAGCGTGTAGCAGGCACTTTCCTCCCATGTCAGGTGCTTGGGCCGCGGCATCAACTGCTGCGCCTGCACCCGCGTGAACTGCGCGAAAGACCCGTCATGCGTCTCGTAGCCCCAGATGCGCTGGCTGGGCGAAAACATCGGATCGCCGCCGTTGCATTCCTCATCGTCGCCATCGTCCTGATTGCAGTGGATCACCACCTCGTCGCCCACCTTCCAGCGCGTGACCTTGTCACCCACCGCCCAGACGATCCCCGCCGCATCCGACCCGAACACCGCATAGGGCTGCTTGTGGCCGTCGAACACGCTGATCGGCTCGCCCAGACTGGCCCAGACGCCGTTGTAATTGACCCCCGCCGCCATCACCAGAACCAGCACCTCGTGGCTGTCGATCTTCCAGGTGTCGACCACCTCGACCTGCATCGCCTTGTCGGGTGCGCCATGCCGCTCGCGGCGCACGGCCCAGGCGTACATCTGCTTGGGCACATGGCCCAGGGGCGGCATCTCGCCCAACTCGTACAGGTCCTTGACCGGAGCGTCGTATCGATGCGTGTCCAAAGCCATCCGGGCCTCCCAGCCGTTTCATGCCGCGCCGCAGAATCGGGCCGCTTGAGCCAGAGATAACGGATGCCCTCGCAACAATGCAATAGCATGACGGTATATTTTTGTAATTTTATGTCTGCTGCGGCGCAGAATTTCCCATCTCGAGCCGCTGCCGCACCGATGCCGCGTAAAACGCGACCAGCGGCTCCTTGCCCGCCCGCACGCGCAGATCCGCCCCGATCACACCGCGCCGCTGCAAATGCCGCAAGGCCGTGGCCACGGTTGCCGCCATCCCGTCAGGGTGCAGCCGCAGCACGGCGCCCTTGTCGTGCAGGGCATCCGCCAAGGCCGCAGCCCGCGCCTCGACCGCCGCCCGATCCCCGCTCAGGGCCGCCGCGACCAAGGGCACCGGCAGGATCGGCACGGCTTGCGCCACCCGCTCCATCAGCGCGGCCCCCAGCGCCTCGACCGGCGCGTCAGGTGCCTCCGCCAGAAACGCCCGCAACGACACCGGCGCGCCGAAGCCCGCAGCCGTTGCCCCAAAGCCGGGGAAATTGCCGCGCAGCATCCGCCATAGCATCCGCGCCGAAAACGCCACCACCCCGCCGACCGAAGGCCGGAACCGCCGCAGGCCCGTCACCCCCGCCTCGGTCAGCACGCGGTCTTCCAGCACGCGGTCATACCCCAACCCCACCGGCACGAACAGGATATCCCGCCCCGCCCGATCGCGTCCCGCCTGTTCGAAGCCCGCCACGAAATACGATAAAAGCCCCAGCCGCGCCGCCCCCACGCGCCCGTCCAAACTCAAGCCCCCTTCGGGAAAGATCGCCTGCGCCACGCCCTCGCTTGCCGCCATCTGGACATACCGCGCCAACACCCGCCGGTAGAGCGCATTGCGCGACCCGCGCCGGATGAAATACGCCCCCATGCCCCGGATCAGCCGCGACAAAGGCCAAACCCGCGCCCATTCCCCCACCGCATAGGAAATCGCCGAACGGTCCGCGATCAGCCATGTCACCAGCACATAATCCATATTGCTGCGGTGGTTCATCACGAAAACCACCGTGGCGTTCTCGTCGATCCGCTCCAGCGCCTGATCCAGCGACCCGATCCGCACATCGTAAAAGCGCCGCGTCAGCCAGCGCGCCAATTGCACGGCAAAGCCGAAATACATGGTCGCGGAAAAGGCCGGCACGATCTCGGCCGCATAGGCGCGGGCTTCTTGTGCGGCCACGTTGGGCGGCACCCCCGCCTCGGCGGCATGGTCGGCCACCGCCTGCATCACCTGCGCGTCATAGGCCAGCCGCAGGATCATGTCATGGCGCTGCGCCAGCTTGAAGGGGGCTATGGGCCGTGCCAGACGGCGGTTCAACCGCGCGACCGCCCGCTCCATCCGGCGGCGGAAGAACCAGCGCACCGAAGGCGCAAGGATACGGTCCAGCGCCGCGATGGACGACAGGATGACGATCAGGATGACAAGCCAATACGGCAGTTCGACAGTCGCACTCATCCCGCCACGCTGACCAAAGCGCCGCCGCCTGTCAAAGCTGCATCAGTTCAGCGTGACGGATTTCTGCGAACATACGTCCACATCCTGCATCACCGACTCGTCGCCATCATCGAAGACAGCCCGCAGGTCATAGACGCAGACACCCGACCCGTTGTCGAAATTCACCGAAAGGCTCGCCCCCGGTGCCAGCGTCTGCCCGCCGAGGATATTCTCCTCCCAAGACACATCGCCATCGGCTGACCCGTAAAAACCCGTAATCCCGAACGAGGTCGCATTGACCACGTCGAACACAGCCTCTTGCGCCATCACGGGCGCGGCAACCATCAGCGAAGCAAAACCAAGCGCAAGCGAAACGCGCATCGATCAAAGGCCCTTCGACCCTCGGCCCCCCTTGTTATGCCGCATCGCGGCAGGGGCCTTCGTCTACAGATATAAGAGGCCCGTAGCCCTTTGTTAAGGGGGCGAAGTCTGACGCAGACTTCGCGCCGATTTCTGACGCAGAAATCGCCCCGCCCGGCAGCACCGGCGCAACAGACCCGCCGACCCGCGGAATTTGCGTCAAATTCCGGCGCGGTTCCTGCGTCAGGAACCGCCGTCCCACCCGCCCCGCCGCACCGCAAAATGCCGCAACGCGGCGAATTGACAAGGAACGATTATGTCCGCTACATGCTTTCCAGCGTAACAATATTGCCCAAAGCCGCGCAGGAGCCCGCCATGACCGCCCCAAAAGACGCACCGTGGCTGTTCCGCACCTATGCCGGCCACTCCACCGCCAAAGCCTCGAACGCGCTTTACCGCACCAACCTCGCCAAGGGCCAGACCGGCCTTTCGGTCGCCTTCGACCTGCCCACCCAAACCGGCTATGACAGCGATCACGAACTGGCGCGGGGCGAGGTCGGCAAGGTCGGCGTCCCCGTCGCCCACCTTGGCGACATGCGCGCGCTGTTCGACGCGATCCCGCTCGACCAGATGAACACCTCGATGACCATCAACGCCACCGCCCCGTGGCTGCTGGCGCTTTATATCGCGGTGGCCGAAGAACAGGGGGCCGATATCGCCGCCCTGCAAGGCACCGTGCAGAACGACATCATAAAAGAATACCTGTCGCGCGGCACCTATATCTGTCCGCCCGCGCCCTCGCTTCGCATGATCACCGACATCGCGGCCTATACGGCCGAGCACCTGCCGAAATGGAACCCGATGAACGTCTGCTCCTACCACCTGCAAGAGGCAGGGGCGACGCCCGAACAGGAACTGGCCTTTGCGCTCGCCACCGCCTGCGCCGTGCTCGACGACCTGAAAGCCAAGGTCGCGCCCCAAGACTTCCCCGCCATGGTTGGCCGCATCTCGTTCTTCGTGAACGCAGGCATCCGCTTCGTCACCGAACTGTGCAAGATGCGCGCTTTCACCGACCTGTGGGATGAAATCTGCGAACACCGCTACGGCATCACCGACCCGAAATACCGCCGCTTCCGCTATGGTGTGCAGGTCAATTCGCTGGGCCTGACCGAACAACAACCCGAAAACAACGTCTACCGCATCCTGATCGAAATGCTGGCCGTGACGCTCTCGAAAAACGCCCGCGCCCGCGCCGTGCAACTGCCCGCATGGAACGAGGCCCTCGGCCTGCCCCGCCCTTGGGACCAGCAATGGTCGCTCCGGATGCAACAGATCCTCGCCTATGAAACCGACCTTCTGGAATATGACGACCTCTTCGACGGCAACCCCGCCATCGAGCGCAAGGTAAACGCGCTGCAGGACGGCGCACGCGAAGAACTCGCCCGCATCGACGCGATGGGCGGCGCGGTCGCCTGCATCGACTACATGAAGACCCGCCTCGTCGAGGCCAATTCCGACCGCCTGTCACGCATCGAATCGCGCGAAACCACCGTCGTCGGCGTCAACCGCTGGACCGAAGCCGCGCCCTCTCCCCTCACAACCGGCGACGGCGCGGTCATGGCCGCAGACCCGCAGGCCGAGGCCGACCAGATCGCCCGCCTGACCGCATGGCGCGCCACCCGTGACGCGGCTGCCGTCGCAAAGGCGCTCGACTCCCTGCGCCAAGCCGCCGCCACCGGCACGAACATCATGCCCGCCTCCGTCGCTGCCGCAAAGGCAGGCGCCACCACAGGCGAATGGGGCGCGGTGATCCGAACTGCCTTCGGCCAATACCGTGCGCCCACCGGCGTGTCGCAAAGCCCCTCGAACCGCACCGAAGGGCTGGAGCCGATCCGCGACGCGGTCTCGGCCCTGTCGGCCAAACTCGGCCGCCCCCTCACCTTCCTGATGGGCAAACCGGGGCTTGACGGCCATTCCAACGGCGCCGAACAGATCGCCGCCCGCGCCCGCGACTGCGGCATGGAAATCCATTACGAAGGCATCCGCCTGACCCCGTCCGAAATCGTCTCCGCCGCCGCCGAGAAACGCGCCCATGTCGTGGGCCTCTCGATCCTGTCGGGCTCGCACCTGCCCTTGGTGACCGAAACCCTCGACCGCCTCCGTGCCGCAGGGCTTGGGGATGTCCCCCTCGTCGTCGGCGGCATCATCCCCGAAGAAGACGCCACCCGCCTGCGCGCCCTCGGCGTGGCAGCGGTCTACACACCCAAGGATTTCGAACTCAACCGCATCATGCTCGACATCGTGACCTTGGTCGACAGCCAGCCCATCGCGGCGGAATGACGCGCAAACGCAAGCGCGCCGAACCGCCGCAAACAGGGGGGCCGTCTGCCCCCAAGGGCCGCAAGCGGCCCGCCCCCCGAGGATATTTGGACCAGCATGAAAGCAGGCCATGACTTTCACGCTGGCAAAAATATCCTCGGGGGACGCAGCGCGGCACGCGATGCGCGGGGGGCAGACAGCCCCCCGTCCTGACGCCTGCCCACGATGCATCGCCCGACATCCTGCCTGACACCCCTTGACGCCCCGCCCCCCGCACCGCCACATCGGCCCCGTAACAGGAGCCGCCCCATGCCCGCCGCCAACCAGCCCGTCCTCGATTATCTCGCCTCCCGCCTGTCGCATCCCGCCAAGGTGATGCAGGCCCCCGTGCCGTCGGAGGCCGAGCTTGCCGCGATCCTGTCGACCGCCCTGCGCACGCCTGACCATGGCAAGCTCGAACCATGGCGTCTGGTGCTGATCGACCGCGCCGCGATGGTCCGCCTCGCCGATCTGGCCGAGGCCCGCGCCCGCGAACTCGGGGCCGATGCCGAAAAGATCGACAAAGGCCGCGGCCAATTCGACCGCGGCACCCTCGCCGTGGCCGTGATCGCCTCGCCCAAACCGTCCGGGAAAATCCCCGCGGCCGAGCAATTCCTGTCGGCCGGCGCGCTGTGCATGAACATCCTGCACACCGCCACCGCCGCAGGCTGGGGCGCGAACTGGCTCACCGGATGGGTCAGCCATGACGCCCCCTTCGCCGCCCGCGCCTTCGGCTGCACCGAGGGCGAGACCGTGGCAGGCATCATCCACATCGGCACACCCGCCGCCGCCATGCCCGACCGCCCGCGCCCCGACCTTACCCGCCTCCTGACCCGCGCATGATCGCCGCCGCTTTCCTCAGGGCCCTCTCGCAGGTCACCGACAGCCGCTTTCGCCGCGTCCTTGCGCTTGGCCTTGCGCTGACCATCGGCCTGCTCGTCGCGCTCTGGGTCGCCACCCTCGAACTGGTGCGCTGGTTCACCCCCGACACCCTCACCCTGCCATGGCTGGGCGAGGTAACATGGCTCGACACCGCCGCCTCGGCAGGTTCGGTCCTCATCTTGCTCCTCGCCTCGACCGTCCTGATGGTGCCGGTCGCCTCGGCCTTCACCGGCCTTTTCCTCGACCGCATCGCCGATGCGGTGGAAGCGCGGCACTATCCCGCCCTGCCCCCCGCCCGCAGCCAAACCATGTCCGAGCAAGTCACCGGCAGCCTCGGCTTCTTCGGCCTGATCATTGCCGCAAACCTCATAGCCCTTGCCGTCTGGCCCTTCACCGGCCCCTTCGCCCCGCTGCTGTTCTGGGCGCTGAACGGCTTTCTGCTGGGGCGCGAATATTTCACCCTTGCCGCCCTGCGCCACCTGACACCGGCACAGGCGAAACGCCTCTACCGCACCAACCGCCTGACCATCTGGGCCGCAGGCATCCTGATGGCCGCCCCCCTGTCGATCCCGCTCGTCAACCTGTTCATCCCGGTCCTCGGTGCCGCGACCTTCACCCATATCTTCCACGCGCTGAAAAAACGCAGCCCCTGACCGCGCCGCACCCCGTCAGGCACGCGCCCGATTTTTCGCAGAAAAATCGTCCCCGCAGGCCTCAGCCCGCCGCAGGCCCCATCACGCCGTTAAAGTCGATATCACGGATGCTGATCACGCCCGACAGGATCACCGCGCAGATCAACGCCCAGACCACCAGCGTCACCAGCGTCGTGATCTTGGCCTTCCGGGCCACCACATGCCCCGAAGGCGCACCCGCAGGCGTGCCGGGCACCACCTCGCCCGCATCCGCCTGGCTGACAAAGCGCAAGGGCAGCACGATGAAGAACACCAGAAACCACGTCGTGGCGAAAAGGACAATTGCGCCGGTAATGCTCATCAGACTTGCTCCAACTCGACCAGACAGCCATTAAAATCCTTGGGGTGCAGGAACAGCACAGGCTTGCCATGCGCCCCGATCTTCGGCTCGCCCGACCCAAGCACCCGCGCGCCCGATGCCTTCAGCCGGTCGCGCGCGGCCAGAATATCGTCCACCTCGTAGCAGATATGATGGATCCCTCCGGCAGGGTTCTTTTCCAGAAACCCCGCAATGGGCGACCCTTCGCCAAGCGGATACAAAAGCTCGATCTTGGTATTGGGCAAGGTGATGAAAACCACCGTCACCCCGTGATCCGGCTCGTCCTGCGGTGCCCCGACCACGGCCCCCAAAGTGTCGCGATACTGCGCCACTGCCGCGCCAAGGTCCGGCACCGCGATGGCCACATGGTTCAACCGCCCGATCATCGCTGCACCCCTCCCGCATCCCTGCCGTAGCAATTCCGCCGCCTTATCGTCCCGCCCCCGCCTTGATGCAAGGCGATCATCCGTCGCAGTCCCCGCGCATTAACGCTTTCGCAAGCGGTCGGCGCGATCCTTGCACCGTCTCTGTCATCGTCTCTGTCACCGTCTCTGCCACAGTCACAATCTCTGCCACCGTCACCGGATGTCCGGCCAAATGTTCCGATTGAAAGGTTTCGCCATGCAGCCCCCCGCCACGACGCAATCGACGCTCTTGCTGACCGATGCGCTCAACGCCGCAATCGTGGCGCGCTACCCGCCGACCAGCGGATCGGATGACACCCGCACCAGCTGCGTCAGGTCCGACAGCCGCTCTCTCTGCCGCCCGTCGGGCGCGAAATTCGCGGGCGACAGCCAGGCGCGGTAAGCCTCGCGCAGGGCAGGCCAATCCTGATCGGTCATGGCAAACCACGCCGTATCACGGTTGCGCCCCTTGATGATCATGTGCTGGCGGAACACGCCTTCAAAGGAAAAGCCCAACCGCTGCGCCGCGCAGCGTGACGGCAGGTTCAGCGCGTTGCACTTCCACTCATACCGCCGGTAGCCATTGGAAAAAGCCCAGTCCATCATCAGGAACATGGCTTCGGTCGCAGCCCGGCTGCGCTGCAAGGCGGGCGAGAAACAGATATTTCCGACCTCGATCACCCCGTGGTCGGGCGTGATCCGCAAATAGGATGCCACCCCCACCGGATGCGCCGCGCCCTGCTCGTAGATCGCCCAGAACACCGGATCCTTGCCCGCCACGGCCTCCTTGGCCCAGCGGATATAGGCGGGCGCCGAATGGAACGGTCCGTTCGGCATGTAATCCCAAAGCGCATCATGCCCGTCAAACGCGGCAAACAGGTCGGCCGCATGGGCCTCGGGGTCCAGCCGCACCAGCCGCGCATAGCGCCCGTCCATCGGCGTCTCGGTCGGCCATGCCGCAGGCATCCAGCCCGCCACCTCTGGCCCCAGATTACGCGCAACCCCCATGTCCCGACACTCCCGCCCGATTATGCGCTGACTATGCCCCGCCCGCAGCACTTGCTGCAAGCAGTTGCAGTTTCATAATGCCAACCGCAGGGATGGCACGTGGCCAAAGCCACGGGCCGCGCACGACCCGCCCCCCGGGTCGTGCGCCAAGGCGCCCGTCCCGCGGGTCGCGCGCGCCCCTAACGACGACGCCTCGAAACGCTCCCCCGGAGCCTTTCGAGGCGTCTCATCTTCCCGCAAAGAGACGTCATCCCCGCCCAAGCGGGCGTATCCGGCGCGCCGCTGCGCCAGATCACCGACCGCTTACTGATCCTTCGGCACCACGCGCAGGCGCAACTCGCGCAACTGCTCGTTCAACGGCTCCGATGGCGCGCCCATCAGCAGGTCTTCCGCCCGCTGGTTCATCGGGAACATGATAACCTCGCGGATGTTCTGCTCGTCCGCCAGCAGCATCACTGCCCGGTCGATCCCCATGGCACAGCCCCCGTGCGGAGGCGCGCCATACTTGAACGCCTTGACCATCCCGCCAAACCGCTTGTCGACCTCGGAATTCGGATAGCCGGCAAGTTCAAAGGCCCGATACATGATCTCGGGCTTGTGGTTGCGGATACCCCCCGAAATCAGCTCGTATCCGTTGCAGGCCAGATCATACTGATAGGCATAGACCGCCAAGGGGTCGCCCATCAGCGCCTCCATCCCGCCCTGCGGCATGGAAAACGGGTTGTGCGAAAAGTCGATCTTGCCCTCGTCGGTCTTCTCGAACATCGGGAAATCGACGATCCACGCAAAGCGGAACGTATCCGTCTCGCACAGCCCCAACTCCCGCCCGATCTCGTTGCGCGCCCGCCCTGCCACGCTCTCGAACTGCTCCGGCTTCCCGCCAAGGAAGAACGCCGCATCCCCCAGCCCCAGCCCAAGCTGCGCCCTGATCGCTTCCGTCCGCTCCGGCCCGATGTTCTTGGCCAGCGGTCCGGCGGCTTCCATCCCCGACCCGTCCTCGGCCTCGCGCCAGAAGATGTATCCCATCCCCGGCAGGCCCTCTTTCTGGGCAAAGGCATTCATCCGGTCGCAGAACTTGCGGCTGCCCCCCGTGGGGGCCGGAATGGCCCGCACCTCGGTGCCTTCGTTCTCCAGCAATTTCGCGAACACCGCAAAACCCGACCCGCGGAAATGCTCGGACACGATCTGCATCTTCAAAGGGTTACGCAAATCCGGCTTGTCGCTGCCATACCACAGCAGCGAATCCCGATAGGCGATGCGCGGCCAGACCGCGTCCACCTTCCGGCCTGCCCCGAACTCCTCGAACACACCCTGAATCACGGGCTGCACGGCGGCGAACACATCCTCCTGCTCGACGAAACTCATCTCGACATCGAGCTGGTAGAAATCGGTAGGGCTGCGGTCCGCCCGCGGGTCTTCGTCGCGGAAACAGGGCGCGATCTGGAAATAGCGGTCGAACCCCGCCACCATGATCAACTGCTTGAACTGCTGCGGCGCCTGCGGCAGCGCATAGAACTTGCCCGGATGCAGACGGCTCGGCACCAGAAAGTCCCGCGCCCCTTCCGGAGAAGACGCCGTGATGATCGGCGTCTGGAATTCGGTAAACCCCTGATCCCACATCCGGTTACGCAACGACCGCACCACGTTCGACCGCAGCATCATGTTGCGATGCAGCTTTTCCCGCCGCAGATCGAGGAAGCGATAGGTCAACCGCGTCTCTTCGGGATAATCCACCTCGCCGAACACCGGCATCGGCAATTCTTCCGAAGCGCCCAGCACCGTCAGCCCCGTGGCGTATACCTCGACCTCGCCCGTCGGAATCTTGGGGTTCACCAGCGCCGCATCCCGCGCCTTCACCCGCCCGTCGATCCGCACCACCCATTCGGCCCGCACCTTGTCGATCTCGGCAAAGGCCGGGCTGTCGCTGTCTGCCAGCACCTGCGTGATCCCGTAATGGTCGCGCAAATCGATGAACAGCACGCCCCCATGGTCACGCACACGGTGCACCCAGCCCGACAGACGGACCTCCTGCCCGACATGCGAGGTGTTGAGTTCGGCGCAAGTATGGCTGCGATAGGCGTGCATAGGTGTCCCCTTCACGAGGCGAAAACGAGATTTCCGCCGATACACCCCTTGGAACGGACGAAGTCAAGCCACGACACCACTCAAGGCCCAACCGCATCTCGCATGTGCACCCCGCATTTTCTGTCCTCAAATATCCTGAGGGGGGGGTCTCGGGGGGCGCAAAGCCCCCCGCGTCCGCTCAAGGCGCGCTCCGGCCCGCCGTGCGAAAACGCACAGCGTCCGCGCAGCCACGCCGGATTTGCAGATTTCCGCACCCGCCCCATATAGTCACCAACGCCCCGCAGGCCAAAGGACCACGCCCCATGCCCACCATTCCCGGCATCCACCACGTCACCGCCATCACCGGCCCCGCTCAGGCCAATGTCAGCTTCTACACAGGCGTGCTGAAACAGCGCCTCGTCAAAAAGACCGTGAACTTCGACGACCCCGGCACCTATCACCTTTACTACGGCGATGCCGCAGGCAGCCCCGGCACCATCCTGACCTTCTTCCCCTTCGCAGGCGCAGAAGCCGGCCACGCAGGCCCCGGCATGGCCTCCGCCTATGCCTACGCCGTGCCCGCCGCCCAATTCGCCGTGCTGCAAGACGACCTCGCCGCCCGCGCCCTGCACCCGCAGCTCTCCACCCGCTTCGGCGCGCGCGTGCTGACCGTGAAAGACCCCGACGGCGCCCCCGTCGAACTGATCGAGGATGCCTCCGCCCCCGACATGCACGGCTTCCACTCCGTCACCCTCTGGGAACGCGACCCCGATGCCACCGCACGGCTTTTGACCGAGGCTTTCGGCTACACCGCCACAGGCACCGAACGCACCCCCGCAGGCGAACGCCTCAGGCTCACAGCCGCAGGCTCCGAACGCGGGCGCATCATCGACATCTTCCGCAGCGATGTTCCGGTCGTCCCGCAACCGGGCGCAGGCACGATCCACCACATCGCCTTCCGCGCCGAAACACAGGCCGATCAGGACGAATGGATCGAAAAACTCCGCACCTTCGGCCACCGCACCACGCCGGTGATCGACCGGCAGTATTTCAACGCGATCTACTTCCGCGAACCGGGCGGCGTACTGTTTGAAATCGCCACCGACCCGCCGGGCTTCGCAGTCGACGAATCGCCCGAAACGCTGGGTCAGGCGCTGAAACTGCCCGCCCAATACGAACCGATGCGCGCCCGCATCGAAGCCGCCCTGCCGCCGCTCAAGGTGCCGGCATGAAGCGCGCAGGCCCCGAAACCGGCGCCACCACCGGCATCGTCCTCTTGCACGGACGCGGCGGCTCGGCAGATGATATCCTGGGCCTTCTCGCTCATGCCGACGTGCCAAGGGTCGCAGCCATAGCGCCCGAGGCCGAAGGCCGCTCGTGGTGGCCCACCGGTTTCCTCGCGCCCGCGGCGCACATGGCCCCCCATGTCGACCGCGCCCTTGCCGCCGTAACGCAAGCCATCGCCACGCTGGAAGCCGAAGGCATCGCCCGCGACCGCATCTGGCTTGCAGGCTTCAGCCAGGGCGCCTGCCTCGCCTGCGAAGCCTACGCGCGACTGGGCGAAGGCCTCGCAGGCCTCATCGCCTTTTCGGGTGGCCTGATCGGTACGGGCGATGCGACGGGCGGCCCAAGCGAAGCCCTCTACGGCCACAGCCCCAAACGCTTCGACTACACAGGCCAGCGCGATGGCAAGGTCTGGCTCTCGGTTCACGAACAAGACCCCCATATCCCCCAACAGCGCGTCCGCGAAACCGCCAACACCTTCACCGCCCTTGGCGCCCGCGTGCAAACCCGCATCCACCCCGGCGCGGGCCACGGGTTGATGCAAGACGACCTCGCCGCCCTGCAAAGCCACCTCTCCCGCTGACCAAACGGAGCGGCGTGCCGCCGCAAGCCATCTGTCTCGCTGACGCTCGGCTGAGGGGGCGTTCCGCCCCCAACGGGCCGCGCAAAGGGCGCGTCCCTCCCCCCTGAGGATATTTGAGCGAGCGTGAAAGCACAAAATCGTCGTTTTCACGCTCGCTCAAATATCCTGCAGGGGGAGTCGCGGGAACCGCGACGGGGGCTGCACAAGCCCCCTTCTTCGTCCGAGCCTCAGCGAGACAAAAGGCTTGTGGCGGAACGCCGCTCCGCTTGGTCAGGGGGTCCAGCGGGCAGGGATCAGGCCGCGCAGCGCGTTGCCGACCCAAAGCCTGACACGGGGCAAGTCAGTCGCCATAAGCACTTCTTCCGGCACTGCCATTTCCTCTCTCAGCACCCCCGGCAACACGCCACAGGACAAAGGCGGAGTCCGCATCCCCTGCCCCCGGTCGAAAAAGACCGTCGTGATGCTGCCGTCGCAAACCTCGCCGCGTTCGTTCAGAAGCACCACCTCGTCCAGCCCTTCGGACAAGGCGGCGCGGGCCGCGTCATAGGCCGCGCGGCAGGTGGATTTCACCGTCAGCCACGGATCATTCGAACGCAGTCGCTCGCTTGCCAGACCGACCCGCCATTCCGCCTTGGCGGCAGGCAGGGGCGCAGCGGTCACCTCGACCGCGCCATCCGCGCCGAGCGTCAGGCGCACCCGCAAGGCTTCGGTCCCGACCGCCGTCGCAAGCGCCCCCGTCACTGCCCCCGCGTTGCAAGGATAGCCCAGCGCCTCCGCCCCGCGTTCCAGCCGCGCCAGATGCAGCGGCAGGCGGGGGAAGCCCGCGCCGTCCCAGAGCAGCGTCTCGATCAGCCTGACGCCTGCGTCAGCCCCTCTGCGTAGCGCGCTTTCCACAGCGCCTCCTCCCATTCGCCGTCTGCCGTGCTGTCATGCACCACACCCCCGCCGACATTCAGCCGCACCGCCCCGTCAGCGCCAAGCGACAACGTGCGGATCGCCACGTTGAAGGCCGCATCCCCTGCCGGAGACATCCAGCCCATCGCCCCGCAATAGGCCCCCCGCTCGCCGCGCTCGACCTCGCGGATGATCTCCATCGCCCTGATCTTGGGCGCACCCGTCACCGACCCGCAGGGAAACAGCGCTGCCATCAGCTCCGCCAGCCCGGCCTCGCCGCGCAGCCGCCCCGTCACGGTCGACGACATCTGATGCACCGTCGAGAACGCCTCGACAGCATATAATTCCGGCACCTTGACCGATCCCACCTCGGAAATCCGCGCGATATCGTTGCGCAGCAAGTCCACGATCATCAGGTTCTCCGCCTGGGCCTTGTCGCTTGCGCGCAATTCAAAAGCCAGCGCCGCATCGCGCGCAGGATCGGCATCGCGCGGCGCGGTCCCCTTCATGGGCCGCGCCACGATCACCCCGTCCGTCAGCCGGAAGAACAATTCGGGCGAGCGCGAAATCACCACCGGCCCCGCGCCCAGATCGCAGAACATGCCGTAACCCACGGTCTGGCGCGCCCTCAGCGCCCCGTAAAGCCCGAGCGGCGTGCCCGCCTCAAGCCGGGCCGACATCGGAAAGGTCAGGTTGATCTGGTAGCAATCGCCCGCAGCGATATAGTCGGCCACCTGCCGGAACGCCGCACCGTAAGCCTTGCGCGACACCAGCGGCCGCAAGCGCGAAAGCCGCGCCCCGTGCCCCTCGGCGTCCGCCTGCGCCAGCACCACCGCCGCATCGCGGGGGGCGTCGAACACCCCCAGCGCCACCAGCGGCCCGCGCCTGCGCCCCGGCATCAACCGCCGCAGCCGCGGCTCGAGCGCATAGCCCGCCTCATAGGCGACATAGCCCGCCAGCCAGCCCCCCGCCCGCCGCGCCGCTTCGGCCCGCTCCAGCGCAGGCCGCACGTCGCGCGCACGCCAGGCCACCACCACCTCGCGCGGGGCAGCAAACAGGGCGGGAACGCCCCCCGGACCGTGCTCGCACAGAATCAACGCAGTCTCCACTTGACCGGCAGGGCGGCGTGGCCCGCGGCCCGCCCGCAGCCTGCCCCTCGCCTCAGGCGGCGCAGATAGCACGCCCCCCCGCACAGGAACAGTCCAACCGCGACCATTTGCCATGCCAAGCCGCCCGCCTACCCGCCCGCCAACCCGCTGATGCGATCGCATACGCTGCCTGCCGATCCGGCAGAAACCGCGTTTCCCCAAGGTTTTTCCGCATTATCCGCCCTGTCGGGCTGAAAAGATCGTTTCACCGCTTGCCGGATCGGGAATTCAAGAGCCAATATCGCCCCTGCGAAAGGCGGGAAAAACCCGCTCCGCTGAATCGGCCCGACCGGACACCGGTCGACGCATCCGAAACAACAACGGGGACAAAGATGGCATCGGACAATTACACCGACCACGAAAAACACGAGGACATGAAGGTCCTTCACGGCATGGGCTACGCGCAGGAACTGTCGCGCTCGATGTCGAAATTCTCGAACTTCGCGATTTCCTTCTCGATCATCTGCATCCTGTCGGGCGGGATCAACTCCTTCGCCCAGGCCATCTCGTCCGTCGGCGGCGCGGGTGCTGGCATCGGCTGGATCGTCGGCTGCCTTTTGTCGGGCATGTTCGCCCTCGCCATGGCGCAAATCGCCTCGGCCTTCCCCACGGCGGGGGGCCTGTATCACTGGGCCTCGATCCTCGGCAACCGCTTCTGGGGCTGGCTGACCGCATGGCTCAACCTTCTGGGCCTCATCACCGTGCTTGGCGCCATCAACATCGGCACCGCATACTTCTTCCAGGGCACCTTCGGCGCGCTGTTCGGCACCACGGGCGCTGACGGCGCGATCACGCCCTGGCCCAGCTCGGACATGGAGATCGTGGTCTTCGTCGCGATCATCACCATCGTGCAAGCGGTGTTCAACCATATCGGGATCAAGGCCACCACCTTCCTGACCGACGTGTCGGGCTACCTGATCTTCGCCACCACCGCCGTCCTGGTTCTGGCCTGCCTCTATTTCGCGCCCGCACTCGACCTGTCGCGCCTGTGGACATTCACCAACTTCTCGGGTGACGCGGGCGGCGGCGTCTTCCCGCAATCCGACAGCATGGGCTACCTGTTCCTGCTGTGCCTTCTGCTTCCGGTCTACACGATCACCGGCTACGACGCCTCGGCCCATACATCGGAAGAAACCAAGAACGCCGCCGTCTCGGTGCCCAAGGGCATCGTCAACGCGGTCTTCTGGTCGTCGCTCGTCGGCTGGATCATGATCTGCTCGATCACGCTGGCCATTCCCGACCTGCCCACGGCAGCCGGTCAGGGCTTCATGATGTTCTTCAACACCATGGATGCCGTCTTGCCCGCAAGCCTCAAGCTGGTGATCTACTTCTTCATCCTGATCGCCCAGCTGATCTGCGGCCTTGCCACCGTGACCTCGGCGAGCCGGATGCTGTTCGCCTTCTCGCGTGACAACGGAATGCCTGTCGGCTCCAAGGCGCTCGCCACCGTTTCGGCCAAGTTCCGCACGCCCGTCACCGCGATCTGGACCGCCACGGTGCTGTGCATCCTCTACGTGCTTCTGGCCATGTCGATCAAGGTCGGCGAAACCTCGATCTACGTGATCGTGGTGAACTCGACGCTGATCTTCCTGTTCCTGTCGTTCACCGTTCCGCTGGTCGCGGGCTTCTTCGCCTACGGCACCGCCAAATGGCCGAACCCCGGCCCGTGGAGCATGGGCGAAGGCGTCTACAAACTGGTCACCGTCCTCGCCGTCGTCGGCATGGGCGTGATCTTGTTCATCGCCGTCGCCCCGCCGAACGAGCGTGTGCTCTACGTCGTCCTCGGCTTCCTCGCTTTGGCGATGGTACTTTGGTTCGCGGTCGAAAACCGCCGCTTCGAAGGCCCGCCGACCGGCGAGAAGATTGCCGCCCGCAAGGCAGCAATCGCCGCAGCCGAGGCGGCCGTGGGCGAAAAGGCCTGACGAAAGCCTGTCGTGCAACAAGGGGCCGGGGGGAAACCTCCGGCCCTTTCCACACCGTGCCGGAATTTGACGCAAATTCCGCGCCGGTTTTTGACGCAAAAACCGTGCCCCACCGCTGCGCCCCGGAAAATGCGTCATTTTCCGCCGCGATTTCTGCGTCAGAAATCGCCGCCCGACCCCAAGACCCAAGGCCGCACAGGGGCACCCGCCCGCACAATCCCTTGCGCCCTGCCCGACACTCCCCTAAACCCCCGTCAATTTGCAGATTGGTCGAATCCACCACCCGCCGCACATTGCAGCGGGCTGGCACATGCGGGACAGAAAAATGCCGAAAAGAACCGACATCTCCTCGATCATGATCATCGGAGCCGGTCCCATCGTCATCGGACAGGCCTGCGAATTCGACTACTCGGGCGCGCAAGCGTGCAAGGCCCTGCGCGAGGAAGGCTACCGCGTCATCCTCGTCAACTCGAACCCCGCCACCATCATGACCGATCCGGGGCTGGCAGACGCCACCTATATCGAACCGATCACCCCCGAAGTCGTCGCCAAGATCATCGAAAAAGAACGCCCCGACGCGCTTTTGCCCACCATGGGCGGCCAGACCGCGCTGAACACGGCGCTGGCGCTCGACGACCTTGGCGTGCTGGCGAAATTCAACGTCCAGATGATCGGCGCCAACCGCCACGCCATCGAAATGGCCGAAGACCGCAAGCTTTTCCGCGAAGCGATGGACCGCATCGGCCTTGAAAACCCCAAAGCCACGATCATCGCCGCCCCGAAACTGCCCTCGGGAAAATACGACATCGCCGCAGGCATCCGCGAAGCGGTCGAGGCGCTGGAATACGTGGGCCTGCCCGCCATCATCCGCCCCGCCTTCACCCTCGGCGGCACCGGCGGCGGCGTCGCCTATAACCGCGACGATTACGAAGCCATCGTCCGCTCCGGTCTCGAAGCCTCGCCCATGGCGCAGGTGCTCATCGACGAATCCCTCCTCGGCTGGAAGGAATTCGAGATGGAGGTGGTGCGCGACCGCAAGGACAACGCGATCATCGTCTGCGCCATCGAAAACATCGACCCGATGGGCGTGCACACCGGCGACAGCATCACCGTGGCCCCCGCCCTGACCCTGACGGATAAAGAATACCAGATCATGCGAAACGGCTCCATCGCCGTCCTGCGCGAGATCGGGGTGGAAACCGGCGGCTCCAACGTGCAATGGGCGATCAACCCCGCCGATGGCCGCATGGTCGTGATCGAGATGAACCCCCGCGTGTCGCGCTCCTCGGCGCTGGCCTCCAAAGCCACCGGCTTCCCCATCGCGAAAATCGCCGCCAAACTCGCCATCGGCTACACGCTGGACGAGCTTGACAACGACATCACCAAGGTCACCCCCGCCTCGTTCGAGCCGTCGATCGACTATGTCGTGACCAAGATCCCGCGCTTCGCCTTCGAAAAATTCCCCGGCTCCGAACCCAACCTGACGACCGCCATGAAATCGGTGGGCGAGGTCATGGCCATCGGCCGCACCATCCACGAATCGCTGCAAAAGGCGCTGGCGTCGCTTGAAACCGGCCTCACCGGATTTGACGAAATCGCCATATCGGGCGCCCCCGACAAAGCCGCCGTCATCAAGGCACTGTCGCAACAAACCCCCGACCGCATCCGCGTCATCGCCCAAGCCATGCGTCACGGCCTTTCCGATGACGAAATCCAGTCCGCCACCGCCTTCGACCCGTGGTTCCTTTCCCGCATCCGCGAAATCATCGACATCGAGGCACAGGTCCGCCGCGACGGCCTGCCGCTCGACGCCGCCGGCCTGCGTCGGCTGAAGATCTTCGGCTTCACCGACGCCCGCCTCGCCAAACTCACCGGCCGGGACGAGGCGCAAGTCCGCCGCGCCCGCCGCAACCTCGGTGTGGTCGCCGTCTTCAAACGCATCGACACCTGCGCCGCCGAATTCGAGGCGCAAACCCCCTACATGTATTCCACCTACGAAATGCCCGTGATGGGCGATGTGGAATGCGAAGCCCGCCCCTCGAACGCGAAAAAGGTCGTCATCCTCGGCGGCGGCCCCAACCGCATCGGTCAGGGGATCGAATTCGATTACTGCTGCGTCCACGCCTGCTACGCCCTCACCGCGGCGGGCTATGAAACCATCATGATCAACTGCAACCCCGAAACCGTCTCGACCGACTACGACACGTCCGACCGCCTTTACTTCGAACCGCTTACCCTCGAACACGTGCTAGAAATCCTGCGGGTCGAGCAAGACAACGGCACGCTCCACGGCGTCATCGTACAATTCGGCGGCCAGACCCCCCTCAAACTCGCCAACGCGCTCCACGCCGAAGGCATCCCGATCCTGGGGACCACCCCCGACGCCATCGACCTCGCCGAAGACCGCGAACGCTTTCAGGGCCTCCTCCAAAAACTGGGGTTGAAACAACCCCACAACGGCACCGCCCGCTCGCGCGACGAAGCCTTTGCCGTAGCCAAAGACGTGGGTTACCCGCTCGTGATCCGCCCCTCCTTCGTGCTGGGTGGCCGCGCGATGGAGATCGTCCGCTCCGACGAACAGCTAGAACGATACATCGCCACCGCCGTGAACGTGTCAGGCGACAGCCCCGTTCTGCTCGACAGCTACCTCTCCAACGCGATCGAGGTCGATGTCGATGCCCTGTCCGACGGCAAACACGTCCACGTCGCAGGCATCATGGAACATATCGAGGAAGCGGGCGTCCACTCGGGCGATAGTGCCTGCTGCCTCCCCCCCCATTCCCTCAACGCCGAGACCATCGCAGAACTCAAACGCCAGACCGTCGTCATGGCCCTCGCGCTGAACGTCGTGGGCCTGATGAACGTGCAATTCGCCATCAAGGACGGCACGATCTACGTTCTCGAGGTCAACCCCCGCGCCTCGCGCACCGTACCCTTCGTCGCCAAAGCGACCGACAGCGCCATCGCCACCATCGCAGCCCGCCTCATGGCAGGCGAGCCGCTCTCGAACTTCCCGCTCCGCGCCCCCTACCCCGCAGGCGTCGGCCCCGACAGCCCGCTCCCCTTGGCCGACCCCAACACGCTCGCCGACCCCATCACCCCGTGGTTCAGCGTGAAAGAGGCCGTTCTCCCCTTCGCCCGCTTCCCCGGCGTCGACCCCCTGCTCGGCCCCGAAATGCGCTCGACCGGCGAAGTCATGGGCTGGGACCGCACTTTTGCGCTGGCCTTCCTCAAGGCACAGATGGGCGCAGGCACCATCCTGCCCGAATCCGGCCGCGTCTTCTTGTCGGTCAAGGACATGGACAAGACCGAAGCGCTGGCCAATGCCGCCCGCGATCTTGTGGCCATGGGCTTTGAACTGGTGGTCACAAAAGGCACCGGCGACTGGCTGAAAGCCCAAGGCATAAAGGCCGAAGCCGTGAACAAGGTCTACGAGGGCCGCCCGAACATCGTCGACCGCCTGAAAGACAGCGACATCGCGCTGGTGCTGAACACCACCGAAGGCACCCAAGCCATCGCCGACAGCCGCGACATCCGCCGCGTGGCGCTAATGGACAAGATCCCCTACTTCACCACCGCCGCAGCCAGCATCGCCGCCGTCGCCGCGATGAAGGCCCGGGGCGAAGGGTATGGGGTGCGGACGTTGCAGGGGTGAAAAGATCAGGCTTGAAAAAGCTCAAGCCTTTTGCTACTTCATTGTTGCGCGCAGCCATTTATGTTGCGGCACCTATCTAGGGGCACCTGCGGGTGCCCTTTTTCGTATGTAGTGTTTGGTGTGAGTGAAAAATGCAGACCGCTGTCTTTGTCGACGCAGGCTATCTTTATGCCCAAGCGTCTGTTTTGCTCGCCGGCAGTAAACAGCCACGCGCAACACTCCTTCTCGACATAGACCAAACCATTGCCCAGCTTAAGGAATTGTGCCGGGCGATTGCGCCTGAAAGCAGGCTGCTCAGAATTTACTGGTATGATGGATTGCAACGCAGCGCTCGAATGACTGCCGAGCAAGAACAGGTCGCCAGCGCCTCCTACACAAAACTGCGTCTCGGCGTGGTGAACAGTAAAGGCGAGCAAAAAGGTGTCGACTCCCTCATCGTAACCGACCTCATCGACCTCGCCCGCAATCGCGCCATCACAAACGCAGTTCTTGTATCGGGTGATGAAGATATCCGGATCGGTGTTCAGATCGCCCAGACATTTGGTGTTCAAGTGCATCTTCTGGGCATCAAACCTGCTCGTGGGTCTCAGTCGCCGGACCTGATCCAAGAAGCCGATACCCATCATGAATTCGATGAGTCTGTCATTTCTCGTCTCCTGACGATCAAACCGGCCTCCAACGAAGGTGAAACCCACGTCACCCCGACTGCGACAGCCGAAGCGACACTCACGTCGCCGGACCAGACCAGTCTGGCCGACCAAGCCATTGCAGAAACGCTTGACTCATTTGATCCGGATAAGCTGGCCTCGGCGCTTCGCGCCTTCAAGGCCGGTGCTGGCAGTATTCCACCCGAACTGGACCGCCCTGCTCTCGGCAGGCTGAAAAGCCTGCAAGGTAGCGACCTCACGCCATCCGAGCGATCCGCGTATCGCGACAAATTCCGAGCCCGACTTCAATCCATGTGACCTCAACCCTCCTCCAACCGCCCCAACCGCAGCGCCTCTTCCATCAGCAGTTGCGCCTCGGCCTCGACCGCCGCCTCCGACGCCTCTCCCCCCTCCAGCGCATGCACCAGCGCGCCCCACATCGGCCTTGGCCCCGCATACTGGTCTTGCGAGCGCGCATACCAGGGCGAGGTCTCGCCCCCCCGCACCACACCCGCCAGACGCGCATGCATGAAGGACCGCAGCACCTCGTTCATTCTTGGTCCGTGCCCCGGTCCCATCGACTTGAAGAACCGCACCACATCCTCGTCGATGCCAACCGTCATCCGCACCTTGGCCTTGGGGTGCCGCCGCGCCGCGATCTCGTGCCATTCGTCAGGCACGCGGCTCGTCGCTTCGATGGTGTGGTGCAGGTCCCATTCCAGCCGCCGCATCGCATCGGCCATGTAATGGTAGTGCTCCGCCCGCCGCCCCTTCAGCTTCTTCAATTCGACCATTCCGCCCCCGCACATGCCAGCGCCAAACCCTGCCCGCAAAGGGTAAACGCCGCCCTAACGCAGCGTTTTGCGCGTCTGCATCGGTTGTGCATCCGTGCATCCTGAAATCACCACGCTTGACATGGGCGACCAAAAGCCCCATCTGCCCCCCACGCCCGCCCTCCGCTGCCGCGTGAGCAGCCCCCGCACGGGGAGACAGACCGGGCCAAAGGTTCCCACCTTCACGCAGGGGTTCCGCGCGATTTTGCGTCGCGCCCGACCTGCAACCGGCCACGCCATGTGGCCCCCTTGGCCCGTAAAGCACGGGCAGGAAAGACATTGACATGACCACCTTCGCTGACCTCGGCCTTTCGGCCAAGCTATTGAAAGCACTCGAAAAAACCAACCTCAAGGAACCGACGCCGATTCAGGCACAGTCGATCCCGCATATCATGAAGGGCCGCGACCTGATGGGTCTGGCGCAAACCGGCACCGGCAAGACCGCCGCCTTCGGCCTGCCGCTTCTGCACCGCATCCTTGATCTCGGCCACCCGCCCGCGCCGCGCACCGTGCGCGCCCTGATCCTTGCCCCCACGCGCGAGTTGGTCACGCAAATCCATGATAACCTTACCGTTTTCACCAAAGGCACTTCCGCCAAGGTCATCATGGTCGTCGGCGGCGCCTCGCTGAACCGTCAGGCGATGAACCTCGCCCGCGGCGCCGATGTGCTGGTCGCCACCCCCGGCCGGTTGATCGACCTTCTGGAACGCGGCGACGTCGACCTGCAAGCCACAGGTTACCTCGTGCTGGACGAGGCTGACCACATGCTCGACATGGGCTTCATCCACGCCCTGCGCCGCATCGCCAAACACATTCCGGTCAAGCGCCAGACCCTGCTGTTCTCGGCAACCATGCCCAAGGACATCGAGGAAATCGCCGACACCTACCTGCGCGATCCGGTCCGCGTGCAGGTCGCAACCCCCGGAAAACCCATCGAAAAGATCGTCCAGGGCGTCCACTTCATCCCCAACGGCGACAAGGCCCGCCTGCTCGAGGAATACCTGAAAAAGCACCCCGGCGAGCAGGCGCTCGTGTTTGGCCGTACCAAGCATGGCTCGGAAAAACTGTCGAAACTGCTGGCCGTCTGGGGCTTCAAGGTCGGCTCGATCCACGGCAACAAAAGCCAGAACCAGCGCGACCGCACCCTGACCGAATTCCGCAACGGAGAACTTGACGTGCTGGTGGCCACCGATGTCGCCGCCCGCGGCATCGACATTCCCGGTGTGCGCCACGTCTACAACCACGACCTGCCCAACGTGCCGGAAAACTACGTCCACCGCATCGGCCGCACCGCCCGCGCAGGCGCCGAAGGCACCGCCGTGGCCTTCTGCGCGCCCGCCGAGATGGACGAACTCCGCGCCATCGAAAAGGTGATGAAAAAGCCCATCCCGATCATCGGCGGCGCGCCTTGGTCGGCCGAAATGGTGGCAGCCGCCCCCAAACCCGGCCAGAACCGCGGCCAACGCCCCGCAGGCGGCGGCCGCCCCGGCCAACCCAAAGCCCAAGGTCAGGCGCAAAAATCCTTCGCCCCCCGTGGCGAGGGCAAACCCGCTGGCAAACCCCAGGGCGCCAAACCCGCCCGCCCCATGGGCGGCGGCCAAAGCCCGAACCGCGCAGGTGCACCCCAAGGCGCCAAACACAGCCGCCCGCAGCAAAACCGCCGTCCGGCCTGATCCATGGTTCGAAGGGGCGGGCTGAACCCTGCCCCTTCACCTTTGCCCAAATACTCGTCTTGCGCGGCAGGCAGCCCTCGCCACCGCGCGGGAACGGGCCGCCCCTCTCGGCGCGTCCCGCCTCTTTCGCGCGGCGATGCGATGCGCTAATCCGCCCGCATGGCAAAGCTCTACTTCCACTACTCGACGATGAACGCAGGCAAATCGACCCTGCTCCTCCAGGCCGCGCATAACTACCGCGAAGGCGGCATGGCGACCTATCTCGTCACCGCGCAATTCGACAACCGCGCAGGCCAAGGTCGCATCGCCTCACGTATCGGCATCGGCGAAGACGCCGACACCTTCGCCCCCGGCGAGGACCTCTACGCCAAGATCGTCGCCCGCTTGCGCCAAGGCCCCGTCGCCTGCGTCTTCATAGACGAGGCGCAATTCCTGTCCAAAGACCAGGTCTGGCAACTCGCCCGCGCCGTCGACGACCTCAAGACGCCGGTGATGTGCTACGGCCTGCGCGTCGATTTCCAGGGCAACCTCTTCCCCGGCTCGGCGGCCCTGCTGGCATGGGCGGATGAAATGCGCGAGGTCCGAACGATCTGCCACTGCGGCAAGAAGGCCACCATGGTCATCCGCCGCGGCCCCGACGGCCGCGCGCTCACGGCAGGCGAACAGGTGGTGATCGGCGGGAACGAAACCTATGTCAGCCTCTGCCGCAAACACTGGCGCGAAGCGACCGGCGACACCAGCGGTGGGTGAACCCGCGCAAGCGCGGAACCACCCACCCTACCACCGCACCGTAGGGTGGGTGGTTCCCGCGCCCCTCAGGCGCGGGGTTCACCCACCCCCGCCGGCGCTTCCACAGTCTTCGCCCGCAGCGCGATCATCGATCCCGCCGCCACGATCAGCACCATCCCCGCCACCGCAAGCGGTGCCAGCCCCGTCCCCCAAAGTGCCCATGTCCAGAACGCCGACGCCGGCAGGATCACATATTCCAGCACCGAAGCGCGGCTCGCATCGGTGATCTGATAGGCCCGTATCATCGTGGCCACCCCCAGAAGCGACCCCGCTGCCTGCACAAAGGTCCAGAAGTAGAACTCGCCCGACGGCCAGACCGGCCCGCGTTGCAGGAACCCCGCGGTCCCTTCCGGCACCACCATGGGCGCAACGGTCAGCACCGCCATCCCCACCGCCCCGATCAGCCCCAGCGCCACGAAGAACCCGCCGACAAGCGTCCCTGCACTCTCCTCGGCGCACCATTCGCGCGTTGCGATATTGCCCATCGCATACAGCGCCCCCGCCAGCACCGGCAGCACCGCAGGCAGTGACGCGCCCGTCATCGCCTCGGGGCCGAGCACAAGGATGACCCCCGCAAACCCTGTCACCACCGCCAAAATCTGCACCGGCCCGAACCGCTGGCCGTAAGCAAAGCGCGAGATCAGCAGCACCCAGATCGGCGCGGTGAACAGCCCCGCCGCGACCAGCGCCACATCGAGGAACGCCAGCGCCCCGAAATAGATCACCATCGCGCAGCCGTGGATCGCCGACCGCGCCACCACCGCCCGCAGGTTCACCGGACGCAAGCGCAGCCCCAAAGGCACCGCCGCAACCCCGAGGATGACCATCGCCATGCAGGTCCGCGTAAAGTGGAACTGCCAAAGCCCCGCCTCGGCCGCGATCACCCGCACGTAGTTGTCGGTAAAGCCGATGATCATGGCATAGACCAGTATCAGCCCCGCCGCAGCCAGCGTCCTGTCGGGATTCGTCATCGCTTCGCCTTTCAAACTCTCGCAATCCCGATGAAGCCTGCTAACCTCGCCCATGCCTGTCTGAAAGCGACAAGGCGCGGGTCATATCGGGGGGATTATCATAATGGGTTGGCTGGCCGACGAAACGGGTCTGGAAAAATGCGCGGCGAATTACACGCCCCTCACGCCGCTGTCGTTTCTGAAACGTGCCGCCGATATCCACGCCGACCGCACCGCCGTGGTGTGGAAATCGACCCGTCTGACCTATGCCCAATACGCCGCCCGCGTCTCGCGCCTCGCCTCGGCCCTTGCCCGCCACGGCATCGCCCCCGGTGACGTGGTCGCCACCCTGATCCCCAACATCCCGCAGCAGGCCGAAGCACATTTCGGCGTCCCCGCCGCAGGCGCTGTTCTCAACACCATCAACACCCGCCTCGACCCCGACACGGTCGCCTATATCTTCGCCCACGCAGGCGCCAGAATCGTGCTTTGCGACACCGCTTTCCTGCCCCTCGCGGAAGACGCGATCAAACGGATGGAAGGCCCCGCCCCGCAGATCGTCGAGGTGGTCGATCACGGCTTTGCCGCATCCGGCCATTACCTCACCTACGAAGCCCTGCTGTCCCAGGGCGACCCCGACGCGCCATGGACCCTGCCCGATGACGAATGGGAATCCATCGCGATCAACTACACCTCGGGCACCACAGGCCGGCCCAAGGGCGTGGTCTACCACCACCGCGGCGCCTACCTGTCGGCCACGGCCAATATCCTGTCATGGCGCATGGTGCTGTTCCCCGTCTACCTGACAATCGTTCCCCTGTTCCATTGCAACGGCTGGACCCACACCTGGATGGTCCCCATCCTTGGCGGCACGCTGGTATGCTGCCGCGACATCACCGCGAAAGCCATCTATGACGCCATCGCCGACGAAGGCGTCACCCATTTCGGCGGCGCACCCATCGTGCTGAACACCATGATCAACGCCCCCGAATCCGACCGCCGCCCCTTCGCCCACACGGTCGAGGTCTTTACCGCAGGCGCACCGCCCCCCGCCGCCACCCTTGCAGCCTTCGAACCCCTCGGCTTCAACGTGACGCAAGTCTACGGCCTGACCGAGACCTACGGCCCGGCCACCGAATGCACATGGAAACCCGACTGGGACGACACCACCGACCGCGCCGCACTCAAGGCCCGCACCGGTGTCGCCATGCCGATGCTCGAAGGGGCCGAAGTGCATGACACCCACGGCCACCCCGTCCCGCGTGACGGCCAGCACCTTGGCGAAATCGCCATGCGTGGCAATATGGTGATGAAAGGCTACTACAAGAACCCGACCGCCACGCGCGAGGCGTTCAAGGGCGGCTGGTTCCGGTCAGGCGACATCGCCTTCCAGCACACCGATGGCTACATCAAGATCACCGACCG
Organism: Gemmobacter aquarius; assembly: GCF_003060865.1. Lineage (NCBI taxonomy): Bacteria > Pseudomonadati > Pseudomonadota > Alphaproteobacteria > Rhodobacterales > Paracoccaceae > Paragemmobacter > Paragemmobacter aquarius. Next base: position 2,681,086 of record NZ_CP028918.1, read on the forward strand.
CGCCAAAGACATCATCATTTCCGGCGGCGAAAACGTGTCCTCGGTCGAGGTCGAAGGCGCCCTCATGCACCACCCCGCCGTTTCGCTCTGCGCCGTGGTCGCCAAGCCCGACGACAAATGGGGCGAGGTGCCTTGCGCCTTCGTCGAACTCAAGGCCGGACAGACCGCGACCGAGGCCGACCTGATCGCCCATTGCCGCACCCGCCTCGCCGGGTTCAAAACCCCCAAACACATCGTCTTTGCCGAGCTGCCCAAAACCTCGACCGGCAAGATCCAGAAGTTCGAACTCCGCGCCGTAGCCAAGCTGATCGGCCAACCCTGACCGATCAGCCCAGACCTTAAGTCCTAACCCTCAGTCCTGACTGTCCAGCCAGTCGCGGAACTCGGCCACCACCTCGGGGTCGCTGTCGACCATGTATTGCGGCGCGGGGTAGTGCCCCTTGTGAACGTCGCTCGCAAAAGCCGTCATCGCCCTCACCCGCATCTCTTGCAGACGGGCGTGTTCGGCGGCGAAATCGGCGTAAACCTTGGCATGGCGCGGCACGCGGCCCTTGGTCTGGCCCAGCACGTCGTCGGTGAACAGATATTGCGCATGCCCGCCCGGCCCCGCCCCCATCGAAATCAGGAACAATCCGGTCTTTTCGGCAATCGCATCGGTGATCGAATGCGGCACCACCTCGATCTCGACCGCAAAAGCCCCCGCCTCCTCCAGCGCCTTGCACTGGCGGTAGACCAGTTGCGCCGTCTCAAGCGTCTTGCCCACCGCCTTGAACCCGCCGGTCCATGTGGCCTTTGACGGGATCAGCCCGACATGCCCGCAGACCGGCAAGCCGTGGTCGGCCATCGCCCGCACCGTCGCAAGCGAGCCTGAGCAATAGAACCCGTCCGCCCCGTTCTTGAACAAGGGAAAGGCCCAGCGCAGGAAATCGGCCGTATCCCCGATCTCGTAGAAATTATCCCCCGGAAAGGCGAAAGCGGTGGGGGCAACCTCGCGGAAACGGCGGTCCATGATCATCGCAGGCGGCACCGACAGCAATTCTACCCCAGCCCGCTCGGCGGCCTCGGCCTCGTCCAGCGTCTCGACCCGCAGCATGGCGAACTGGTGCTTGCCCCGCGCATCCAGCAGATCGCGCACCGTCAGACGTTTGCCCATCACGGCACCTCGATGAAAACGTCGTCGCCCTCGACCTTGGTGGCAAAGGTCTTCAGGTTCACGCAGACCGGCGCACGCTTGGCCTCTCCGGTGCGATAGTCGAACTGCCCGTTGTGCTTGGGACATTCAATCAGATGCCCCATCACCAGCCCGTCGCAAAGATGCACGTTTTCATGCGTGCACAGCCCCGCCGTGGCGTAAAACTTTCCCTCGGGCGAATGATACAGCGCATAACTCGCCCCGCCATGATCGAAGCGGATCAGGTCTTCCTCATCGATATCATCGGTGGCGCAGGCACGAACCCATTGTGGCATCTGTCTTTTCCTTATTCGGCAGGAATGGCTTGGCCCAAAGCGGCCACGTGGAAATCGGTCCGGTAAGGCTTGGCCCCCGCAGGCAGGTCGCGGTGCAGGAAATACTCCTCGCTCCCCAACTGCCGCTTCAGCGCGGGCCACATCTCGCGGAACGCTTGCAAGATCGAGGTGTTCGGCGCGGGCAGGTCATGCTTGATCACCTCATGCAGGCGCGGCAGCGCGTGATAGGGCACCATCGGGAACATGTGATGCTCCACATGGTAATTCATGTTCCAGTAGATGAAGCGCGACACGGGGTTCATGTAAACCGTCCGGCTGTTCAGACGGTGGTCGATCACATTGTCCGCCAGCCCGCCATGCTGCAACAGCCCCGTCATGATGTGATGCCACGCGCCATACATGCGCGGCAGCCCCACCACCATCAAAGGCAGGACCGACTGCGTGTAAACCGCCAGCCCCAACGTCACGGCATAAATCACGGTGTAGACAATCGCCACCCGCCGCACCTTGCCCCACTCCGATTGCGGCACGAACGTCCGCTCCTCGGCGGTCGGCCCCGAAACCGCATTGCGGATCATGCGGGGAAAGAACCCGATCACATCCGGCACGCCAAAGAACGCAAGGACCAGCTTGGCAAAGGCGGGCGGGCGCATGATCGCAATCTCGGGGTCGCGCCCGACGATATAGGTGTCGGTGTGGTGGCGCGCATGGCTCCAGCGCCACGTCGCCGAATTCCGCATGATCATGAAGGACGCGATCTGGTAGACCACATCGTTCATCCACGGTGTCTTGAACGCCGTCCCGTGCCCGCACTCATGCCAGCGCGAGTCGGAAGCCGACCCGTAAAGCACGCCGTAAGCCAGCCAGAACGGCACGCACCACCACGTTCCCCACAGCGCAATGCCCCCCGCCGCAAAGCCGATCATGCAGCCGTATAGCAGGATCGTGTCCCGGATCGCGGGGGCATCGCTGCGCGCCATCAACTCTTTCATCACCTTGCGCGGCACCTCGGTGTGGTACCACTCGGCGGCAGCAAGGCCGGTTTCCACCGCCCGCGCGCCATCGGGGCCAAGCAGGCTGTAATCACGTTTGCTCATCTCTTCCTCCTCCGCTCGGAACCGGCGCCTCGGTCACCAACCCCGCGCCTGTCTTAGAACAATCATTCCACCGCCGTGTAGAGGAAATGCTGGACGCCCGCATATTTTCATCATAACTCTGCATGATACTGACGAAAAAACATCAAGGCAAATGATGGCGAAACGTCCCGGAATGGCCACCCTCGCGGCGGCGGCAGGTGTCTCTGTCGCTACCGTCGACCGTTTGCTCAACGGGCGCGAACAGGTGTCCGCCGCCACGCGCACCGCCGTGCTCGAAGCGGCGCTCAGGCTTGGCCACCCCGCAGCCGCCCGCCTGACCGGGGCATCCGGCCAAGACGCGCCCCGCACCATCCGCTTCGGCGTTTTGCTGCACAAACAGGGGCAAGAATTCTACCAGAACATGGCGCGCGAAATGCGAACAGCCGTCAGCCGCCTTCCGGCGGTCAACGGCAAACTCGATCTAGAATTCTCGGCCAGCCAAGCCCCGAGCGAGGTCGCAAGCCTGCTGCGCGCCATGGGCAACCGCTGCGACGTGATCGCCGCCACCGCCGTCAACCACCCCGAAATAACCGCCGCCGTGGACGAGTTGAAACAGCGCGGCATCCCCGTCTTCTCGCTTCTGTCCGATTTCGCCCAAGGCATCCGCGCGGGCTATGTCGGGCTCAACAACCTCAAGGTCGGGCGCACGGCGGCATGGATGATTTCCCTTTCCGCACGCGGTGCCGGCAAGGTCGCGATCTTCGTCGGCGGCACACGCTGGCACGGCCACGACCTGCGCGAAACCGGCTTTCGCGCCTATCTGCGCGAAGAACGCCCCGACCTCGAGGTGCTCGAATCGATCGTCAACCTCGAAACCCGCCAACTGACCTTTGAGACCACGCTTGCCCTCTTGCGCAAACACCCCGACCTGCGCGGCATCTACGTCGCAGGCGGCGGGATGGAGGGGGCAATCGCCGCCCTGAAGCAATCGCGCACGCCGGGCGATGTCGCACTTGTGGTCAACGAACTCACCACCGATTCGCGCTCGGGCCTCGCGCAGGGCTGGGTCACGCTGGTCGATGCCACACCCCTTCCCGACCTGTGCCACGAAGTCCTCGGCATGATGGTGCGCGCCATGCGCGACGGGGGCGCTGCAAATGCAGGGCAGGTGTTCTTGCCGGTCAACCTGCACGTGGCCGAATCCCTCTGACGCTTTGCCGCAACAGATTGGCAGGCCCTTCTGACGAAATATCGTCATAGCCCGACGATTCCCCGATGAATCTTCGGCTTTCCTCCCTGCCCTCCCAAATAGCGCTTTGATGGAATGAAAGTTCCACTATGCCTGTCCTGCGGCATGTCCGAACCACAGCCGCCCCGAACGGCCACCCCGACGACCAAGGACCCTTGCAGAATGCTTCCCTTCGCCCTTAACCACATGACCACCCCCGCCTCGGATGGGAGCCATTCCTCGATCTGGCCAAATCGCTCGGCTGCGTCGGCGTCGAATTCCGCAACGATTTTCCCACCCCGCTCTTTGACGGTGCCGCCCCGGCCACCGTGGGCGCCGCGGTCAAATCCCGTGGCCTGCGCTTCCTCGCACTGGCCGAGGTCAAGATGTTCAACGACTGGTCCGACGCCAAACGCGCCGAGGCCGAAGCCCTGATGCAGATCGCCGTCGCCGCAGGGGCCGAAGCCATCAGCCTGATCCCGCGCAACGATGGCGTGGCGACCGACCGTGCGGAAAGCCGCAATGTTACGGAAACGGCGCTGCGCGAACTGCTGCCCATGCTCAAATCCCACGGCCTGAAAGCCATGGTCGAACCCCTTGGTTTCGCCGTCTGCTCGCTGCGCTACAAGGACGTTCTGGCCGATGCGATCCATGCCGTGGGCGGGGTTGGCACCTACTTCATGGTGCATGACACCTTCCACCACGCGCTGGCCGGTTTCGGTGCTATATTCCCCGACCTGACGGGAATCGTCCACGTCTCGGGCGTCAAGGACATGATCCCGCTCGACGACATGCGCGACCCGCACCGCGTGCTCGTCGATGCCGACGATGTGCTGGGCAACGTCGCCCAGATCCGTGCCCTTCGCGCCGCCGGATATACCGGCCCGATCAGCTATGAACCTTTCGCCCCTTCGGTCCACGCGCTGGCCGATGCGAAAGCGCCGCTTGCGGCCTCGATGCAATTCATCCGCAACGGCGTTGCCGCCTGAGTGGAGGGAATACCGCCCCGAAGCGGGCGGTCCGGCAGGGAGAAAAGGTGTGCCGGACACCGACATGTGGAGGAGAGACCCAATGAAAAAGACCCTTATGATCGCCGGTTTCGCTGCCCTGATGGGTACCAGCGCGATGGCTGACGGCATCGGCGTTTCGATGGCCAAGTTCGACGACAACTTCCTGACCGTCCTTCGCAACGGCATTCAGGCGCAGGCCGATGCCGCCGGCCTTTCGGTCCAGATCGAAGATGCGGGCAATGACGTTGCCAAGCAGCTCGACCAGATCAACAACTTCATCGCGTCGGGCGTCACCTCGATCATCGTGAACCCGGTCGACACCTCGGCCACGCAGGCGATGTCTGACGCTGCCGCCGCCGCAGGCGTGCCGCTGGTCTACGTCAACCGCCAGCCAGTCAACGTCGACACCCTGCCCGACAATCAGGCTTTCGTCGCCTCGAACGAAGAAGAGTCGGGCACGCTGGAAACCATCGCCATGTGCGACAACTGGGCAGCCGAAGGCAAAACCGAAGTCAACGTCTACGTCATGCAGGGCGAGCTGTCGAACCAGGCCGCCGTGCAGCGCACCAAAGACATCTACGACGTGATCGAAGCGGGCAAGTGCAAGGTCAAGGTCAACGTGATCGACCAGCAGACCGCCAACTGGAGCCGCGACGAAGCCACCAACCTGATGACCAACTGGCTCTCGACCGGCGCAGCCTTCGATGGCGTCATCGCCAACAACGACGAAATGGCCCTCGGCGCGATCCAGGCGATCAAGGCCGCCGGCATCGACATGGCGACCGTCCAGATCGGCGGCGTGGATGCGACCCAAGACGCGCTTGCCGCGATGCAGGCGGGCGACCTCGACGTGACCGTGTTCCAGAACGCCGCCGGTCAGGGCGCAGGCGCACTCGACGCCGCGACCAAACTCGCCGCAGGCGAAGCGGTCGAGCAAAAGGTCTATATCCCGTTCGAACTGGTCATTCCGGCCAACCTGGCCGATTACGCCGCCAAGAACTGATCCCGACAGATCACGGGGGCGGCGCGCACAGCGCCGCCCTTTTATCTTGCCGCGCGGGGCAGCGCAGGCAGATGATGCAAAATCCAGATGACAAAGGGAGGGGAGCCCGTGTCCCAGACGACACATGGCCTTGGCGGCCTGAAATACGATCCGGCCAAGCGGACCAGACCGCAAGAGATGAACGTCTTCATCGCCCTGCTCGTCATCATCGCGGCTTTCGAAATCCTTGGCCGCGTGCTGATGGGCGACAGCTTCCTGTTCAACACCCGCGACAACATCGACACGCTGTTCAACGAACAGCGCCTGCAGATCATCATCCTGCAAGTCTCGATCGTCGGCATCATCGCGCTTGGCGTGACCCAAGTCATCATCTCGGGCGGGATCGACCTGTCGTCGGGTTCCATCGTCGGCCTGACCGCCATGGTCACCATGAGCTTCGCGCAAGTCGCCCTCGTCAACGGCAACCCCAACCCCAAGGCCATCTTCGGCGACTGGGCGATGGACCTGCCGGTGATCGTGCCCCTCGTTGTCGGCCTCGGCTGCGGGCTTGCGGCGGGCTTCGTCAACGGCGCGCTGATCGCCTATACCCGCATCCCGCCCTTCATCGCCACGCTCGGCATGATGGTGACCGCACGCGGCGCGTCCAAATGGTGGTCCAAGGGCAACCCGATCTCGTTCCCGACCGAAGCTTACGCCGAAATCGGCAAGGGCATGATGCCCGTGGTGATCTTCGTCGTGCTGGCGATCCTGTTCCACTGCATCATGACCTACACGAAATACGGCAAACACTGCTACGCCATCGGCTCGAACGAGGCTGCGGCCCGCATGTCGGGCATCAACACCGAACACCACAAGGTGCTGGTCTATGTCATCGCAGGTGGCCTCGCCGCGCTCGCCGCCGTGGTGCTGTCGTCGAAAAACCTGACCGCACAGGCGGGCATGGGCGTGATGTACGAACTCGACGCCATCGCCATGGCCGTGATCGGCGGCGTGTCGCTCCAAGGCGGGCGCGGCTCGATCCTCGGCACCTGCCTCGGCGCGCTGATCTTCGGCGTCATCATCTCGGGGTTCACCTTCCTGAAGCTCGACGCCTACTATCAGGAAATGGTCAAAGGCATCATCATCGTCGCCGCCGTCGTGCTTGACCAATGGCGGCAAAAGGGACGGGCGCGGGGATAATGGCAATGGATGATATCGTTCTCGAAACCCGTGGCCTGACCAAACGCTACGGCGGCGTGCACGCGCTGGAAGACGCCAACTTCATCCTGCGGCGCGGCGAACACGTCGCCGTCGTGGGCGACAACGGCGCAGGCAAATCCACCTTCGTGCGCCAGATCACCGCCGTCGAACAGAAATCGGCGGGCCAAGTGTTCTTCGACGGGCGCGAGGTGAATTTCGAAGGCCCGCTGCAAGCCCGCGAAGCCGGCATCGAAACCGTGTTCCAGACCCTCGCGCTTGCCGATGACCTCGACGTGCCCTCGAACCTGTTTCTGGGGCGCGAGCTGTTCAAGTTCCGCCTCGGCCCGTTCAGCATCCTCGACCGCAAGGCGATGCGCGAACGCACGCTCGAAGCGCTCAAGACCACGGCGGTGAAAATCCCCAACGTCGACAACCCGATCCGCAACATGTCGGGCGGCCAGCGCCAATGCGTGTCCATCGCCCGCACGGCCGCTTTCGCCAGCAAGCTGGTCATCATGGACGAACCGACCGCCGCCTTGGGCGTGCAGGAAACCGCACAGGTCGAAAACATCATCCGCGGGCTGAAAGAACGCGAGGTGCCACTGATCCTGATCTCGCACAACCTGCGTCAGGTCTTCGACCTTGTGGACCGCATCGTGGTCTTCCGGCGCGGCCGCATCGTCGCCAGCCTGAACAAGGACGAAACCGACGGCAACGACATCGTCAGCTACATCACCGGCGTCAAGGGCGCCGATGCCGCCGCCTGACCCGCGAAACAAAAGGGGGGCCACAGCCCCCCTTGCCCCCCAATTCCCCTCAAACGTGCCGCGTCAGCCCACCGTCGACGCGCAGGCTTTGCCCCGTCACATAGCTGCTGTCATCGGTCAAAAGGAACGCCGCCGCCTTGGCCTGTTCCGCGACCGTCCCGATCCGCTTCATCGCCGCCAACTCGCCGTATTTCGCCACGTCCAGACTGTCGGTGAACCCCGGCAACAGGCAATTCATCCTGATGTTCTTCGGCCCGTAACGGTCGGCATACATCTTGGCGAAAGCCGACACCCCCGCGCGGTAGACGCAAGACGCCGGAAACCACAGCGAAGGCTCGAACGCCGCATAGGTCGTGACGTTCACGATGGACCCGCCCCCCTGCGCCTCCATCGCGGGCGTCACCAGCCGCGCCATCCGCACCACGGATTTGACGATCATGTCATTGGCCAGATCCCAGTTCTCGTCGGTGATCTCCAGCAAATCCCCTTTCGGCGGGTGCCCGGTATGGTTCAACACCGCATCGATCCGCCCGTAAGACGCCATCGCCAGATCGACGATCCCCTTCAGGTCGGCCTCGCTCTGCGCCACACCGCGCCGCGCCACGCCGCCCAGTTCCGCCGCCAGCACCTCGCAGCTTTCCGATGGCGACATCAGCGCCACACGGTAGCCCCGCGCGTGCATCTCGCGCGCTACGGCGGCCCCGATCCCGCGCCCGCCCCCTGTGACCAGACAAACCTTCTGCATGCGACGCCTCCCAAATACTGCGCCGCCACCTTGCCCGCCGCATCGCCTGAAAGCCAGAGCCTAGCCCTGCAAGACCCGCTGCATCTTCCGTGCAAGCTGTTCAAGGCTATAGGGCTTGGTCAACAGCTCGACCCCCGGATCGACCATGCCGTTATGCACGATCGCATTGGCGGTATAGCCCGTGGTGTAGATCACCCGCAGATCGGGCTGCACCCGCAGCGCAGCTTCCGCCAGCATCCGGCCCGACATTCCGGGCATCACCACATCGGTGAACAAAAGGGTGAACCGCGTCCCCGCCTCCATCATCCGCAGCGCCGCATAGCCCGAAGCGGCCTCCTCGACCGTATAGCCAAGCTCGCGCAGGATACCGACCGCAATCTCGCGCACCGCATCGTCATCCTCGACCACCAGCACCGAAACCGAAGGCCGCCCCATCGGCACCTCGGCATCCAGCACCACATCGGCCCTGACCTCGCCCTCGCCGTAATGCCGCGCAAGGTAGATCTTGATCGTCGTGCCCTGCCCCGGTTCGCTGTAGATCTTGATATGCCCGCCCGATTGCTTGACGAAGCCATAAACCTGGCTCAGCCCCAGCCCCGTGCCCTTGCCCGCGTCCTTCGTGGTGAAGAACGGATCGAACGCCCGTTCCATCACCTTGCGCGTCATCCCCACCCCTGCGTCCGACACCGCAAGCAGCACGTATTGCCCCGGCGTCACCTCGTCATGCGCGGAGGCATAGGCATCGTCGAGAAAGGCATTCATCGTCTCGATGGTCAGCTTGCCGCCGTCGGGCATCGCATCGCGGGCATTGATCGCCAGATTGACCAGCGCGTTCTCGACCTGCCCCTTGTCGACCCGCGTGCGCCACAACCCGCCCCCCAGCGCCAACTCCAGCCGCACCGTCTCGCCAAGCGACCGGCGCAGCAATTCATCCAACCCGCGCACCAGCGCGTTCATATCCGCGACCTCGGGCGTCAACGGCTGCTTGCGCGAAAACGCCAGCAACCGCTGCGTCAGCCCCGCCGCCCGCCCCGCCCCTTCAAGCGCCCCGTCGAGGAACTGCACCACATCCGTATCGCCCCGCTCGAGCCTGCGCTTGGCGACATGCAGACTGCCCATGATGATGGCGAGCATATTGTTGAAATCATGCGCCACCCCGCCCGAAAGCTGGCCGATCGCCTCCATCTTCTGCCCTTGGCGCGCCTGCGCCTCGGCCCCGACCCGCGCTTCGGTTTCGGCCAGAAGCCGCTGGTTCGCCTCGGTCAGCTCCCGCGTCCGCAGCGCCACACGCTCCTCCAGATGCCGGTTCGCCAGTGTCAGCGCGGCCCGCGCCTCGGTCGCGCTGTCCAACGCCGAGCGCAAGGCGTGCAGCAGCCAGACGATCATCCCCGAAACCGCAAGGAACAGCGAAAGCCCGATCCAAGCCGACAGGCTTTGCGGCAAGAACTCGGCATTGGAATCGACAGCAAACGGTGCCGCCAGAACCGCCGACAGACCCACGGCAAGCACGCTCGCCAGCGGCCGCGCCAGCACGGCAATCATCAGAATCACGGGATAAAATGTCGCATAAGGATAGCCAACCAGCACATCCCCCAGCACCACCCGCGCCGCATATCCGGCTAGCGGAAGCCCCACAGCCAGACCGAAAACCTGCCAATTGCGCGATCTTACAGGTTCAATACCGGGAAACATGCCGCGCCTATTCCCAAATTTGCCAAATATGCCTCCACCCTGCACCGCAAACTGGCGCAAGGGCAACACAATCATTTTGAAATAATTCATGCCAGACGCAGCGTCCGCCGATCCCGATCTCCAACCGGACCGGCCAGCGGGCAACTTGCCCCGACCCATACCTTCGATAGGCCCGCAAACCGGCTCACCACACGCAATGCCTTGATCCAAAGCAAGTTTTCCCCGCCGCCCTGCCGGTTTCCATACCAATGGCGGCCCGTCCGGCGCAGGCCATCCCTATAGCCAGATGTCTGACCCGCCCAAAATTCGCCATATTCCAACCCGAGGCTTTGGCTAAGGCATAGGAAGAACGGTCATGACCGCATCGACACTCTGGTCCGACGCTCCCAAGAACCGCTACGCCGCCGAGCGTTCGGGCCTCGCCGCCAATCGTGCCGCGCCCGACGCCCACGCCGCCCGCCGCCACACCACCGCCCTTGCCGCCGGCATCTTCCTTGCGGTGAATCTGGTCGTCCTCGTCACCCTGACCCCGACCCTGATCGACACGCTGTCTTCGATCGTCACCCTGACGGACGTAAGCTCCCCCCGTTTCTGACGTCCCGTCGCGCGACAAGCAGCGGCAGCATCAGCACACACGACCCCGCCTTCGACGCAATCGCGCAGCGCCGATATAGCTGACGGCGGAACACCTTGGCCGCCTGCAGCACAAGCCCTGCCACCCGCCCGATAGACGTCGTCAAAGATCCGCACAGGATCATCAGCGCCACGTCACCCTGCCTTGGCCACAGCGCGACCCCCATCGCCGCGATCGGCCCCGCTCCCCGGCGCCCCCACCCCCGGCGCCCGCGCCCCTCTTGGCGATGCCTCGCCCCGCATCCCGCCGCAGCCCGTGATAACCGCTTTGGGGTATATACCCCCATAAACAGCACTCCCGCCTTCATTCCGGCAGGTCACAGTGGTATACCCGATCCAGCCAAACCCACAGGTTCCCCATGCGCCTCGCCCTGCTGCAAGCCCCCTCGCCCGCCGCCGATGACGAAGCCGCCTTCGCCACCCTTGCCGCGGCGCTGAACGCGGCGGGCGCGATGGGGGCCGCAACCCTGACCGCGCCGGAAATCTACCTTCCGGGTTACAACCAGCCCGACATCCCCGCCCGCGCCCAACCGCGCGGCGGTGCGTGGCACCAGCGCCTCGCCACCCTCTGCCGCGCAGCAGGCTGCGGCATCGTCATCGGTTACGCCGAACGCGCCGGAGAGCGCGTCTACAATTCGGCCATCGCCATCGACGCGGCAGGCCGCGAAATCGCCCATTACCGCAAACTGCAACTCTACGGCCCGCGTGAAAACGCGATCTACACCGTCGGCGACGCCTATACCCTGTTCAACCTGCACGGCCGCACCGCAGCACTCCTCATCTGCTACGATGTGGAATTCGCCCCCCATATCGCAGCCCTCGCCGACAGGGGCGCGTCTCTCATCCTGTGCCCAACCGCCAACATGCTGCCCTATACCCATGTCGCCCGCGTCACCGTCCCTGCCATGGCGGTGAACCACGCCGTGACCATCGCCTACGCCAACTTCTGCGGCAGCGAAGGCGACCTTGATTATGCGGGCGGCTCGGTCATTGCCGGTCCCGATGGCGAAATCATCGCACAGGCGGGTGCACACCCCGCCCTGCTGGTGGTCGACCTGCCCGCCGCCTACGATCCCGCCCGCATGTCCACCCAAGCCCGCGACCTGCGAAGCCTGTGATGCCCAAGGACACCGCCACCCGCTACGACATCCTGTTCGAACCCGTCCGCATCGGCCCCAAGACCGCCAAGAACCGCTTCTACCAAGTCCCCCATTGCAACGGCGGCGGCTACCGCGACCCCTCCGCCGTGGCCGAAATGCGCCGGACCAAGGCCGAAGGCGGCTGGGGCGTGATTTTCACCGAACAGACCGAAATCCACCCCACATCGGAAATCACCCCCTTCATCGAACAGCACCTGTGGGACGACCGCGACATTCCCGCGCTCGCAAAGATGGCTGACGCGATGAAATCCCACGGCGCGCTTGCGGGCATCCAGCTTGCCTATTCCGGCATCAACGGCCCCAACCTCTATAGCCGCGAAACCCCCCTCGCCGTATCGGGCGGCCCCATCCTCACCTTCACCTCCGACCCCGTGCAGGCCCGCACCATGGACCGCGAGGATATCCGCAACCTCCGCCGCTGGTTCCGCAACGCCTTTCGTCGCAGCCAACAGGCGGGCTTCGACATCATCTGCCTCTACGGCGCCCACGGCTTCGGCATCCTGCAACACTTCCTGTCGCGCGCCACCAACCACCGCACCGACGAATACGGCGGCAGCTTGGAAAACCGCGCCCGCTTCCTGCGCGAAATCATCGAAGACGCCCGCGATGAAACGCGCGGCGAACTCGCCCTGTCGCTGCGCCTTTCCCTGCACGAGGCGGGCACCTTCGGCTTCTCCAATGCAGAACTGCGCGATTTCATCGAAATGCACGGATCGCTCCCCGACATCTGGGATTTGGCGCATGGCACATGGGAGGCCTGCTCCGGCACATCCCGCTTCAAACCCGAAGGCGCACAGGAAGACCTGATCGCGGGCATCAAATCCCTGACCCCGCGCCCCGTCGTCGGCGTCGGCCGCTTCACGTCACCCGACGCAATGGTCCGCCAGATCCGCGCAGGCCTCCTCGATTTCATCGGCGCTGCCCGCCCCTCCATCGCCGATCCCTTCCTTCCGCTAAAGGTGCAAGAAGGCCGCATCGACGACATCCGCGAATGTATCGGCTGCAACATCTGCGTCAGCGGAGACATGACAGGCGGCATTTCCCGCTGCACCCAGAACACAGCCTTCATGGAAGAATGGCGCAAAGGCTGGCACCCTGAACGCCCCCGCCCCAAAGGCCCCTCGCAAACCGTGCTGATCGTCGGCGCAGGCCCCGCAGGGCTGGAAGCAGCCCACGCCGCCGCCAAACGCGGCTACACCGTCACCCTTGCCGAAGCGTCGGAAACCATGGGCGGCCGCGTGATCCGCGAAAGCGCCCTCCCCGGCCTGTCGGCATGGCGCCGCGTCGCCGATTACCGGCTCGGCCAACTGCGCCAGATGCCGAACGTATCGCTCTACCCCGCCAGCCGCCTGACCCCCGAAGACCTGCTGACCTTTGGTGCCCAGCACATCGCCATAGCCACGGGCGCGCACTGGCGCCGCGATGCCGTCGCCCGCCTGCACCTGCACCCCATCCCCACCGACCCCGCCATGCCCGTCTTCACCCCCGACGACCTGATGGCCGGTCACCTGCCCAAAGGCCGCGTGGCGCTCTACGATGACGACCATTTTTACATGGGCTCGGTCCTTGCCGAACTCCTCGTCGCCAAAGGCTGCACGGTCGACTACATCACCCCCGCCACGAAAGTGGCCGAATGGAGCGAAAACACCCTCGAACAAGCCACCATCCAGCGCCGCCTGATGGAACTCGGCGTGACCCTGCACCTGTCCAAAGCGCCCGAAGCACTCCACGCCGACCACCTGACCCTCGGCTGCACATGGACAGGCCGCAACGCCCCCCTGCCCGCCGACGCCGTGCTGATGGTCACCTCCCGCATCCCCGATGACAGGCTCTACCACGCCACCCGCGCCCTGAACTGGCAATCCGCAGGCATCCGCACGCTCGAACGGATCGGAGACGCCGCCGCCCCCGCCCCCATCGCATGGGCCACCTATGCCGGTCGCCGCTACGCCGAAGGCCTCGACGCCCCCGACACAGGCGACGCCCTGCCCTTCCGCCGCGAAATCGCAGCCCTGTCAGACGCCCCCCGCCTCACACCCTGACGCCCCCCAAACCCCCACCCCGACCCTCCCCCACAAAGGGGGAGGGAGCCGTGAACCGTCCACCGCTGCCCTTTCCGCTCGGGCAGGAAAAGCGCGGCGTCACCTTCCCTTGGCCATCCGTGCCCGAATCGATGGAAAAACCGAAGGGCCACCCAAATGGGATATCCGGAACAAGACCGCTTCCCCGTCCCCCTCGTTCAAACCCTCTCGGGGGCAAGGCGCGGCACCTGCCGTGGGGGGTGGGGGGGGCGGAAAGCCCCCCGCCTTCAGCCGATCAGAATGACCAACCACGCCACCCCGCCCGCCAGCGCCGTCAGCGCCACGGCGGCAGACCCGCAATCCTTGGCGCGCTTCGCACGGGGGTCGATCTCGGTCGAGATGTAATCCACCACCTCCTCGACCGCCGTGTTCATCACCTCGGCCGCCAGCACCAGCAGCCCCAACGCAAGAATCAGCGCCCGCTCTCCCGCCGTCTTCTCAAGCCCCGCCGAGACGACTCCATTGCCGCGTCCCGAAAAACCTCCAATTCCCCCGAGGATCTCCGGAACAAAACAAAGCGCACACAGACCGCTTCCCCGTCCCCCTCGTTCAAACCCCCTCGGGGGCAAGGCGCGGCACCTGCCGTGGGGGTGGGGGGGCGGAAAGCCCCCCGCCTTCAGCCGATCAGAATGACCAACCACGCCACCCCGCCCGCCAGCGCCGTCAGCGCCACGGCGGCAGACCCGCAATCCTTGGCGCGCTTCGCACGGGGGTCGATCTCGGTCGAGATGTAATCCACCACCTCCTCGACCGCCGTGTTCATCACCTCGGCCGCCAGCACCAGCAGCCCCAACGCAAGAATCAGCGCCCGCTCTCCCGCCGTCAGCTCAAGCACCAGCGCAAGCACCGCCGACACGACATTCACCAGCGTCCATTGCCGCAGCGATTTCTCCCGCGCAAATGCCGCGCGCCAGCCGTCGAGCGACCAAAGACAGGTCTTCCCGATCCGCCGCGCTTCGGCCCCGACCCATGCCAACATCACGAACCCCCATCCGACCTGCCCATCCGACCAAGGGCGCAGCCTAGCCGCCCGCCTGCCGCGCGTCGAGATAGGCCCTGACACAGGTGACCACATGGGCAAAACGGTCGCCGCCCAGATGCACACCGCCATACCAGCGCGTCACGACGACGATATGATCGACCAGCCCCGCCCGTTCGAGCATCCGCAAGATCACCGCACCCGCACCCGCCTCGCCATCGTCGCCCTTCACCGCGCCACCGTCGGACAGCACGACGGCCCAGGTGTTATGCGTGGCCTTGGCGTATTTCTTGACGCGCTTCAGGTCGGCCAGAAACACCGCGACACCGGCGCGCCCGACCACGGACCCGCCGCTCACGGCATAGCGCGACCCGCGATCGCGCACCACATCCTCGATCTGCAACATCGGCACCCCCTCGGCCCCGACCTGCCACGGCCGCATCACAAAGGAAACCCGCCGCAAAGCGCACGCACCCGCCTCGCCCTGCAGCCTCGCCATGCAGCTTCGAAGATCGGCTAGCCCTGCGCCGCCGCCAGCGCCTCGAGGGCCCGCTTGTTGGCGCAGAACTCCGGCAGCGCCACGGCCTTTGCCGTATGGGCCAGCCAACCCATGCAGTCCGCATCGCGCCCGCAGCCCTGACAGCGGTCGACCAACCCCGACAACTCGCTCCGCGACATCCAGCCGTCGATCACGGCATCGGTCAGGTTCACATCCAGCACCCGCGCCATGCCACGGGTCAATCCCCAGGCCTTGGGGGCCTCTACATATCCGATCATAGCACCTCTCCCGGCCCCGCAGTCCGGGGCCTCACCCGGACAGAATGCCGCAGTCGGCAGCGCCACACCTTGATCCTGATCAAACGCCCGCCGCTTGCCTCCACCCCGGCCACCAGCTGTTTGATCCCGTGGTTTGCAGGTGCGATCCTTTCGCAGGAAGGAAGCACTACGGGACAGGTTCGTCACGGGAGCGCCACGACCACGCAGGCGGTCAGAGCAGCAATACACCGATCGCAAGCTTCGCTCGCACAGTTGAGCCGGGAGCTCGGCATCAATCCGAAGACAGTGGCGAAGTGGCGCAAGCGGGTGATGGTCGAGGATATGAAGACCGGGCCGACCGGGCCGCGGTCCACCGTGCTGACCGAGGCCGGAGAGGCAATGGTTGTCGCATTCCGGCGGCACACGCGTCTGCCTTTGGACGATTGCCTAAGTGCCCTGCAGTCGCCGATCCCGCGTCTGGCTCGATCATCGCTTCACCGATGCCTACAGCGTCATGGCATCTCGCGCCTGCCGGATGTCGAGGGCGACAAACCCAAGCGCCAGAAGTTCAAACGCTATCCCATCGGCTTCTTCCACATCGACATTGCCGAGGTCCAGACCGGCGGGGGCAAGCTTTACCTCTTCGTCGGCATCGACCGGCGGCCAATGCGCTTGAACATGATCTGCAAAGCCAACGGGAAGAGCACGGCTGACCAAGCCCAACCACCCGTGGACCAACGGCCAGGTCGAACGGATGAACCGCACCATCAAGGACGCGACAGCCAGACGGTTCCATTACGTCAGCCACGATCTAAGCCGAACCCATCTCGCCGACGTCTTGGCAGCCTGCAACTTTGCACGCAGGCCCAAGACGCTCAGTGGTCTCACGCCCTACGAATACATCTGCAAAAGCTGGACATCAGAGCCAGATCGATATCCTCGACCCGATCCACCGGATGCCGGGACTGAACACCTTATGTGTCTCGGCCCTGCTATAGATACCCCGTCGCCGCTCCCGGCCAGGATCGGCGACGGGGTTGAATACAGCGCTGAACATCTTGTGGCCTGACCACGTTTTCTAGCAGGCTGATCCCGCCTCTCCTCACCGTCTCGAACAGTTGACGGCGGCCCGTTTTCCGGAACCGCGAAGCATAAGTAAGACAGAGTGACATGATAACAGCAACGACCGTGGTCGGGATAGATGTGTCCCGCGATTGGCTGGATGGGTTTTGCCTTCCTGGCGAGCAGAGGTTCCGACTGGCGAACTCGGCAGAGGGCCACGAACTGCTGGTCGCGGCGATCCGGGAGATGCCCGGCCCGGTCAAGATCGGGTTTGAGGCGACGGGCGGTCAGGAATGGGTGCTCTGGGCCACACTCGTCGGACCTCCGGACCCTGCTGGACACGCAGGTCCGTGATCTCGGGCAACGGATCGAGAGCGTCATCGCGCAGGAGGAAACCTCGGCTGCAAAGGCAAGGCTCCTGCGGTCCATCCCCGGGATTGGCGCGGTTGCTGCGTCCATGCTGATTGCGGAAATGCCGGAACTCGGCAGGATGACATCTGGAGAGGCCGCAGCCACGACAGGCCTTGCACCTGTCCCACACGACAGTGGTGCGATGCGACGAAGGCGCGCAGTCGCAGGAGGCGGGCGCTCACTTCGGAATGTCTTGTTCCAGGCCGCACTTGCCGCCGCCTGTCACAATCCGGTTCTGAAGCCAGTCGCCCAGCACCTCGAAATGCGCGGCAAGCCGCACAAACTCGTCATCGTCGCCAACGCCCGCAGACTGGTCACCATCGCAAACGCGATCCTGAAAACGGGTGTCCCATGGCGACAAAACCCGGTCACGTAAACACAGGTGCCAGCCCCCCGCATCGAAGACGGCCGCATCGAAGACGGCCGCATCGAAGACGGCCCCCCGAACGACAGCAACTACGACCGCCCCTCGTCCCGAACGCCCGCTCTCAAACGCCCGCGGCTTGCAGCCGGGCGACCACCGCACGCACCTGCGCCTTGCGCTCCATGTTCGGCGGGTGCGTCCCGAGGAACGCATCCCCCGGATCGGGCAGCCGGTCGAAGAACCCCGTGCCCGTCACCGGATCATAGCCCGCGCGCAAGGCGATCTCGGCCCCCAGCGCGTCGGCTTCCAGCTCGAACCCCTTGGCGTAGCCGCGCGCGCCCATCGTGGCCCCCATCTCCTGCGCCTGCTTCACCGTCGCCGCATCCCCGCCCGCCGCCTGGGCGAGTATACCCGCGAGCACTGCCCCCGTCGTCGCTGTCTGCTTTTGCTGCGGGATATGGCCAAGGATGTGGTGCGACGCCTCGTGCCCCAGCACAAAGGCGATCTCGTCGGCATTGCGCGCATCGGCAATCAGCGCCAGCGTGAACCCGAGCACCGGCCGGCCGCTGCGGTCGAGCGTCTGGAACGCGTTCGGTGGCTGGCCGGGCCGGTCATCGATCACGATCATGAAATCGCAGTTCACACCGGGGTTGCGGGCGCGGCACAGCGCCTCGGTCATCGGCTCGACGCGGCGCACGACTTCGATGAAATTGCGCGCCGCATCGCGGGGTTGCAGACGCTCGGATGGCCCCGAGACCTGTTCGGTGGGCGGCATCACGGGGCCGGACCCCACGGGACCAGCGGCCGGACCCATGGGGGCCATGGGCGCACAGGCCGAAAGCCCCAGCGCCAGAACCACCATCGTCACAGCCCAGATGCGTCCGGCCATATCGTCCCCCTACCCGCCTGCCCGAAGCTAGCAAAGCCGCAGCCATGCGAAAGCCCCCGCAGCGGGTTTCGGCGAAAAAACACCCCGGCGCAACCGCCACTCGCAGCCGCCCTCCTCGCTAACCCCCGTTGCCCCGCCACCCGACCCGCGCTAGCCTTGTGCCATGTTCACCATCGAGCACGATTTCGACGCGACCGTCATCACCCTGATCGACGAAGGCCACGAAGGCCTCGTCGACGATGTGACGATCAACGCCTTCGAGGATTGCGTAACGCTCGAGCAGCTCGACCCCCTGACCGGAGAGCCGGTGCGCGTCACCCTGTCGATGGCCCAACTGCGCGACCTCGCCGCAGCGCTCGACCTGCCCGAAGGCAGCTACCGGATCGACCGCAAACCCGCCTGAACCGCAAACCGCCCCGCCCTCGGGGGGCATCGAGCCCCCGCTCGGGCGGGCTGCCGCAGGATCGACGCCCGACCGGGCGCCCTGCGGCGCGAGTGCAAGGCGCGTTTTTCCGCAAGGGTGAAATGGCGGACCGCCACGCCCTGAAGTTCAAAGGCGATGCCGACCGCGGCCGGAGCAAAGCTCGACCACGAGTCGCCTCCCCTCTCGCAGCGCAAGCACCACAGCGGCCCGCCACGACCCCGTGGTCGGACACCGCAAAGACCACCGTCCGTCAGCAGCCATCGCCCGCCCAACCCCGGCCGTCATTCCAGCCGGAACAGCTTATGGCCCACCTCCCCGATCCTCACGCCCAACACACAGGCCGCTGCGGCAAGTGCAGCCCACCCTCGGGCCGAGTTTTCCCACCACCGCCCCTCTCGCAGCGCAAGCACCGCAGACACCCTTCACGACCCCAACGTCGGACACAGCAAAGACCACCGTCCGGCACGCCATAGCCCGCCCAACCCCAGCCGTCATTCCAGCCCTCATTCCAGCCGGAACAGCTTGTCGCGCGACGTGGTCCCCCTGACCAGCACCAGGCGCCCCTTCGCCACGCCCAGCGCATGGGCCACCGCTTCCGCGACCGCTGCATTGGCGCGCCCGTCCTCGGGCGGGGCCGTCACCGCCACGCGCCACAGACCGGCCTCGACCACCACCCCCGGCCGGCGCGCACGCGGCGTTACCCGCACCGCGAACTCGGCCCCCGCCACCGCAAGATGCGCCATTTCCCCCTTCTGCACCGCTGCGTCCCCCGCTACCCTGCGCCCTGACCCAACCGGAGCCGCGCTGATGACCACCGCCCTTTACCACGACGAACGCACTCTCTGGCACGGCGGCGGCAATTATTCCTTTACCCTGCCCACCGGAGGCCTTGTCCAGCCCGGAGCAGGCCTGCCCGAAAGCCCTGAAACCAAGCGCCGCTTCAAGAACCTGATCGAGGTGACGGGCCTCACCCGCGATCTCTCCCTCCGTTCCGCACCCGAGGCGACGACCGAAGACCTGCTGCGCGTCCATCCGCAACACTACCTGACCAGCTTCAAACAGCTGTCCGACCAGGGCGGCGGCGAACTCGGTCCCCGCGCCCCCTTCGGCAAGGGCGGCTACGAGATCGCGGCCCTTTCGGCGGGCCTGACCACCGCCGCGCTGCAAGCCGTGCTTTCGGGCAGCGTCACCAACGCCTATGCCCTGTCGCGCCCGCCGGGGCACCACTGCCTGCCCGACCGTCCGAACGGCTTTTGCCTTCTGGCCAACATCGCCATCGCCATCCGCGCGGCCCAAGCCGCCACCCCCGGCCTGCGCGCCGCCGTGATCGACTGGGATGTGCATCACGGCAACGGAACCGAGGCGATCTTTTACGACGACCCCTCGGTGCTGGCCATCTCGCTGCATCAGGACCGCAACTACCCGATGGACACGGGCCACGCGGCCGACCGCGGCGCGGGGCGGGGGACCGGCTTCAACCTCAACATCCCGCTTCCCCCCGGCACGGGGCACAAGGGCTATCTTGCCGCCTTCGACCGCCTCGTTCTGCCCGCGCTGCAGGGCTTCAAGCCCGATGTCGTCATCGTCGCCTGCGGCTATGACGCGGCGGCGGTCGACCCCTTGGGCCGGATGCTTGCCACCGCCGACACCTTCCGCCAGATGACCCGCCGCACGCTGCAGGCTGCATCCGACCTTTGCGGCGACCGCCTGATGATGGCGCACGAGGGCGGCTATTCCGAAACCTACGTTCCGTTCTGCGGTCATGCGGTCCTACAGGAAATGGCACAAAGCCAAATCACCGCCCCCGACCCGTTCGAACCGACCCTCACCCTGCGCCAGCCTTCCGCCGCATTCGACACCTTCGTCGAAACGTGGATCGACGACCTCGCAGCCGCCCTGTGACCTCCGCGCAAACGGGGGCCAGGCAAACGGGGGCCAGCCCCCATCGGCCGCGGGCCGATTGCCCCGGGATAGTTGGACGAGAAGGGCAAAGCAGGCCACTTCGTTCGACACGCGCGCGGGACTATTGCGCCATCCTCTCCTCCGAAGGCCTGTCACCGCGCTCGCACCATCAAGCCGAGAGTGTGCGGATCATGCATCGGGAAACGCCCGGTTACGGGATCACCGCCGATCGTCATGCCTGCACCCTCGAGATCACAAAATCCAATCCGCAGAACTGCGGCGTCGGCAGCAGCCTGCGTTCGACGACGATGGAAATCGACCTGCGGTCGGTCGACACCGTCACACGGAAACCGGAAACGTCTGCAATCGTCCTCGCACCCAGAAAGTTCATGGCCTGATTGCGGGACTTCGTGCAGACCTGTGACGGCAGCCTAACCGGGATACCCTGAAACACCCCCCGGCCATCTTCCTTCCCGCGGAATTTGTCCTTGGCGAAACCGCACCGCTCGACAGAGCGATCCGCGACTGCAGCCCGTTCTTCTTCCCCGCCCCAGTCTGACCTTCCCAAGGCCCCGACCACCACGGCGCGCCGGAACGTCCGCCAGTCAAACGCCCCCATTCACCCTTGCCCAAATACTCGCCTCGCACCCGCAGCCAAAGCGCGCAACACCAACCGCCCCGCCCCGATCTTGCGTCGATAAATGACCTTCCCCCCGCCGCCCCCCTCGCCTAGCCTGCCCGCAAAACGAAAGGCCACCCACATGACCGTCCATATCGGCGCGAAGCCCGGCGAGATTGCCGAAACCGTCCTTTTGCCGGGCGACCCCTACCGTGCCCGCTGGGCGGCGGAAACCTTCCTGGAAAACCCCCGTCTGGTGAACGAGGTGCGCGGCATGCTCGGCTTCACCGGCACATGGCGCGGCCATCCGGTCACGATCCACGGCTCGGGCATGGGAATGCCGTCGATCTCGATCTATGCCAACGAGCTGATCCGCGACTACGGCGCGCAAACCCTGATCCGCATCGGATCGGCGGGCGCGCTGCAACCCCATGTCAAGGTGCGCGACATCGTGCTCGCACAGGCCACCAGCACGCTGGGCAGCCCCTCGCGCGCGATCATGCGCGAGATGTCCTTTGCCCCCGTGGCCGATTTCGGCCTGCTGGCCGCCGCCCATGCCGCAGCAACCGCCAAAGCCATCCCCACCCATGTCGGCGGGGTCTATTCGTCCGATACTTTCTACGACGAACGCCCCGACCTGTCGGACCAATTGCAACGCCACGGCACGCTCTGCATCGAGATGGAAGCGGCCGAACTCTATACCGTCGCCGCCCGCTACCAGCGGCGCGCGCTGGCCGTGCTCACCATCTCCGACCACATCCTGACCGGCGAGGCCCTGCCGTCGGACCAGCGCGAACGCAGCTTCGGCGACATGGTGGAAATCGCCCTGACCGCCGCCTTCGGCTAAGACCCAAAAGACGGGGGGCCATCTGCCCCCCGCTGCGCGTGCCGCGCCCCCCCGGGGAAATCCGGCCCGTCCATGAAAGAAAAAACGGGCCGCGCGGTCACGGCGCGGCAATGCGCTCGGCCACCATGCGCTGCAAGCGCCACAGGTAGCGGTCCCTGATCCCCAATTCCTCCAGATGCCGCACGGTATTGTGCAGATAGGCCGCACAGCTTCCCATATGGCCCGCCGCCCCTGCCAGACGGTCGGCCTGTTCGGCCTCGGTCAGGCGCACATAGGTCCCTTCCCGTCGCGGGGCGGCATAACAGGCAAGCACCGGAACCACCGCGCCCCCGACACGACCCGCGATCCAGCGCAGAAAGCCGATATCCTCGACATAGCCGATCTCGCGCCGCAGCAAGGCCTCCATCGCCGCCTCCAGCCCGTCCTCGGGCATGCGGTAGGCCATCCCGTGGCACGACCCGCCCCGATCCAGCGCCAGCATCAGCCCCGGACGGTCAACCGTGCCGCGCCAGCTTTCCAGATGCAGGCAGAACGACCGCCGCCAGCCATGCACATGGCAGGGCCGGGCCTCGACCGCCTCGAAAGCGGGCTTCCAGATCAGCGAGCCATAGGCAAAGACCCAAACCGCCCCCGCGGGACGCGCAGCAACCAGCGCCCGCGCGGCAGGTCCGTAATCGGCCTCCTCCATCCGCACCAGCCCCGCGCGCGGCGGGCCTTCGGGTTCCACCCGCTCGACCCGCGCCACCAGTGCCTCGGTCAGATGCAGGGCGCGCGGCGGCCTAGCGGCCATGGCTGCGGTCATAGCCGCTCACCCTTGGCGCCAGCCAGCCTGCAGGCGGGGCAAGGGGGCGGAACACCTCGACCAGCAGCGGATGACACAGCGAAACGTCCGATGAATGTTCCGCCGAGCAATCCCCGCCGGGACAGGCCGACAGCCCGCCCAAAAGATCGATCTCGGCGAAGAACTCGATGAAATCGCCGGGTCGCACGGGGCTGGCCTTCATGAAGTACTGCCCCGTATCGCGCGTGAACCCCGTGCACATGAACACGTTCAGCACGTCATGCACATGCCCCTCGGCCTCATGCAGCGAAAGCCCGGTCCAATCGGCCAGCGCCCGCGTCAGGTTGGAATGGCAGCAGTGGTGATACTGCCCGCCATCCGACAGCAAGGCATGCGTATAGGGGTCGCAGCGCGTGCCGATCACGTCATGCACCGCCCCGCCAAAATCATCGAACCCGTACCAGTCCAGCGTATCCTCGGTGATCACGGCCATGGGCCGCAGATAGGGAAACGATGACCACATCCGGTCCCCCGCCGACAGATGCGTGCCGTGCAGCGCCCGCGTCTTGCCCGAATAGAACCGCTCGCGCAGATCACCCGCAGCCCACAGGTTCAAGTCGCCGACCTGCGGCCCCCCGACACTGCTGATGCGGAAGAAATGCCCCGCAGGCACGGCAAAGCAGCGCGCGTCACGCGGCGGCACCAGCACCTCGGCCACCCGCTCCCACCCCGCCCTCGCGGCAAGCAACGGGGCCAGATCGACCGCAGGCAAGCCCTCGACCGGATAGCAGATCACGGGCCGCACCCCGCGCCGCATGTCGGCATCGGCAGGTCTGGCATGGGCAGGAACGTCGGGCTTCATCGGGGCGCACTCCACTGGCATCGCCCCACCGTATCACCCCACGGGCCGCAGACAATCCTTCGGCCGCTTGCCCGCCGCAACCGTGACCGCAGCCCCGCAGGCCGCACAGCGCCAGGCATCCACGCCCGCCGTGCGGTCCAGCCGCCACCGGCAATCGCGCGTCAGGGTCGACCCCCTGCGCGCCACCCACATATAGGCCAGCACCCCGACCAGCAGCACGATCAGCAAAACCGGCACCACGCCCCCCGTTCACGCTCGCCCAAATATCCATAGCCACAGCCGCGCCAAACGCAACGGGCGCAGGTTTCCCCGCGCCCGCACCGCCATAAGCCGGAAAACCTCAGCGCACGATATAGATGATCTGCCGCTGCCCGTTCTCGACCAGCACCGGAACCCCGTTCACATAGGCATAGGAATAGGTCGTCTCGGGCACCGGCTGCAACGGCACCGTCTCGGGCAGGCTTGCGCCCGTTACCACCTCGCCCTCCAGATACACCGGCTCGACGGGATTTTGCTGCACATAGGTCGTCACCGTCGTGTCGGGCGTCGCCGCAGCCCCGCCCGCAGCACCCAGAGCGCCACCGACCGCAGCCCCGATCGGCCCCGCGATCAACGCACCGGCAACCGCCCCCGCAACACCGCCTGCCGTGGCATTGTCCGAAGTGTCGCCCTCGTATGTCATGGTCTGGACCTTCAGCCGCTCGCGGTTCGGGTAGATCGCCACCGGCGCGTCATTCTCGACCACGGTCAGATAATCGCCCGACGCCCAGCCGTCCGTTCCGTTGAACGACACCTGACACCAGCTCTGCTCGGCAAGGCATCCGCCCACGGTAACGGCGGTCTGCGCCGGAATGACCGACACGACCGGATACATCGGCCCCGGCCCCGCGCGCAGGTTCAGATCGGTCCAGGCGGTCACCGCCATCTGGTCCTGCGCCTGAGCTGCGCCAGCCAGCAGCAGGGCAGACAGCGTAAGGGTCTTGAACATGTCGTATCCTCCAGGGGTTTACGACAACCCAACCCGCAACGCAGCGCCCCGTTCCGTTGCCGCGATGAAATCCCCGTGGTGGCGATGGCGGCGCCCCCCGGGGCCGGCCCCGGACCCCGGAGTATTTGGACAAGGATGAAACCGCAAAAAGACAAAGGCCCGGAACATGTCCGGGCCTTGGGCGGGGTCGGCTTGGCCGGAAGGTGCAGGCTGCCGGTCAGACGACCCGTTCGACCATCATCTTCTTGATCTCGGCAATCGCCTTGGCCGGGTTCAGCCCCTTGGGGCAGGTCTTGGCGCAGTTCATGATCGTGTGGCAGCGATACAGCTTGAACGGGTCTTCCAGATCGTCCAGCCGTTCCGGCGTCGCCTCGTCGCGGCTGTCGATGATCCAGCGGTAAGCGTGCAGCAGCGCCGCAGGCCCCAGATACTTGTCGCTGTTCCACCAGTAAGACGGGCAGGATGTCGAACAGCAGGCGCACATCACGCATTCATAAAGCCCGTCCAGCTTCGCGCGGTCACCGATAGACTGGCGCCATTCCTTGGCCGGGCGGTTGGTCTTGGTCTCCAGCCACGGCATGATGCTGGCATGCTGGGCATAGAAATGCGTCAGGTCGGGGATCAGGTCCTTGATCACCGGCATATGCGGAAGGGGGTATATCTTCACATCCCCCTTCACCTCGTCCAGCCCATAGATGCAGGCCAGCGTGTTGATCCCGTCGATGTTCATCGCGCAAGACCCGCAAATCCCCTCGCGGCAAGACCGGCGGAACGTCAGCGTCGGGTCGATCTCGTTCTTGATCTTGATCAGCGCGTCCAGAACCATCGGTCCGCAACTGTCCATATCGACGAAATAGGTGTCGACGCGCGGGTTCTCGCCATCATCGGGCGTCCAGCGATAGATCTGGAACTTTCGCACGTTCGCCCCCGCAGGCTTCGGCCATGTCTTGCCGGTGCGGATCTTCGAATTCTTCGGCAGCGTGAACTGGACCATAGGCTTATCCCTTCCATTCCGGGAACGAGTAGAGCGGCCTGCTCGGAGGCTGGCCGGATTTCTGATAGACGCAAGAGTTGAACACGTCCGAAGGATCGCGCCCCGCAAGATAGTCCGACGATACGGTCACTTCGATATTGGTCCCGACGCGCCCGTTTGAACCGACACCAACCCCGACCTCACCACGCGGGCCGGCGGTCAGCCGCGCCCGTTCGAAACATTGCCGCTCGGCCTGCTGCACGGTCACCGGCCCGCAAGCAGCCAAAGGCACGGCCAAAGCCAAAAGCGCAAACACCACGCCGCGCATCAAAACACCGGCGCGGCGATACCCGCCGCCCTGAAACAATCCTGCGTCGGAGCACGTGCCGCGATGGTGCGGATCAGCGCCTCGGTCGACGACCCCGCCACCGTGCCCACATCGCGCACCAGCGTCTGCACCTCGGCGGCATCGGCATTCTGCACCACGCATTGCGTGGCCGCCCCGCTGCCAACCACTGGCTGCACAACCGTTTCCGCCGTGCGCCGACCCACTTTGTCGGCCACATCCTCGGGCGAACAGGCGGCAAGGAACGGCAAAACGGTCAGGGCAAGGATCAGGCGCATGGCTTTGGCTCCGGTCAGGGTGTGTTGCCGCCACCCTGCCCCGCAACCCCGCGCTCCCGCATCCCCCGCAGCGCATCCCTGCCCCGCAAAGGCGCTTTCCCGCCGACCCATGCCCGACTTGCCCCTCATCAGAACTTCCGTTCCGCCGGAGCGATCTTCTTCAGGCTGATCCCGCCTTCGGCCTCGGTCGTCAGCGGCTCGGTATGCACGGCACGAAAGCCAAGGCTCACATTCGCCCCGTCCACCCAGGCCAGCGTATGCTTGCGCCAGTTCACGTCGTCGCGCGTGGGATGGTCCTCATGTGCATGCGCTCCGCGGCTTTCGGTCCGCGCATGGGCGCCGTAAATCGTGGCCAAGGCGTTGGGCATCAGGTTGGCCAGCTCCAGCGTCTCCATCAGGTCGCTGTTCCAGACCATGCTACGGTCGGTCACCTTCAGATCGGTCACCTTGCCCGCAATTGCCGTCATCTTGCGTTCGCCCTCGGCCAGCGTCTTTTCGGTGCGGAACACGGCGGCGTCCGACTGCATGGTGCGCTGCATTTCCAGCCGCAACTCGGCCGTGGGCGTGCCGCCTGCCGCATGGCGGAACGCGTCGAAGCGCGACAGCGCCTTGTCGACTTCGGCACGGTTCACGGGGGCGACCGGTGCCTTCGGGTCGACGATCTGCCCTGCCCGGATGGCCGCAGCCCGCCCGAAGACCACAAGGTCGATCAGGCTGTTCGACCCCAGACGGTTCGCGCCATGCACCGAGGCGCAGCCCGCCTCGCCCACGGCCATCAGGCCGGGGAAGATGGCGTCGCCATTGTCAGCCGTGGGGTTCAAGACCTCGCCCCAATAATTGGTGGGGATACCGCCCATGTTGTAATGCACCGTCGGCAAGACCGGGATCGGCTCTTTGGTCAGATCGACGCCCGCAAAGATGCGCGCCGATTCCGAAATGCCCGGAAGCCGCAGGTCGAGCGTTTCTTTCGGCAGATGGTTCAGGTGCAGGTGGATATGGTCGCCATTGGCCCCCACGCCCCGCCCCTCGCGGATTTCCAGCGTCATGCAGCGCGACACGTAATCGCGCGGTGCGAGGTCTTTGTAATGCGGCGCATAGCGTTCCATGAACCGCTCGCCGTTCGAGTTGGTCAGATACCCGCCCTCGCCGCGCGCGCCTTCGGTGATCAGGCAGCCCGAGCCATAGATGCCCGTGGGGTGGAACTGCACGAATTCCATATCCTGAAGCGGCAATCCCGCCCGCGCCACCATGCCGCCGCCGTCGCCGGTGCAGGTATGGGCGGATGTGGCACTGAAATAGGCGCGGCCATAGCCGCCCGTCGCCAACACCACCATCTTGGCGTTGAACACGTGCATCGTGCCGTCATCCAGCTTCCATGCCACCACACCTGTGCAGACGCCATCGGTAATGATCAGGTCGAGCGCGAAATACTCGATGAAGAATTCGGCATTGTTCTTCAGGCTTTGCCCGTACAGCGTATGCAGGATCGCATGCCCCGTCCGGTCAGCCGCCGCACAGGTCCGCTGCACCGGCGGGCCTTCGCCATATTCGGTCGTATGCCCGCCAAAGGGGCGCTGGTAGATCTTGCCCTCTTCGGTGCGCGAAAACGGCACGCCGTAATGCTCCAGCTCGTACACCGCCTTTGGCGCTTCACGGGCCAGATATTCCATCGCATCCGTGTCGCCCAACCAGTCCGACCCCTTGACGGTGTCGTACATGTGCCACTGCCACGAATCCGGACCCATATTGCCAAGCGATGCGGCAATCCCGCCCTGCGCTGCCACGGTATGGCTGCGTGTCGGAAAGACCTTCGTCACGCAAGCGGTCCGCAAGCCCTGCTCGGCCATGCCCAGCGTCGCGCGCAAACCGGCACCACCTGCCCCCACCACGACCACATCGTAGTCGTGAACCTCATACGGATAAGCCGTCATGTCAGACCCTTCAAAGAGCGATACGGGCCAAGGCGTAAAGCCCCGTCGCCGTGATCACGTAAGCCAGCGAATGCGCCAGAATGACCAACCCGCGACGGGTCGATCCTTGCGCGTAATCCTCGATCATCATCGTGGCACCCTTGGCGAAATGCCGCATCGAAACGAACAGCACCAACCCCGTCAGAATCGCCGGAAACGGCCGCGCAAAGGTGGCAACCACCGCCTCGTGGCTTTGCCCCAGCGCATGGCCGAACACGTAAATCCACGTCGGCACCATAAAGGCCAGCGCCACTGCGCTTGCGCTCATGTACCAGTGATGCTCGGTCCCGGTATGCGACGCACCCTTGCCCACGGCACGCTTGCGGTCTGTGATATAACGCATTTCCTGCCTCACACGATCAGAACGGTCAGCACGGTCAGGATGACCGACCCGAGGATGCAACCCCAGCCAAGCCGTTCCGCCGTCGGAATATCAAGCCCGTGGCCCGCGTCGAAATACAGATGCCGCAGCCCCGCAAGATAATGATACCACAGCGCCCAAGCCGACAGCGTGAACACCAGATCGCCGAACCAGCTCGTCGCCACCGCATCGGCAGTCGCAAAGTAGTCCGGCGACACCGCCGCCGCCAGCAGCCACCACACCGCAAGCACCGTGCCCACGATAAGCCCGTTCCCCGTGATCCGCGTCAGGATCGAGGTAATCGAGGTCAATTGCGGACGATAAATCTGCAAATGCGGGGAAAGCGGTCTCTCGACCCGCTTCACGTCGGCCATATCGGTTTCCTCCGTCTTGCTCTCGGACGCTGCAGCCCCGGTAACGGCCGGCGCAGCGATATCTCTATGCAGTGAATAGCGTCTTTTTCGCCCGAGTCACGCCCCACAACGCCGCAGGTGCAGCATGTTCGCGCTAAACCGGCGATTTTTTCGCACGGCGTGATCACAAATTTTCAGCCTGTGATCACAAGAACATCCACGCCGCACGAACCGCCCCTTGCCCAGCTCACAGCCGATCGATCACCTGCTGCGCGCTTTCAGAACAGATCGTCACCGACTGGTCACTGGAATCGTAAAACGCATTGGCCTGCCCGCAGGGCGCCACACGCACCACCAACTCCGACGGCAGGGTGAGGATCGAATTGAAATAATCCACCTCCTCCTTCATCGCGTCGGTCAACGGCGTCTCTTCTTTCGGCTCTTCCCAAACCATCGTCTCGCCCGCTCCGGCATCGACCAACTGCTGGAAGAACCCGCCCCAGCTTTCCTCGATCTGGGCATATTCCTCGGGGCACGAACCGGCCCGATCCTCGGGGATCGCCAGATCGGCGGCAAAATCGCCCCGCGTGTCGGGGCTTGCCCCGTAGAACAGGCAGGCCATCGTCGCGATGCGCTTCTTGTCCGGCCCGTGCACATCCCACCAGTTCGGCTCGCCCTCGCCACGGCTGTCGGCAATCGCGGCCCATGTCGCAAGCGACGCCCGCATCACCTGCTGCGCCCATTCATCTTCCCAGAGCGAGTTGATCAGGAACACCGACATGATATCTGCCGCATCTTCCTCGTTGCCCAGAACCGGCAGGTCCATGATGTCGATCAGCGCATGGCCCATCTCGTGGTAAAGATCGGTGGTGATGCTGCCGGTGATCTCGTTGATCTGGTCCTCGTCGAGCGAGTCCCAATCCACATCCTGTGCGACAGCGGCCACGGGCATCAGGCCCAACAGCGCAACAGACAAAACCTTCAGCATCGACAGCACCACGTAATAACCCGCTCCGGGCATCAAACCGGCATCAGCGCCCAGTAATCAAGGTCCAACAGCACTTCGGGCAAATATTTCCCGCCGTCATCGCGCAACCGGAACGGCTCCGCACCATCCTTGACCGCGACCAGCCGCAAGCGCAGCGCCC
The DNA here is from genome assembly GCF_003060865.1 of Gemmobacter aquarius. NCBI lineage: Bacteria > Pseudomonadati > Pseudomonadota > Alphaproteobacteria > Rhodobacterales > Paracoccaceae > Paragemmobacter > Paragemmobacter aquarius. Next base: position 2,711,440 of record NZ_CP028918.1, read on the forward strand.
CCACCCCCGGCGCGCCCGTCGGGGCCTTGCCCAGCACCTCCGACCATGCCCTCACCGTATCGCCCGCAAAGCACGGGTTGGCATGCGCCCCGCCGTTCAGCGCCACGATCATCTGCGCGTTGGCAAGGCCGTTGAACGACAGCGCCCGCGCCAGCGAGATGACATGCCCGCCATAGATCAGCCGCCGCCCGTCCTCGCGCTGGCGCACGTCGAAATGCACCTTGGACGTGTTCTGCCACGCCCGTGTCGCCAGCATATGCTCGGCGTCCTCGATGGTCACGCCGTCCACATGGTCGATCACCTCGCCCACCGCGTAATCGCCCCAGCGATGCGGCTCGCCGGCCAGCGCAAAGTCATACCCCGTGAAATCCAGCCCCGCAGGCACCACCAGCGCCTCTGCCGCCACGGCCTTGGCCAACTGCGGCACCACCGCCTCCGGTGCCGCCATCGCAAAATCGCGCTTCTTCACCATCACCCAGCGCACGAACTCGATCACCACCGCCCCGCGCTGGTTGATCCCGCGGCTGCGGACGTAAACCACCCCCGACTTGCCGTTCGAGTTCTCCTTCAACCCGATCACCACCGATTCCGACCGCAGCGTATCGCCCGCTTGGACCGGCTCCAGCCAGCGCCCCTCGGCATAGCCAAGGTTCGCCACCGCGTTCAGGCTGATGTCGGGCACCGTCTTGCCAAAGACCACATGGAACGCCAGCAACTCGTCGACCGGCGACCCCGCCAGCCCGCAGGCACGCGCGAATTCATCCGAAGACGCAATCGCATGCCGCGCCGGATAAAGCGCATGGTAAAGCGCCCGCTCCCCGCCCGAAATCGTGCGCGGCACCGCATGCACGATGGTCTCGCCCAGACGGTAATCCTCGAAAAAGCGCCCCGGATTGGTCTTCATTGGAAAGATGAACCCTTCTTAACGCTTTTTTGCATTTCGTCTGCGCCAGCCGTGCATCCCCTGTGCATCGGCCCGGCCCTACTGCTCGCCCAGTTTCAGGTCGGCCGAATAGGTGCCCGGCACCTCTTTCACCACGGCCTGCCCGCAGCGCATCACGCCGCGGGCCGCATCAAAGGCATAGGTCGGCGGGCCTTGCAATTCCCACCCCTTGCTCAAGGCCAAAGACACCTTGTGACAAAAGGCCGAAGTGTCATCTTCCGACAGAAAACGGTACAGTTTCATAGGCTTGCCTCTTGCGTCCTCAGCCCCAGGGCTGCACGCCCAACCAGTTGTGGATGCCCATGACGATCCCCGTCACGACCAGCGCGCCGACCACCGCCATCACCTCGCGCGACATCGGCACAGGCGCCGGGCGCACCCAGTTCCGGTCGGCACGGTTAACCAAAATCACCTGCACCACGGCCCAGGCCAAAAGCCCCCCGAACAGCACCAAAGACGCCAGATCGCCATTCACCAGCAAATGCGCCACGGCCCATGTCTTGATCGCCGTCAGCTGCGGATGCCGGATCTTCCGCGTGATCGCCGTCTTCATCCCGCTCGCGGCATAAAGGTAAAAAGCGAACACCATCAACAGGTTGTTGATCCCGACCAGCGCCTGAACCTTCGGCCACAACTCGACATACTCGGCCCCGCGATAGCCGATGATCATCAGAACCACGCCCAGCACGATCATGACGCCCAGCACCGCCTTGCCGGAATTGCCCATCCGCGCCCGCAGGTCAGGTGCCAGACGTTTCAGAAAATGTGCACCGATCCAAAGCGCCAGACCTAAGATGATTAACAGCACGGCTCGTCCCCCTTGCGACAATTACTGCCGCACCCTGCGCTTAATCCGCCAAAGCCGCAATCGCTTCCGCCCGCCCCAGAACCGCCTCGGCTCCGGCAACGTGCAGATTTTCCACGATCTTCCCGTCCAGCACAGCCACACCCTGCCCCGCCGCCCGCGCAGTGGCAAAGGCCTCGATCTGGCGCCGCGCCAAAGCCACCTCGTCCTCCGAGGGCGCAAAAACCTCGTTCGCCACGGCAAGCTGATCGGGGTGAACCAGCGTCTTGCCGTCAAAGCCCATGTCCCGCCCTTGCAGGCACTCGGCCCGTAACCCGTCGTGATCCCTAAAGGAATTGTAGACCCCGTCGATGATCACCCGCCCCTCGGCCCGTGCCGCCAGCAGGCACATCCCCAGCCCCGCCATCATGGGCAGGCGGTCGGCACGGAAACGGCTTCCTAACTCTTTGGCCAGATCATTGGTCCCCATGACCAAGCCCTCCAGCCGCGGATGCGCCGCGATCACACCTGCGTTCAGCATCCCCCGCGCCGTTTCCATCATCGCCCACAGCGGCTTGTCCGTCATCCCTGCCACAGCATCCAGCACCGCGACCCCGTCAACCTTGGGAACCAGAATGGCATCCACCGCCGCCAACCCGCCAAAGACCGCTGCATCCTCGCGCGCCCAGGGCGTATCCAGCCCGTTTATCCGCACGATCCGCAGCCGTGGCCCGTAATCAACCTCGGCCAGAAACCGCGCCAGCGTCACCCGCGCCGCCGCCTTTTCCTCGGGCAGCACCGCATCTTCCAGATCGAAGATGATCGCATCCGCCGCCAGACCCCGCGCCTTTTCCAAAGCGCGCTGCTTGGACGCCGGAATGTAAAGCACCGAACGGTAGGGGCGGGTCATGACGGAATCCTCCAAGCAAGATTGTTTCGCTTGATGACATCAACGCGACACTTTCCGCAAGCCCAATTTTGCCGCAGCGCAGAAAGTTACCCCAGCAACACCGCCCCGCGAACCCCGTCCCAGACCAGCTTGACCGAAACCGCCACCAGCGCCCATGTCACCAGCCGAAAGAACAACGCCTCGGGCAGCAGCCTCACAAACCGCACCCCGGCAAACACCGCCAGCGCCGCGACAGGCATCAGCACCGCCGCGACATGCAGGTTATCCGACGAAAATTGCCCCAACATGTAGTAGGGAATCAACTTGATCGCGTTCACATAGGCGAACAGGATCGTCGACGTCCCCGCAAACACCGCTTTGCGCATCCCCAAGGGCAGGGTGTAGACCTGATAGGGCGGCCCGCCCGAATGGCTGACGAAACTCACGAACCCCGTCACCACCCCCAGAATACCCCCGGCGCCACAGGCGCGGAGCGGGGCACCGCCTCGATCTTGCGGCGCAGCACAAGGTTCGCGCAATAGGCCAACCCGATCAGCCCCACCAGCAGCGTCACATAGGCCTCCGAAACCACCCGCGCCGTCAGATAACCGGCGTAAACCCCGACCGTCGTCGCAGGCACCATGATCGCCAGCACCCGCTTGTCGAAATCGCGCCGGTAGGCCCAAAGCCCGAACATGTCCGACACCACATAGACCGGCAGCAAAAGCCCCGCCGCCGTGACCGGAGAGATCACAAGCGACAGCACCGGAACCGACAATATGCCAACCATGGGCAAACCGCCCTTTGACACCCCCACCAGCAGCGCGGCCATCCCCGCCGCCGCCCAGAACGCCAGACCTTCCATCGCCAACCCCGCCGCCCGAGAAACCCCGCCCTTGGCCTTTAGCGCAAACATGCACCGTCCACCACCAAATGCCGCATGCAACGGCATACCGAGACGCTTGCCAGACGGGCCATAGCGGCGTAGGCACAGCCCCGACTCACACCAGACGGGAGATAAAACCCATGGCACGACCCAAGATCGCCCTTATCGGCGCAGGCCAGATCGGCGGCACCCTCGCCCACCTCGCCGCCATCAAGGAACTCGGCGACGTCATCGTCTTCGACATCGCCGAAGGCACGCCACAGGGCAAGGCGCTCGACATCGCGCAATCGGGCCCGTCGGAAGGGTTCGACGCAGCAATGCGCGGCACCAACGATTACGCCGATATCGCCGGCGCAGATGTCTGCATCGTCACCGCAGGCGTGCCCCGCAAACCGGGCATGAGCCGCGATGACCTTCTGGGCATCAACCTCAAGGTCATGAAATCGGTCGGCGAAGGCATCAAGGCCCACGCCCCGAACGCCTTCGTCATCTGCATAACCAACCCGCTCGATGCGATGGTCTGGGCCTTGCGCGAATTTTCCGGCCTGCCGCACAACATGGTCGTCGGCATGGCAGGCGTGCTCGATAGCGCGCGCTTCCGTCACTTCCTCTCGGTCGAATTCGGCGTGTCGATGCGCGACGTCACCGCCTTCGTCCTCGGCGGCCACGGCGACACGATGGTCCCGCTGGCGCGTTACTCGACCGTCGCAGGCATCCCGCTTCCCGATCTGGTCAAGATGGGCTGGACCACGCAGGAAAAGCTCGACGGCATCATCCAGCGCACCCGTGACGGCGGCGCAGAAATCGTGGGCCTGCTGAAAACCGGATCGGCCTTCTACGCCCCCGCCACCAGCGCGATCGAAATGGCCGAAGCCTTCCTCAAGGACCAAAAGCGCGTCCTGCCCTGCGCGGCCTATGTCAAAGGCGCCTATGGCCTTGACGGCATGTATGTCGGCGTCCCAACCGTGATCGGCGCGGGCGGGATCGAACGTGTCGTGGCAATCACCCTCGACCCGGCCGAACAGGCGATGATGGACAAATCCGTCGACGCAGTGAAAGGCCTCGTCGCCGCCTGCAAGGCGATCGACCCCTCGCTGGCATGATCCTGCACCGGACCTGACCCAAAGGCGCGCCCCGACGGCGCGCCTTTTCCGTTCGCAGCACGATTTCTGCCAAAAAACGGGGGGCTATCCGCCCCCCTCGGCGCAACCGCGCCTCACCCCCCTTGCACCCCGACCCAAGCCCGCATCGCGTCACGGTCATCACCCCCTCCCCCTCGCAGGGGGAGGGTCGGGGTGGGGGTCACTTTCGCCAGCCTGAAAATCGCAGTAGAAGCGCCCCATGTCCAAAGGTCTCGTCTCGCCCTACACCGCGCCCGACTTCTATGCCGATGCCCTCGCCAAGGGGCGGCACCGCGATATCGTCGGCGGCCGCTGGGATGAAACCGGACGGGCGCAGATGCAACTCCTGCGCGACGTCGGGCTGCAACCACACCACCACCTGCTCGACATCGGCGCCGGCTCCCTACGGCTCGGCTGCAAGGCCGTGCCCTATCTCGATGCCGGCAACTACTGGGCCACCGATGCCAGCCGCGCCCTGATGCTGGCGGGCCATACGCAGGAACTCGACGATCCCGCTCGGCTGCCGACCGACCACCTCGTCGAAGACACCGGTTTCGCCTTTCCGGCCATCCCCGACACCATCACCCACGCCATCGCCTTCGCCGTCTTCACCCACCTGCCGATGAACCACCTGCGCGTGGCACTCCTGTCGCTGCGCGCCCGCTTCCCCGCGCTCGAAACGCTCCTATTCACCGTCTTCCTCGCCCCCGACCCCGCCGCGCTGCTGCACCCCGTCAAGCAGCCCGATGGCGTCGTGACCCACGCCACCCGCGCGCCGTGGCACATGCTGGCCGATGACGTGCTGCACCTTACCCGTGCCTCCGGCTTCACCGCAAAGCTGCGCGCCGACCGCCTCCCGCGCGGTCAGGCACTGGTCATCGCCCACCCCGCCTAAGACCGAATCACCCGTTTGCGGTAACGGTTCCGCGACTTGTGATCACAGTTTTTCAGCGTGTGATCACAAATGCCGCTTTTTTACCGACAATCCGATGCATACCATAGAATACCGTTTTCTGATGCCGTTATCCGTGGCAAGACCCCTGCAAAAGCACAGCGATGGGACATTTGCCATGAACATCCACGAATATCAGGCCAAGGCGTTGTTGCGCCACTACGGGGTTCCCGTGTCCGATGGCCGCGTGGTCCTGCGGGCGGAAGAGGCAAAGACCTGCGCCGGCGAACTCGACGGCCCGCTCTGGGTGGTCAAGGCGCAAATCCACGCCGGTGGCCGTGGCAAGGGCCATTTCAAGGAAGCCGAAGCCGGTGAAAAAGGCGGCGTCCGCCTTGCCCGCTCGGTCGAAGAGGCCGACGAATTCGCCCGCCAGATGCTGGGCCGCACGCTCGTGACCGTCCAGACCGGCCCCGCCGGCAAGACGGTCAACCGCATCTACATCGAAGACGGCAGCGACATCGACCGCGAACTTTACCTCGCCCTGCTGATCGACCGCCAGACATCCCGCGTTTCCTTCGTCGTCTCGACCGAAGGCGGCATGTCCATCGAAGACGTCGCCCACGACACGCCCGAAAAGATCCTGTCCTTCGCCATCGACCCCGCAACCGGCATGTCCGATTTCCACGGCCGCCGCGTCGCTTTCGAGCTTGGCCTCACCGGCAACCAGATCAAGCAATGCGTGGCCTTGGTCAAAAACCTCTACCGCCTCTTCATCGAAAAAGACATGGAGATGCTGGAAATCAACCCGCTCGTGGTGATGACCGATGGCAACCTGAAATGCCTCGACGCCAAGATGGGCTTCGACTCGAATGCCCTCTACCGCCACGCCGATATCGCCGCCCTGCGCGACGAGACAGAGGAAGACCCCAAGGAACTCGCCGCCTCCAAGTTCGACCTCAACTACATCGCGCTCGATGGCGAGATCGGCTGCATGGTCAACGGCGCAGGCCTCGCCATGGCCACGATGGACATCATCAAACTCTACGGCGCGGAACCCGCCAACTTCCTCGACGTGGGCGGCGGCGCGACGAAAGAAAAGGTGACCGAAGCCTTCAAGATCATCACCTCCGATCCCAACGTCAAAGGCATCCTCGTCAACATCTTCGGCGGCATCATGCGTTGCGACATCATTGCCGAAGGCGTGATCGCGGCGGTGAAGGAAGTCGGCCTGAAAGTGCCGCTGGTGGTGCGTCTGGAAGGCACCAACGTCGAACTCGGCAAAGACATCATCCGCAATTCCGGCCTGAACGTCATCGCCGCCGACAACCTATCGGACGCGGCGGCCAAGATCGTCAAAGCGGTCAAGGGGTAAGATCGTGGCGATGCGGGCCAAGATCACGGCACAGGGGGCGGCGCTTCTGGCGTTGTGCCTTGCCCTGCTCGCGGCCTGCACGCCTGATCTGACCCCTGACGAATACGAATTGCGGAACATGAAGCCGTCCAACATCGTGCCGAAATCCTCGCCCAAGGCGCTCGTCACGGCGTTCGAGCGGTTCTGCCTCGATGCTGGCACCCTTGCCGAAACCCGCGCGGCCCTGCGGACGGGCGATTATGTGCCCGTGCCCGACAGGGTGGGTGAGTTGCAGGTCTGGCTGGTCGATGACCAGCGCCCCGCAGTTCTGCTGAACGACACCGATTGCGTCGTGATGGCACAATCGCGCACCGGCCAGACCGAGCGGGTCAAGCGGCTCGTCGCAAGCCGCTTCCCGCAGGCCAAGCCGGTTACCGGCAGCCGCTTCGAAAACCTGTGGTCCGAGGGCCGCAGCCTGATCTTCACCCGTCGCGTCACCCCCAATGCCGCGCCGTCCCAGTTCATGCTCGGCATCTCGCAGGGCAGTTAACCCGTGGCGGGGCAACCCGCACCCCGTGACCACAAAGGAAGGCTGATCATGGCTGTCGCGACCACCGCACCCGCAAAGTTCCCCTGCCCTCTCGTGGCAGGCACCTGCGGCATGGCACTTCGGGCAAGGGGCTGATCGTCATGCGTGCCGGTTTCGCCCTTGTTTTCCTGACCTTGCTGATGCCCCTTGGCGCACATGCCGACACAGCCGCCCGCTTCGACCAAGGCATCGACGGCTGCTATTCCACCATCGGTGAAGGCGGGCGGCAGACGGCGGAATACCTTGCCGATGCGGGCTGGAACGGCGATGCCGATGACGAGATGGGCCTTGGCTGGCTTTATCCCGACGGAACCGAAGACCCTTTCATCACCGTCGCCATCGACGGCAGCTTTTGCCAGATCGAAAGCACCAGCCTCGGCAGCGAGGCCGCCGCAGGCCAGTTGCGCCGCTATCTCGAAACCAAAGGCGCGGCCCATGACCCCGACAAGGACGAGATGGGCTGCACCCGCTTTGACCTTGGCGACGGCTACGCGGTCACCATCACCTCGGGCGGCGACGATCCGACCTGCGCTTCAGACAAGAACAGCGCCCTGCGCTTCACCTACGAATGAACAGCGGGCCGGACGTCCGGCCCGACCCGCGAAAGACCAACCGAAGGAACGCCGCCAATGGCCGTACTCGTCAACGAAAACACCAAACTCATCTGCCAGGGCTTTACCGGCAGCCAAGGCACGTTCCACTCGGAACAGGCCATCGCCTATGGCACGAAAATGGTCGGCGGCGTCACCCCCGGCAAGGGCGGGTCGACCCATCTTAACCTGCCGGTATTCAATTCGGTGCATGAAGCGCGGGCCATGACCGAAGCGAATGCCACCGTGATCTACGTGCCCCCGCCATTCGCAGCCGACTCGATCCTCGAAGCCATCGACGCCGAGATGGAGCTGATCGTCTGCATCACCGAAGGCATCCCCGTGCTTGACATGATGAAGGTCAAGCGCGCGCTGGAGGGGTCGAAATCCCGCCTGATCGGGCCGAACTGCCCCGGCGTCATCACCCCCGACGCCTGCAAGATCGGCATCATGCCCGGCCACATCCACCGCCGCGGCTCTGTCGGCGTCGTCTCGCGCTCCGGCACCCTGACCTATGAAGCCGTGAAACAGACCACCGACCTCGGCCTTGGCCAATCGTCGGCTGTCGGCATCGGCGGCGACCCGATCAAGGGCACCGAACATATCGACGTGCTGGAAATGTTCCTTGCCGACCCCGAAACCCAGTCGATCATCATGATCGGCGAAATCGGCGGATCGGCCGAAGAGGAAGCCGCGCAATTCCTGCGCGATGAAGCCAAGCGCGGCCGCGCCAAACCCTGCGCCGGTTTCATCGCCGGACGCACCGCCCCCCCGGCCGCCGCATGGGCCACGCCGGTGCCATCGTGGCAGGCGGCAAGGGTGACGCGGAATCCAAGATCGAAGCGATGCGCGCCGCTGGCATCATCGTTGCAGACAGCCCCGCCACACTGGGCGAAGCCGTGATGAAAGCCATCGGGCGCTGAACAGGGAACGGGTCATGGAGGAGACGGATATGGATATGCGCGCCAAGACCATGATCGCCTCCTTCGTGGCCCTTTTCGGCCTTCTGGCGCTGACCGCATTCGCCTCGCTGAACCACGCCGAAACCAACGCCGCCCTGACCACCGCCCTTTTCGGCCCCACAGACTGACGACAGACTGACTCCACAGGCACGGGGGACGCCCCGCCGCCAGCCCCAAACGGGAGGAACGACCAGATGACCGACCAAAGCCCGAACGACCAGTTCCACGCCCAAAGCTTCCTGCAAGGGCATAACGCGGAATACATCGACCAGCTGCAGGCCCGCTATGCCACCGACCCCGCGTCGGTCGATGCCGCATGGGCCGAGTTTTTCCGCGCCTTGGGCGAAACCGAAGTCGATGCCAAACGCGCCGCAACTGGCCCGTCATGGGCGCGGGCCGACTGGCCGCCGACCCCCGCCGACGACCTGACCGCCGCGATGACCGGCGAATGGCCCGCAGCCCCCGCCAAGGACGCCAAGGCCACCGCGCAAAAGATCGTCGCCAAGGCCGAAGAAAAGGGCGTCTCGCTTTCCGACGCACAGGTGCAACGCGCCGTGGTCGACAGCATCCGCGCGCTGATGATCATCCGCGCCTACCGCATCAGGGGCCATCTGGTGGCCAACCTCGACCCGCTCGGGATGCGCGACGAAAAGATGCACCCCGAGCTTGACCCCGCCTCCTACGGCTTTTCTGACGCCGACATGGACCGCCCGATCTTTCTCGACAAGGTGCTGGGGCTTGAAACCGCCTCGATGCGCCAGATCATCGAGATCGTCAAACGCACCTATTGCGGCACCTTCGCCCTGCAATACATGCATATCTCCGATCCCGAACAGGCGGCTTGGCTGAAAGAGCGGATCGAAGGCTACGGCAAGGAAATCGCCTTTACCCGCGAAGGGCGCAAGGCGATCCTGAACAAGCTCGTCGAAGCCGAAGGCTACGAGAAATTCCTGCACGTCAAATACATGGGCACCAAGCGTTTCGGCCTCGACGGCGGCGAAGCCCTGATCCCCGCGATGGAACAGATCATCAAACGCGGCGGCGCGCTCGGCGTGAAAGAGGTCGTGATCGGCATGCCGCACCGTGGCCGCCTGTCGGTGCTCGCCAACGTGATGCAAAAACCCTACCGCGCGATCTTCCACGAATTCCAGGGCGGTTCCTACAAGCCCGAAGACGTGGACGGTTCGGGTGACGTGAAATATCACCTCGGCGCGTCAAGCGACCGCGCCTTCGACGGCAACATCGTCCACCTGTCGCTGACCGCCAACCCCAGCCACCTTGAAGCGGTCAACCCCGTCGTCCTCGGCAAGGTCCGCGCCAAGCAAGACCAGTTCGGCGACCAGATCAACCGCGCAACCGTCCTGCCGATCCTGCTGCACGGCGACGCGGCCTTTGCAGGCCAAGGCGTCGTGGCCGAATGCTTCGGCCTGTCGGGCCTGCGCGGCCACCGCACGGGCGGCACCATCCACATCGTGGTGAACAACCAGATCGGCTTTACCACAGCGCCCTCGTTCAGCCGCTCGTCGCCCTATCCGACCGATATCGCGCTGATGGTCGAAGCGCCGATCTTCCACGTCAACGGCGACGACCCCGAAGCCGTGGTCCACGCGGCCAAGGTCGCCACCGAATACCGCCAGAAATTCCACAAGGACGTCGTCATCGACATCTTCTGCTACCGCCGCTTCGGTCACAACGAAGGCGACGAGCCGATGTTCACCAACCCGGCGATGTACACCCGCATCAAGAAGCAAAAGACCACGCTGCAACTCTACACCGAACGCCTCGTCAAAGACGGCCTCATCCCCGAGGGCGAGATCGAGGATATGAAGGCCGCCTTCCAGTCGCGCCTGAACGAGGAATTCGAGGCCGGCAAGAACTTCAAGCCCAACAAGGCCGACTGGCTCGACGGCCGCTGGTCCGGCATCGACCGCGAAGGGTCCGACTACACCCCCGGCGACACCGCCATCAAACCCGAAACGCTGGCCGAAGTGGGCGCGGCGCTGACCCGCATCCCCGAAGGCTTCGACATCCACAAGACCGTGGCCCGCCAGTTGGAAGCCAAGGCCAAGATGTTTGAAACCGGACGCGGCTTTGACTGGGCCACCGCCGAAGCCATCGCTTTCGGCTCGCTCGTGACCGAAGGTTTCCCCGTCCGCCTGTCGGGCCAGGATTGCACCCGCGGCACCTTCAGCCAGCGCCATTCGGCCTTCATCGACCAGCAGACAGAAGAACGCCACTACCCGCTGAACCACATCCGCGCCGGCCAAGCCCGGTACGAGGTCATCGACTCGATGCTCTCGGAATACGCGGTCCTCGGGTTCGAATACGGCTATTCGCTGTCGGAACCCAACGCGCTGACCATGTGGGAAGCGCAGTTCGGCGATTTCGCCAACGGCGCGCAGATCATGATCGACCAGTTCATCAACTCGGGCGAAAGCAAATGGCTGCGGATGTCGGGCCTCGTCATGCTCCTGCCCCACGGCTACGAAGGCCAAGGCCCCGAACACTCCTCGGCCCGGCTCGAACGCTTCCTGCAAATGTCCGCGCAAGACAACTGGATCATCGCCAACTGCTCCACCCCGGCGAACTACTTCCACATCCTGCGCCGCCAGATCCACCGGTCCTTCCGCAAACCGCTCGTCCTGATGACGCCGAAATCGCTGCTGCGTCACCCGATGTGCATTTCGCAAGCCGCCGATTTCACCACCGGCAGCACCTTCCACCGCGTCCTCTGGGATGACGCGCAAAAGGGCAACTCCGAGCTGACCCTGAAACCCGATGCCGAAATCAAGCGCGTCGTCATCTGCTCGGGCAAGGTCTATTACGACCTTCTGGCCGAACGTGACAAACAGGCGCTGGAAAACACCTACATCCTGCGCCTCGAACAGTTCTACCCCTTCCCGGCGCTTGCGCTGACCAAGGAACTCGAACGCTTCAAGGGCGCCGAAATCGTCTGGTGTCAGGAAGAACCGAAAAATCAGGGCGGCTGGTCCTTTGTCGAACCCAACCTCGAATGGGTGCTGACCCGCATCGGCGCCAAGCACAGCCGCGCCCGTTACGCGGGCCGCGACGCCTCGGCCTCGCCCGCCACCGGCCTCGCCTCGCGCCACAAGGCCGAACAGGAAAAACTGGTGAACGAAGCCCTCACCGGCTGACCCCATCCCCCGCGCCACCACAGGCGCGGGCCATCACACAGGGGCCACAGGCCCGAACCGGAACGATTGGCGCCATAGCGCGCGGAGGAATGAACAGATGACCGATGTTATGGTGCCGTCACTCGGCGAAAGCGTATCCGAGGCCACCGTTTCCACGTGGTTCAAGAAAGTCGGCGATTACGTCAAGCAAGACGAGATGCTGTGCGAGCTTGAAACCGACAAGGTGTCGGTCGAAGTGCCCGCCCCCGTCTCGGGCACCCTGACGGAAATCATCGCCCCCGAAGGCGCAACCGTCGCCGCCAGCGCCCGCCTCGCCATCATGACCGAAGGCGCCGCCACAGCCCAAGCCCCCGCCACCGCCCAGCCGGAAATCAAATCCGCCGCCGTGGTAGGCTCGCCGGGTGACGGCCCCGAACAGCTCGTCGCCCGCAAAGACGTCGAAGACGCCCCCGCCGCCAAAAAGGCCATGGCCGAGGCTGGCCTGACCCGTGACCAAGTCCAAGCCACAGGCCGCGATGGCCGCGTGATGAAGGAAGATGTCGCCCGCGCCACCGCCACCGCAGCCCCTGCCCCCGCCCCCGTGGCAGCCCCCGCCGCCATCCCGCGCGGCCCCGTCGCCGCCGACGATGCCGCCCGCGAAGAGCGGGTCAAGATGACCCGCCTGCGCCAGACCATCGCCCGCCGCCTGAAAGACGCGCAAAACACCGCCGCCATGCTCACGACCTATAACGAGGTCGACATGTCCGGCATCATGGAGCTGCGCAACAGCTACAAAGACCAGTTCGAGAAAAAGCACGGCGTCAAACTCGGCTTCATGTCCTTCTTCGTCAAAGCCTGCACCCACGCCCTGAAAGAAATCCCCGAGGTGAACGCCGAAATCGACGGCACCGACGTGATCTATAAAAACTACGTCCACATGGGCGTGGCCGTGGGCACCCCCTCCGGCCTCGTCGTCCCCGTGTTGCGCGACGCCGACCAGATGGGCTTCGCGCAGATCGAGAAAAAGATCGCCGAACTCGGCCTGCGCGCCCGCGACGGCAAGCTGAGCATGGCCGAAATGCAGGGCGGATCGTTCACCATCTCGAACGGCGGCGTTTACGGCTCGCTCATGTCCTCGCCCATCCTGAACCCGCCGCAATCCGGCATCCTCGGCATGCACAAAATCCAGGACCGCCCCGTCGTGGTTAACGGCCAGATCGTCATCCGCCCGATGATGTATCTGGCGCTGTCCTACGACCACCGGATCGTCGACGGGAAGGGTGCGGTCACGTTCCTCGTGCGCGTCAAGGAAGCACTGGAAGACCCGCGTCGGTTGCTGATGGATTTGTAAGGGTGCGCGCATAGCGCACACCCTACGTAGGGTGCGCCTTCATGGCGCACCTTACCCTCCCGCCCTCTCACGCCGGTCCATAAAATGACCCCCGAACTCACCGCCCTAACCCTCGCAGGCCTCCTCCAGATGGTCCAGTTCATCCTCTTCGCGGTCCCCGCGAACCTTGAGCTTGGCACCCGCTACACCTCCGGCCCCCGCGACAAACCGCCCGAGCGTCCCGTCTCCACCCTGACAGGCCGCCTGCAACGCGCAATGAACAACCATTTCGAGGGGCTGATCCTCTTCACCCTCGCCGTAACGGTCGTCACCCTCTCCGGCCAATCGACCACCACGACAGCCACCCTCGCCTACACCTACCTCGCCGCCCGCGTCCTCTACATCCCCGCCTACGCCCTCGGCCTTACCCCGTGGCGCTCGGGCGTATGGGCGGTGGGCTGGTTCGCAACCCTTGCGCTGATGTTAACGGCGCTGATCTAAACTGTGCATCGACTGTGCATTCCCGTTCGCACGAAAAACCGAAGGATCTGACCCATGGCAAGCTTTGACGCGATCATCATCGGCGGCGGCCCCGGCGGCTATGTCTGCGCCATCCGCTGCGCCCAACTCGGCCTGAAAGTCGCCGTGGTCGAAGGCCGCGAAACCCTCGGCGGCACCTGCCTGAACGTCGGCTGCATCCCGTCCAAGGCACTGCTCAATGCCACCCATCACCTGCACGAAGCCCATGAAAACTTTGAGAAAATGGGCCTGATGGGGCCTGCGCCCACCGTCGATTGGCCCAAGATGCTGGGCTACAAAGACGACGTGATCGGCCAGAACACCAAGGGCATCGAATTCCTGTTCAAGAAGAACAAGGTCACATGGATCAAAGGCTGGGCCTCCATCCCCGCCCCCGGTCAGGTGAAAGTCGGCGAAGACATCCACACCGCAAAAAACATAGTAATTGCAACAGGTTCCGAGTCCTCACCCCTGAACGGAGTGACCATCGACGAGAAAACCGTCGTCACCTCCACCGGCGCGCTGACCCTTGAAAAAATCCCGCAAAAACTGGCAGTTATCGGCGCAGGCGTCATCGGGTTGGAGATGGGAAGCGTCTACGCCCGCCTCGGTTCCGAAGTCACAGTGATCGAATACCTCGACGCCATCACCCCCGGCATGGACGCCGAGGTCGCCAAAGCCTTCCAGCGCATCCTGCAAAAACAAGGGCTTAAGTTCATCCTCGGCGCCGCCGTCCAAGGCGTCGACACCACCGCCACCGGCGCCACAGTCCGCTACAAGCTGAAAAAGGACGACTCCGAAGCCACCTATGAGGCCGACACCGTCCTCGTCGCCACCGGCCGCCGCCCCTATACTGCAGGCCTCGGCCTTGGATCGCTCGGCGTCGAAATCCTGCCCCGCGGCCAGATCAAAACCGACGCGCATTTCTCCACCAATATCAACGGCCTATACGCCATCGGCGACGCGATCATCGGCCCCATGCTGGCCCACAAGGCCGAAGACGAAGGCATGGCACTGGCCGAAATCCTCGCCGGAAAAGCCGGCCACGTGAACTACGCCGTCATCCCCGGCGTGATCTACACCACCCCCGAAGTCGCAAGCGTAGGCCAGACCGAAGAACAACTCAAAACCGAAGGCCGCGCCTACAAGGTCGGCAAATTCAGCTTCATGGGCAACGGCCGCGCCAAGGCCGTCTTCCAGGGCGACGGCTTCGTGAAAATCCTCGCCGACAAGGAAACCGACCGCATCCTCGGCGCCCATATCATCGGCCCGATGGCGGGCGACCTGATCCACGAAATCTGCGTCGCCATGGAATTTGGCGCCTCGGCCCAAGACCTCGCCCTCACCTGCCACGCCCACCCCACCTATAGCGAAGCGGTGCGCGAAGCAGCCCTCGCCTGCGGCGATGGCGCAATCCACGCATGACCAAAGGGGGGGGCGGCCGAACACTCAGCCCCCCATTTTCTGCCCTGAACTATCCCACGGGTAGTCCGTCGGTTTCGCCATCGGTTCAAGAAACCGATGGACTGCGGGGTGTGAAACCCCCGGCGGCCCGCCACACGCACACTGCCAGCCGTAACCCTAACCCGCCAGATGCCGCAGCCCCTGCGTCACATCCGTCCTGACCGCCAGCCGCAAGCCCGGCTCGTCGCCCGCCTTCAGCGCGGCAAGGATCATGCGGTGATGCTGCGGCGGTTCCTTCCGGCGCAGCTTGGAATAAAGCGCCCGCATCGTCGGTCCCAGTTGCAGCCAGACCGTCTCGCACATCGCCAGCATCGCCGGTGCCTGCGCCCGCAGATACAAGGTGCGGTGAAACTCCAGATTGGTCCGCACATAGGCCACTGCATCCTGTTTCACCACAGCCTCGGCGTTCAGCGCATTTATTGCCGCCAAGCGCTCGATCAGCGCAAAATGCGCCCGCGGCAAGGCCCGCGAAGCCATTTCCGGCTCCAGCAAAGCCCGGATCGCCGCCAACTCCTCGATCCGCTCGGGGCTCAGTTCCGGCGTCGACACCCGCCCCGAGGAGGACAGCGTGAACGCCCCCTCGGCCACCAGCCGCCGCACGGCCTCACGCGCGGGTGTCATCGACACATCGAACTGCTTGCCGATCCCGCGCAGCGTAAAGGCCTGCCCCGGAGCCATCTCGCCATGCATCACCTGCTGGCGCAGACTGCGGTAAACCCGCTCGTGCGCTGCGGCATTGGGGTCGGTCTGGCGCGGTGTGATCATCTAACCTCCGAAGCGAAAGGCATGCAGGGCCTGCCCTTCGGTATGCAGCCACCTGCGCTGTACCTGCCAACGCGGGTAAAGCCGTTCGACCACGGCCCAGAACCGGTCGGAGTGGTTCATCTCGACCATATGCGCGACCTCATGCGCCGCCACGTAATCGAGCACAGAGGGCGGTGCCATCACCAGCCGCCACGAATACATCAACGCCCCGTCATGCGCGCAAGACCCCCAGCGCGACCGCGTATCGCGCAAGGTCACGCGGCTCACCTTGCGGCCGATCTGCGCGGCGTATCGGTCGGACGCCGCCACGAGCCGCTCCCGCGCCAAGGCCTTGAGGAACGCGCCCACCCGCACACTGGCGACCGCCGGATCGCCCGCCACCACCAGCGTCTCATCCTCGATCCGCACACTGCGCCCCGGCCCCGTAACCAGTCGCAGCATCCGCCCCTCGACAGGCACCAGCGTCCCGATGCCCACGCCTGCCACCACGGGCATCGCGGCCAGCGTCGCCCTGATCCACTCTTCTTGCGCCCTCGCGAACGCCATCGCCTCGGCCTCGCGCGCCCGAACCGGCATAGACAAGGTCACACGCCCGTCCAGCCGCGACACCCGCAGCGAGAATCGTCTCGCCCGCGCCGACCGCTTCAGCGTGATCTCGACCGCCCCGCTATGCGCCCCCGATGCTGGCAGAACCGGCATGCATCCCCTTTGAAAACAAGCGCAGGATACCGCGCCCGCAGCCAAGGGCAACCGGCCCCGCCCCCAAAGCGGAAAATGACGCATTTTCCGCGCCGGAGTTTTGCGAAAACTCCGCCCCCCACCGTCGCGCCTCCGAATTTGCGTCAAATTCCGCCGCGGAAAATGCGTCATTTTCCGCGGCCGCCTCTAAGCCGAATAAAGCCTTTGACACCCGCCTTGGCCTGTGGCAAGCGACACCGCTTATCACGCCTGTCCGCAGGCACCTTGAACCAAGGGGACGACCATGCCCAAGGAAGAATGGGGCACGAAGCGCATTTGCCCGACGACCGGCAAGCGCTTTTACGACCTGAACCGTTCGCCGATCGTTTCGCCCTATACCGGCGAAGTCGTCGATATAGAATCGGCCCGTCGCAAGATGGCTGCCGCCGTCATCAGCCGCGCCGTACCCGAAAAGGACGACGAGGTTCTGGTTGACGATCTGGAGGCCGATGACGATCTGCTCGAAGCCGGTGTCACCGACGATGCCGAACTCGACGACGATCTCCTTGAAGACGACGCCGATGACAACGTCTCGCTCGATGAGTTGGCCGATGTCGCAGGCGACGAGGAAGAGCCCTGATCCAATCCTGACAGGGCCGCCACCAACGGCGCAAGAAGGTGCGTTTTTCCTCTTGCACCCCCCCGCGCCCTAAACTAGACAACGGCCACCGAAGCAGGCGACTGCTTCGCCCATCGAAGCGGAAACGCTTCGACCTCCGGTGGGGTCATAGCTCAGATGGGAGAGCGCTTGAATGGCATTCAAGAGGTCGGGAGTTCGATCCTCCCTGGCTCCACCAACACAAATATAGAAAACTGTTTGAAATCAATGGCGTTGCCCCCTGGGCATCGGGATTTCTTATGATTTTGCTACATATTTTGCAACAAAACTTGCTACAGAATTTTTCGGTCTTGGTAGGTGCCGCAGGGATTGCGCTTATGAATTAGGCGCTCGCCCCCTGACATGATGAGGCAGACAAACAGAGACGCGCTGCGCCTTGTTGGAACGACTTTAGACTCAGGCATGGGATTGGTGACTTCGTCTGGCAGGGTCGGTCGCTACACCTCTTCGCCGGTCGCCAACGCTGCTGAAGTTGTCTTCGGAGCCATCTGTCGGTCGGTAACGATACGCCGCACCGCGCACGGAGGGTCGGCAACAGAAATCGCCGAGGGTCCCTATCGGGATACGGCTATTTCTGTTGCCGGCCCGAGCACGTCGGGCAAGTTGATCGTTCCGGCTGACAGAGGGGCTGAAGAGAGCGGGCTGTCTTTGGTGAATCATGAGGAGGTGCAGGGGTCGGGGGCAGCATGCCCCCTTCGGGTCATGCCGGCATGGCAGGGTGAGTTTTGGACCACCATTATGTCACGGATGACCGTCTTGATCCCACATCGACCCCACGCTGACAGAGGGTCATTTTCGAGATCTTTCCGTCGTTTCCGGCTGCCGACCGCGTAATCGGCAGACACAAACGCTCAGCTTTCGGCCTCGACCATCATCCCGATGACGATCAGCACCTGATAGTCCTGCTTGCTGCACCCCTCGACCGCCGGCATGACCATGCCGGGCGTCATGGGGAAAACAGACATGGGTGCTTTTGCGGGCGAGCAGCTTTGTCCGGAAACATTTTCGGTATAGAGCGCGGCCCGACAGCCGAAATGCGTCACGTCGTAGATCGTCGCCCCGTCGTCCAGGGTCCAGCCTTGTTTGCCGGTGGCATCAGGTTCGGAAACCGTCAGAAGAGATGTCACCTCGCGCCCTCCGGTGACGACATACTGGCCGGCGGGAAGCGGAAACTGCGGCGCCTCCATGATAAGGCCATGCTCTTCCAGCCACCAACCCTTTGGGTCGAACTGCCAGCCGTTCGGGGCGGCACCCGCATTTGCGACCAGATCGTCGAAGTCACCGATGCGAACCCCGCGCGGACCGGGGTCGATCGCCCACAGGCCCCATGTGCCTGCGTCGTCGCCTGCCGAAGCCTTCGGGTTACCCAGAGCCGCAATATATTGCGTGGGGATGCGGACAAAAGTCGCCTCGGCCCATGCGGGCACAGAGGCCGTCAGTGCGACCACAGAGAGGACTACGCCGCATAACATTCGCAAGGCTTTCATGGCAGGTTTCCGTCCCCGTTCGCTGCGTCTGACCAAAAGGAAGAGTAGGGCAGTGGGGACCAAAAGCAAAATGCTGGCTGATTTGCAGTTTCAGGGCAGTAAATGCCCGGCCCGAAGCGCCTGTATCTGGCTCCTGATCCCACACCGCGCCCACACCCTTCCCCCTGCTCACAGCGGAACCCTGCTCAAATCCACGCAGACCGCGCGGCCGGTTTCGCCGGTCCAGCGGGGGAGCTTGCGAAGCATGTGGCGTCCGTCGCCGGGGATGACCAGACCGTGCTGGAGGAGAAGTTTCAGGGCACTTGCGGCCTCGGTCGGGTTTCCGAACCAGCCTTCGAAGGCCTCGCGACTGATGCAGGCGTAGTCGTCATCCTTCCAACCGATAGCGACCGTGGGGGCATCAGGCCTGCCCTGCGGGGTGATGAAGCGGTGCTCGCATTCCTCGAGGTGCATCCAGAGGGTCTCGATTGCGCGGTTATCCTTCATCAAGGTGAAAAAGGCAGGGTTGTCGAACTGCCGCAACGCGCGGAAGGCGCAGTGCCGTATCGCCTTGGTCAGTCCGGCGAGCGTCCAGGGGGCGAGGCCAAAGTCGATCGCCAGAACGCCAGCCGCATAGATGATCGCGAAATTGCGGAGCATGCGGTGGTGCTGCGGGCTGGTCCACCGCCCCGCGGCCAGAACAATCAGACTTCCGTGTTCCAGTTCGACCTGTTGCTTCGCCCTTGCGATCGACGCCGGTAAATCCTGGCAAAGAGCCTCGATGTAGGCCCGCCCGAGGCTGCCGGCATGCTGCGACGCCGCGGTCTTGATGGCCGGCACGAACGCAGTGTCTGAGTCGAAAGGACCGAAGGTGTCGAACAGCCCGTACCTGTGCCCCTGCACCGCAATAACCGGATGGCGGACCCGTTGGCCGGTCTGGACGGGCTCCTTGCTCGCTTCGGTGGGTGTGGTTTCGCCTGTTGTTAAAAGAATGGTCTTCCATTCGTTCTGATGCGCGGCATCTCCGTTGGCGGTGGCGCGCAACTTTCCCCTTCCGTTCGCAACGCCGCAGGAGTCTTTCGCCATGCCCGCGCGCGGGCGCGGTTCATCGAGGACGAAGGCATGATCATTATGACGGGCAATGACCGGCTCCAAACCGTTCGCGGTCGCCTCGGCGGTCATAAGGTGACCACGCGAAAAAACCGCATGGGCCATCGTCCCGGCACTGGATTTGCCCACCGAAGACATCCCGTCGAGATGCACACTGAACCCGTTTTCGCCGATCAGACGCAGGAGCGGACCCGCCAGCTGCAAAGCGATCACCATCGTCGGAATACGGTTGTCCTCTATCAGGCGTTTTACCCCTTCGCACCATTTCAGGGCTTCGCTGCGATAGCTCTGCGTGAAGGTCGGGCCCGCATAGATCGCGGCGATGGTGTCGGGATCCGCGCCGATGACAACGCCATCCTGCATGCGGAAGGCAGGCACCGGCCCGAAAGCCCAGCCCGTCCTGGTCAGGGCGATCTTGCTCGCCTCGACGGGGAAGGACTGGATCAGCGTTGCTACCTTACCTTCCTGCCCGCGAGCGCAACGCAGACCAAGGTCAGCAAGGTTTTTGACAAAACGGCCGCCTTGGACGAGGTCGGCTTCCTTGACCAATTCGCGCTGCACGCGCCCGTGGGGTGTCGAAAACACAACCTCGCGCGGATACCCGCGCCGTTGTCGCGCCGGAAGTCCGCGATGGTCTTGTGATCCGGCACCAGCTTGCCGGTCAGCCACATGACCTCGACGTTGCGCCCTGCCTCGCGTTCCAGCCTGCGGCCAGACGGGATGCGGTTGAGGTAGCCGTAGATGAACAGCTTGAGCAGCACTGCAGGGTGATAGCCGGGCCGTCCCGTCCTCGCGGCGGCAGAGCGAGCGAAACCAAGACGTTGCAGATCCAGCTCTTCGACGAAGAAATCGACAACGCGCACGAGGCTGTCCTCACCGATCCAGTCGTCCAGCCGATCAGGAAAAAGCACCGACTGGCCGCGATCGACGCCCTCGATGAAACCCGCCATGCCCGCCTCCGCCTGACCTGCCGAAGTCTAGCACAGAGAGCAGTTTCCACACAGCCTCGGCCCAAAGCGGCCGTTCGTCTGAGTTCGACGTCTATGTGTTCGGCCCCGAGGGGCCGGCGCTTGGCGCGCCGGCCCGGCTGGTTAGTTGGTCAGGGCTTGGCGGAGGCGGGACGTGGCGTAGTCCATCGCTTGGGCGGCCTGCGGCACGACCGTTCCCATGCCGAAGAATTCGTGTGTCACCGCGTCGTAATTCTTCATCTCGACCGCAACGCCGGCCGCTTCGAGAGCTTTGGCATAGGCCATGCCCTCGGATCTCAGGGGGTCGATCTGTGCCGTGATGACGGTGGCCGGTGGCAGACCGGAGAGGTCGGTCCGGCTGACGAGGTTGATGCGAGGATCCGCCGCATCGTCGGGCTTGGCGAAGGCGTTTTCCACGAACCAGGCCATGTCAGCCTTGCCCAAGGGCGCGGCATCCGCGTTTTCGAGATAGGATGAGGTCGTCATGTCGTTTCCGGCGACGGGATAGACCAGCAGCTGATGCAGGGGCTGGGTGATCTTTGCGTCGCGGGCCATGATGGCCACGTTGGCGGCAAGGTTGCCACCCGCGCTTTCGCCGGCGAGCGCCATATGCGCGGCGTCCCCGTTGAAGTCGCCCGCATGTTCGACGGCCCAGACATAGGCGGCATAGGCATCTTCATGGGCGGCCGGGAACACGTCTTCCGGACCTTGGCGGTAGTGCGACGAGACGACGATTGCCTTTGCGCCGACCGACAATCGGCGGGCCGAGGCGTCGTAGGTGTCGAGATTTGCGATCACCCAACCGCCGCCGTGGTAATAGACGATCACCGGAAACGGGCCCGCGCCGGGTGGTGTGTAGATACGCGCCTTTATCTCGCCGCCGGGGCCGGGGATCGCGACATCGCGCATCTTGATCTCGGCGGCGGGACCGGCATCGATGCCCTTGTCCTTCATCACCACCGCCACGGCATCGGCGGGTGTCGGCTGTGCCCGTGCCTCTTCGACCGTGAGGGTATGGAGCGGCTTTGCGCCGAGCGCCTTGAGCGCGTCGAGAACGGTCTGCATCTCCGGCGACGGGGTCGCCATTGCCTGCGCCGTTCCGGTTTCCGGCTTGGTTTGGGCCGTTCCGCCAGAGGCAAGCGCGGCGAAGACCACCGCCGAGGTTACGGCGACCGAGGGCAACATTTTGAACCGCATATCAACATTCCTTTGTTTGGCCGAAGCTCGGCGTGCGGTCGGCAACCGCAGGCCGGAGCGATTGTTCCGGACTGCGGGGCAGCCCGTTCCGGCGGGAACGCGGCGTGGCGCGGCGGGAGGCGCAAGGGCGTGGAGCGGCCAAGGCGTTGATCTCGTTGCCCGCAGGGCGCGGGCAGGCCGCGGCAGGGATCGAGGCTTGGCAGAGAAAAGAATTCTGCCACGTCACGGTCCAAGGACGATCCTTGCAAGGGTCGGGAGCGCCAACGCGCCGGCGCGATGCGCGATGGTGGATTTCTGCGACAGGGCCGGATTGGACGGTGCAGTTCTATCGGTTCGGTGGTAAGGCTACGGTTGTACCCCTTGCGGTCCCCTTGACCGAGCCAATGCGTGTTCTGCCTTCAGACAGGCGTGGCAGTGGGAAACACCACCGAACAACTTGGATTGGACGCGCCTTGAATCGGACAGCGGATCAACGCACCGCCTCGGACTCGTCTGCCTCCGAGTCCAGTCGCGACACGGTAGGCAAGACCGGTGGCGGGCCGCGGCATTGCCCGCTTGTCGGGATCGGGGCTTCGGCGGGCGGGATCGAGGCGTTGATACGTCTTTTCGACGCCATGCCCCCGGACAGCGGCATGGCCTTTGTCGTCGTGATGCATCTCGATCCGACACGGGTCAGCGGGCTAGCCGATGTTCTGGGCCAGCACACGAAGATGACGGTCGGCGAGGCCGTCGATGGCGTTGCGGTCGAACCCGACCACATCTACGTCATCCCGCCTGCAACCTCGTTGACGGTGGAGGAGGGGCATCTTCGGCTGAGCGAACCGGTCGAGCGGCGCGGTGCCCGCTATCCCATCGACCGGCTTTTCGAGTCGATGGCGACACATCGGCGCGGACGGGCGATCTGCATCGTTCTGTCGGGTTCCGGCACCGACGGCACCGGCGGCCTGCGCGAGGTCAAGGCCGAAGGCGGCTGCGTTCTTGTGCAATCCCCGTCGACGGCAAAGTTTGATTCCATGCCGCAAAGCGTGATCATGGCAGACCTTGCCGATCACGTGCTTGCGCCCGAGAACATGCCCGAAATCCTGTTGCGCTATGTGAAACATGCCTATTCCGCCGGAGCCGAGCTTTTTGCCGACGGGCCGTCGCGCGATGTGTCGATCACTCCGGTGCTTGCGCTGCTGCGAAGCCGCGCGGACCACGATTTCCGCCTCTACAAGCGCAGCACGCTGACGCGACGGATCCACCGCCGCATGGGGCTGTGCAACCTGCACAGCGTGGAAGACTACCTCGACTACCTGCGGTCGCAGCCGGGAGAGTTGGAAACGCTGGCGCGCGATCTGATGATCAACGTCACGACGTTCTTCCGCGATCCCGAGGCATGGGCCGCGCTGGATGAAAGCGTGCTCGCCGCGCTTGTGGCCGAGCGCGAGACCGGCGCCGCGATCCGTCTTTGGGTGCCGGCCTGTGCCACCGGCGAGGAAGCCTATACCTTGGCCATGCTGCTGGTCGACCGGGCCGAGGCGGCGGGCAAGCGCTTCGACATCAAGCTCTTTGCCACCGACAGCCGCGAGGACAACCTGACGATCGCACGCGCGGGGCTGTATTCCGAGGGGGCTATTGCAGCGATCCCGCCACATCTTTTCGAGCGCCACTTCGACATGCTCGGCGAGAATTGCCGGGTCAAGGAAGAGCTGCGCGACATGGTCGTCTTCGCCGCCCACAACCTGCTGCGCGACCCGCCGTTTTCGCAGATCGACGTGGTGACCTGCCGCAACCTGCTGATCTATTTCGAGACCGCCGCGCAGAAGCGCGCGCTGGCCCTGATGCATTTCTCGCTTCGGCAGGGCGGCTACATGATGCTTGGCAATGCCGAAAGCGTCTCGGGGCGCGAGGACCTGTTCGACACAATCTCGAAAAAATGGCGGATCTTTCGCAGGCTCGGACCGAACCGGCACGACATCCTCGACTTTCCGCTGTTTCCCGGCCGGTCGCGGCCCGGCGCTGCGGATGGAGCGGCCGCGCCCGAGGCCAGCCGCCTGCCGCCGCGCATCGTCGATGTGGCGCAGCGCGCGCTTCTGGAGCGTTTTGCCCCCGCCTCGGTGCTGATCGGGCGGAACGGGGAGGTGGTCTGGGTGCACGGATCGACCGGTGCCTATCTGGAACCGCCGCCCGGTGAACCCAGCCGCGACATCCTTGCCATGGCGCGGCATGGCCTGCGCGCCAAGCTGCGCCATGCGGTGCGCGATGCCATCGCCGAGAACCGGCCGGTCGAATTCCGCGTGAGGATCCGGCGCGATCACCACGAACAGCCCGTGGCGGTGGCGGTCGTCCCGCTGTCGGAACAGTCGGACGCGCTGCTTCTGGTCAGTTTCCGCGACATCGGCCCCGAGCAGACCATTCCGGCGACTGCCGATGAAACGGACCGGATGGTGACGCAGCAGGCGGTCGAATTTGAACTCGTCGCCGCGCGGATCGAGTTGCGCGAGACCGTGGAACAGTTTGAACGCACCAACGAGGAGCTGAAGGTCGCCAACGAGGAAGTGACCTCGATGAACGAGGAGCTTCAATCGACGAACGAGGAGTTGGAGACCTCGAAAGAGGAACTTCAGTCGTTCAACGAGGAATTGCAGACCGTCAACAGCCAGCTTCAGCACAAGAACCAGGAATTGGCGGATACGACCGACACGCTGAACAACCTCTTGGCCAGCAGCGAGATCGCGACAGTGTTTCTGGACCGGAATTTCTGCATCAGATGGTTTTCGCCGAGCAGCAAGGGGCTTCTGGCACTGGTTGATACCGACATCGGCAGGCCCGTCACCCATTTCGCCTGGAAGGTCGAGGATGATGCGCTTTTGCCCGATGCGCGGCTGGTGCTGCAAAAGCTGACGGGAATAGACGCCGAGGTGCGCGGCAGTGCCGGACGCTGGTATCTGCGGCGCGTGCTGCCCTACCGGACCCATGACGACCGGATCGCGGGCGTGGTGATCGCCTTCGTCGACATCACCGAGCGCAAGCTGGCGCAGGATGCGATCAAGGAGGCGCTGGACTACGCCGAGGCGATCATCAACACGGTCCGCCATCCCGTGATGGTGCTTGACGCCGAGTTGCGCGTCCAATCCATCAATCCGGCCTTCTGCGAAGCCTTCAGCTGCCCGCCGGATGAGTCCAATGGCTATCAGTTGCACGAACTGGACCACGGAGCCTGGGACATTCCCGAACTCCGCCGTTTGCTGCGCGAGGTGTTGAGCGAGGCGCAGGCCTTCGACGATTTCGAGATCGAGCATGTGTTTCCCAAGCGCGGGCGGCGGCACATGCGTCTCAATGCGCGCAGATTGGTGCATGGCGGCGATCGTACGAAACTGATCCTGCTGGCGATCGAGGACGTGACCGCGAACCACGAGGCCGAGGGGCTGCGCCAGACCCTGATCAGCGAGCTCAGCCACCGCGTGAAGAACACGCTGGCGATGGTGCAGTCGATCGGGTCGCAGACGATCCGCCAGAGTGCGACGCTGGACGAATTCAGGATTGCGTTCGAAGGGCGTCTGACCGCCCTGGCGCGGGTCCATGACCTTTTGCTGCGGCAGAACTGGGACGGAGCCGACCTTGACCAGCTTGTCCGCGAGACGCTGGCTCCGCATGGCCGAAAAGACCGGATCCGCGCCGAGGGCCCCACCCTGACCATGACACCCGATGCCGGCGTGGTGCTGGCGATGGTTTTGAACGAGCTTGCCACCAACGCCGTCAAATACGGCGCGCTTTCGGAAGGGGACGGCCGTCTCGACATCCGTTGGGAATTGCAGACCCGCGCGGACGGAGACTGGGTGTGCCTGACCTGGACCGAAACCGGCGGCCCTGCGGTCGCTGCGCCTTCGCGGCGTGGGTTCGGATCAAGCCTGATCGAGCGCAGCATCACCCATCAACTCGGCGGCACCGCCGAGCTGGACTTTCGGGCCGAGGGGTTGCAGTGCGACATCGCCTTTCCGCGGAAGATCGACCAACGCCCTCCGGGCCGAAAGGAAACCTGATTTGTGTCCGATTCCAGTGAACCACTGAAAGGCCTGCGGATTCTCGTCGTAGAGGACGAGATGCTGATCCTTCTCGACATCGAGGACATGCTGCACGAGTTCGGTTGCGTGGTCGTGGGTCCGGCGGCCACCGTCGCCGCAGCCCTCGCGGTCATCCGGAGCAACGAACTGGACGGCGCTTTGCTCGACATGTCGCTGCGCGGCGAACGCGTCACGCCCGCGGCCGAGGAACTGCTGGCGCGCGGCGTGCCCTTCATCCTCTGCACCGGCTTCGGCAGGGACCCGCGCGACGAGGCCGCGATCCGAGATGCGCCGAGGCTCACCAAGCCATTCTCCAAGGAAAGTCTGCTTTCCTTGATGCACCAGACGTTCAGGGCCGTGACGAAACCATGATCCGTAATGGACGATGTATGCAAGGAGACGACGGCACATGAAAGATCTGACTCCATTGGCATGACCTCTTAGCTGAATTCGGGTTGTTCGCATTTCGCTGTGATGACGTCGACGCCCTCCTGCATCGAGCTGCCGAACTCGTTTCCGAAGCATTGGATTTGCCGCTCGTGAAGCTGCTGGAACACCATCCTGAGCAAGGCGAAATGCTTATTCGTGCGGGAGTGAATTGGCAGCCCGGTGTGGTGGGACACGAAACTTTCGGAGACGACGAGCGATCCCCCGGGGGCCATGCCCTGCGTTCCGACAAGCCAGTTGTATCCCCAGATATAGACCTCGAAGACCGCTTTGATATACCGGACGTGCTGCGTCGCCACGGGTGCGGAGCATGGTCAACGTTATCATCGTCGGCCAAAACGCACCCTTCGGCGTGTTGGAAGTGGATGAACGAGAACCACGAGATTTCAATGCGAATGACATTGCGTTCTTGCAGACCTATGCGAATTTGCGCGCCGCAGCGATTGAAAGGGTTCGAAGCCATATAAAGCTCAGCCAAGGTGCGAGCGAGCAAGCTATTCTGGTTCGCGAGCTCGGTCACAGAGCCCGAAATTTGCTGGGCTTGGTGCGCGCTCTTGCCACACAAACATCTACGACTGACCGCACCGCAGAACAGTTTCGCTCGGCCTTTATCGGTCGGCTGATGGCCCTGTCTGTCGCGGAAGGCATAGTTTTTGAAAGCAGCGGCGACCGTGCCGATCCCCTTCCGCTGGCCCGCGAAGTGCTTGCGCCATTCCGCGATGATGATCCAAAAAAGTGACCATTGACGACAAAGGCCAGATGCGTCACCGTGCCATAGATCAGGGCGAGGGCGATCCTTGCCTTGCCGCTTGGCGGTGCAGCGCATCCCGCCACCAAGGCCGTCAGCCGCCCGATGGGCGTTTCCGGCGTCGTCATGTCCGCTGGCCCCGTCTTTGCGCGAAGGGAACGCACATCAGGGCAACCAGCGTGAGCAGCGCGATCATCAGCCATGCTTCGTTGATCGCCATCGTCAACGAAGCCTTTTCCAGCAGGGGTGCGAGCATCGCCATGCTTGCGGGGTCAATCGGTCCGCTGGGCAGGGCCGTGATCATCGCTTCGGGGATGCCGATGAACCGCGCGGCATCGGCATCGCCGGTTTGCAGCCGCGCCACAAGATCGGCGGCGTGCTGCGGACCGCGCGTGTAGATCACCGTGTCTATCAGTGCCAGTCCGATTGCCCCGCCCAGATTGCGCATCAGGTTGAACAGGCCGCTGGCATCGGGCACCCGCTCGGGTGCCAGTGCCCCGAGGGCAAGGCGGGTTGGCGGCAAGAGGCAGAACATGATGGCGAGGCCCCGCACTACCTGCGGCCAGAACATCTCCGCGCCGTCCGTCCGGGACGTCTGGAAGCCGCTCATCGCGAGCCCCGTGGCAAAAACGGCAAAGCCCAACCCCGTCAGCAGGCGCGCATCGGCCCTTTGTTCCAGCGCAACGGCGAGGGGGGCCATCAGCAACTGCACGACGCCGGTGACGAGCATGATCGTTCCGATCTCGAGTGCATCGTGCCCGCGCACGAAGGCGAGGAAGACCGGCATCAGATAGACCGATCCGAAGAGCCCGATCCCGAGGACGAAGCTGAGGAGGCAGCCAACCGCGAAGCTTCGGCTGGCGAAATTGCGCAGGTCCACGATTGGCGTGGCGGTTGAAAGGCTGCGGCGCACAAAGCCCGTTCCGCTGATGACGGCAAGCGACAGAAGTCCGATCCCAAGCCCCGACGTCCAGCCGCGTTGCGGAGCCTCTTTCAGCGCGATCTCGAGCGCGCCAAGCGCGACGGCCAGCATGGCCAGCGACAGCCAGTCGATCCTGCGGACCAGCCCCATCTGCATCGCGGCGCGTGGCAGCACCGTGGCTGCGACTGCAATTGCGACCACGCCGGGGACCACATTGATCAGAAACAGCCAGTGCCAAGAATAGGTCTCGGTGATCCAGCCCCCGACAATGGGGCCGACCGTCGGGGCCAGCACCGCCAGAACACCGGCCAGCGTGGTGGCGATACCCTGTCGGCTTTGGTCAAACAGCAGGAAGACCGCCGCGAATACCGCCGGAATCAGCGTTCCACCGGCAAGCCCCTGCACGATACGCCAAGCGATAAGCTCAGTGAAACTGCCCGAAGCGGCGCACCCGACCGAGGCGATGGTGAAGATCGCCGTTGCCGCAACGAACAGCCAGCGCATCGTCAGGATACGCATCAGCATTCCGGTCAGCGGGATGGCGATGACCTCGGCGATCAGATAGGCGGTCTGCACCCAACTCATCCGGTCGGGGGCGATCTTCAGGGCGGCTTGGATGTTTGGCAGCGAGGTCGCAACGATCTGCACATCCAAGATCGCCATGAACATGCCGATGCACATCGCGCCGAAGCCAAGCCATGTCGCGATCTGGGCCGGTTCCGTCGGGTGCCGATCAGCGCGCAGCATGGTGGCGGGCCATTTCCAATCCGGCGTTCTCTGCCCTGATACGGACCGTAAGGACCGCAGCATTCAGCGCCGTGAAAACGACCGCCAGCCAAGGCAAGCCAAGGCACAGCGGCAGCACTGCGATCTCTCCGATCACGACGATGTAGTTCGGATGGTTGACGTATCGGTAGGGGCCCCGCGCCACCAGCCGCTCGCCCGGCACGATGATGATGCGTGTTGTCCAGCGCGGACCCATCGTCGCCAGAACCCAGATCCGGCCGAGTTGCAGCACCACGAACACCGCGAGCCATCCCCCGTTCACCGGCTGGCCCGCGCCAAAGGCCCACAGGCTGGCAAGCCACAGGCCGTGCAGCACGACGATTGCCGGATAATGACCGGAGGCCCTTTCGGTCGCGCCTCGGGAAAGCAACCGGGCCGTGTTGCGCCGCGCCAGCCACAACTCGCCCAGACGGGACAGGGTGACGAAGCCAAGCAGCAGAACGGCCGGCGTCATGCGGCGGCCTGCAAGGAAACACAGCTCGCGGTAAATCCCGGCCCCATCGCCGTCAGCAGCGTGCGGGGCGGAAGCCCGTCCCTGACCAGCCGGTCGAGTACGAAGAGTGCGGTCGGGGCGGACATGTTGCCATAGTCGGCCAGAACCCCGCGTTCATGGTTCAGGGTGCCCTGATCCAGTGACAAGGCGCGTTCCAGTGCGGTGATGACCTTTGCCCCGCCGGGGTGGCAGGCGAAACGGTCGACCGCGTCCAGCCCCAAGCCATTCCGACCCAGGATGGTTTGCAGGGCGGGTGCGATGTTTGCCTCGGCAAAGGGCGGGATGGCGCGGTCGAAGATCACGCCAAGTCCGCTGTCATCAACACTCCACCCCATGATGTCGAGCGTCTCGGGCCATGTGTGGTGTCCCGAGAACTCTACAGCGGCAATCCCGTCTCCCGCCGACCCCAAGACGCAGGCGGCCGCGCCATCGCCGAACAGCGCAGTCGCAACGATGTTTTCCTTTGTCAGCTTGTCGAGGCGAAAGGCCACCGAACACAACTCCACAGCGACGACCAAGACGTTGCTTCCGGGCCGCGACGCTGCCAACCGTGCGCCCAGCCCCAGGCCGGTGACACCGCCCGCACATCCGAGGCCGAAGACCGGCACGCGCTCGACATCGGTGCGAAATCCCATCTGCCCTGCGACGCGCGCGTCGATGCCGGGCGTTGCCAATCCGGTGGACGATATGGTGACGACGGTGTCGATATCCGATCCCGCAAGCCCCGCCTCGGCAAGCGCCTTCGATGCAGCCGCAACGAACAGCGCACAAGCTCCGTCAAGATATGCCGCGTTGCGTTCGGCCCATCCCAGCGGCTGAAGATACCAATCCAGAGGTTTGACGAGGTAGCGCTTCAGGATGCCCGAACTTTCGAACACCTTCACCAGACGCTCGAAATCATCGTATCGCGCCGAAAAACTCGCATGGGCTACCTTGGCTGCGTCGCGTTGATGGATCAGGTTCGGGGGGACGGCTGTGCTGACAGAGACGAGTTTGACCTGGTGCGACACCATCGTCTTCCTTTGCTCTCACTCGTCACGGAATTGTGGCGCATCCCTGAGCGCGCCAGAACCCGTTTCGTTCCGGACTTGAAGCAAAGCTCACGTGTAAGTGCAGAGCCTGCTGCGGTGGCTGGATGAAACAACGGGACGCGAAGGTCCGCTTTCCGCCCGGATCGTTGATGAGTAGTTCGGGCCCGCTGCAGATGCACCGCAAACTGGACGACGGCTTTGGGTCTGCTGAAGCCGTGCCGTAACAAAGATAACGCTGTGGCTCGCCCAGCATTACCTACGCCGGGCGAGGACGTTTACAGGTCGACGGTTTCAGACAACGCCAAAGCGTCGTCGAGATCTACGCCAAGGTAGCGGACCGTGCTGTCCATCTTGGTGTGGCCAAGAAGAAGCTGCACTGCGCGCAGGTTGCCGGTCTTCTTGTAGATCTGGGCAACCTTCGTGCGGCGCATCGAATGTGTACCGTAGGCACTTGGCTCCAAACCTATCGATGTGACCCAAGCCCGCATGATCCGTGCGTATTGGCGGGTCGAAAGGTGCGGGCTTCCATTTACCCGACTTGGCCAGAGAAATTCGGCACCGGTCATTTCGGTGTTGACGTCGCCCCCGACTTTTATCCAGCATGAGCGAGACTCCGGGTTTGAGTTTTGCCTGTTTGGGCGGGTTGGGCAACGGGGCGAGGGTCTGGGCGAAGGCGGCAGGCGTCTGCCAGCCGAGGCGTGAGTGCGGGCGTTCGGTGTTGTAGTCCGTGCGCCAGGCCGCGAGCGTGGCGCGGGCGTGGTTCAGGGACGCAAACAGCGTCTCGTTCAGAAGCTCGTCGCGCAGGCGACCGTTGAAGCTCTCGATGAAGGCGTTCCGGGTCGGCGTTCCGGGTCGGCTTGCCGGGTGCGATGTAATGCCACTCGATCTTGCGGTCGTCGGCGAAGGTCAGGATCGCGTTCGAGGTGAACTCGGTGCCATTATCGCTGACCACAGTTCCTGGCTTGCCTCGGACCTCGAATAAGGTCGCCAGCTCTCGCGCCACCCTTGCGCCGGACAGGGACGTGTCGGCGATCAGGGCGAGGCATTCCCGCGTGCAGTCGTCGACCACGGTCATGATCCGGAAGCGGCGGCCATCGGTCAGCTGGTCAGAGATCGAGCCATGGGAACGCCACTGGTCCGAGTGACCATGGCGAGGGTCCAGCGACCAGCGCTGGTTCGGCATCAGGCGTAACGCCATCGGGGCCCGCGTTCCGATGGCCCGCTTGCGTCCACCGCGACGGCGCACGTGCAGCCGCTCCTCGCGGTAGATCCGGAACAGGCGCTTGTGGTTCACCTCATGCCCCTCGCGGCGCAGGAACACATGCAGCCGCCGGTAGCCGAACCGGCGACGGACACGGGCCAGCTCCTTCAGCCGCTCGCGCAGCACGGGGTCCTCCTGCCGGATCGCCTCATAGCGCATGGTCATCCGGCAACAGCCGATCACCCGGCATGCCCGCCGCTCGCTCATCCCGTGGCCCGCCACCCGATGCGCGACCGCTTGCCGCTTTCCGGCGGGCGTCACCACTTTTTTCCCAAGAGATCCTTCAGCGCCGCCCTCGCCATTGGGCTTGAACCAATGGCGCCACAATGGCTCGATCGAGCATCGCATCGGCTAGCGGCCGCTTCAGACGGGCGTTCTCGTCCTCAAGCCCCTTCAGGCGCTTCGCCTCACTGACATCCATGCCACCATACTTGGCCTTCCCCTTGTAGACAGTCGCATCGCTGACGCCGTGCTTGCGACACAGATCGGCGACGGAAACCCCGGCCTCGTGCTCCTTCAGAATGCCGATGATCTGGTCTTGGGTGAACCTACTGCGCTTCATCTCTGGTCCTCTCGGTTGGGCCAGAGTCCACCTCAAACTGGATTAGGCGTAGGGGGCAACGTCACCGATAACCTCGCGACGCCCTGACCGATCAGGCCGCCCCGACCTCGCTTGCCATGACGATGGTCCCCCGGTTCATCGCCCCTCGGGCCCGACGGCTGTGCCCGGTAGCAGGCGCGCCCACACGTCCCGCCCCTTCGCTGACAGTGCCTTCAGGCGCCACGGGCTTTGGCGCGAATGCCTGCAACCCGCGCCACGCAGGGCTGCGGCGCATCCCATACCAAAGAATGTTAATTAGTCTTAATATAAGTTTGAACGGCGATGCCGAACGTCTAAACGGATACCCAGGCGTCATCTTGCGGCGCGAAATCCATTTTCCCCGGAGTTCATGCATGACCACCCGCAGCGCGGCACGGCTTTTTCTTCCGACAGTCGGCCCCGCTGCCGTCCATACCGGCCGCCCCCCCTTCTGCGCGGATGCGCGGTGTCGGCGCTCGCCCTTGGGCTGACGATGTCCGGAACGGCCTCTTTCGCCGGTTGCCTGACCATCGGGATCAACTATCCTTGCATCGGCGCGACCGACTTTACGCTCGATGCCGGCCCCGACGGCAACCTTGTCTATTCGGGTGGTGCGACCGGAAACCTTACCGTCAATGGCCAAGGCGGCAACGACAGCATCGTTTTCGGTGAAGCAAGCAACCTTGCTCCCAAATCCGGCACCACGCTCGTCGATGGCGGAGACGGTGACGATGCCATCACCGCACAGGGCGCCAGCGTCCTGTCCGGCAATATCCTCGGCGCCGATGGGGCCGACAATATCCTGATCGAAGGGGCCTCATCCCTTACCGGCAACGTCGATGGCGGCCTCGGTGACGACATACTGACCCTGCGGAACGCGGGAACGACCGTTACGGGCACCCTGTCGGGCGGTGACGGGGCCGACGTCATCATGCTGCGCGATGCGTCCGAACTCGCAGGCAACATCGACGCCGGCGCAGGGGCCGACAAGGTCACACTCAAACTCGGCACGACGCTCGACGGCGACCTGCTCGCAGGGGCCGATGCAGATACCGTGCTTATCCGTGGCGGCTCGACCGTCACGGGCGACGTCAAGGCCGAAGACGGCGCCGATCTTCTGACCATTCAGGAACAAAGCACCGTCGAAGGATCGGTCTATACCGGCGGCGGCGACGACACGGCACTCCTCGAAGGCGACACGCTGGGCGGCTCGACCATCGAGGGCGACTTCGACGCAGGCGCGGGAAAGGACACCGTGGGGATCCGCGGCGCAAGCACCGTCGACGGCGATGTGCTGGGGGACACGGGCGATGACGCCATCCTCGTCACCGGAGGCTCGACCGTAAAAGGCGATGTCGATGCCGGAGACGACAACGATCTGGTGACGGTCCAGGCCTTGGCCGTCGTCAAGGGCAGCGTGCTTGGCGGCGCTGGCGGCGACAGCCTGCTTGTCGAAGGCAATGCCACGGTCGAGGGCGCGCTATCCGGCGGTACCGGCGATGACACCATCAACGTGACAAGCGGCGAGGTGCAGGGGGGTATCAGCGGCGGCGAAGGCAACGATACGGCCAACCTGACCGGTGGCAAGATCGGGGGCCTCAGTGGCCTCGGGTCACTCGACCTCGGCGCGGGCGGCGACACGCTGAACCTCGTTTTCAACGACACGCTCGGCGCCGATGCGCTGGATGTCACTGGAATTTCGATGTTTGACGGCGGCGACGGCGCCAACAGCGCAACGCTCACCGGCTTCGACGGCGACTACAGCGAGGGCGGACTGTTCTACCGCCAGTTCGACCAATGGGACAGCGTCGAGGCCGTCGGCTCATTCCTGCAGTTCTCGCAAGATGCGACGGTCACCACGCTTGATCTCACATCCTCCAGTGCCCTGTTCCAGACGAACGGTACGCGCGCCCTGACCGCTGCGGACGGGTCCGACACGGCCAAGCTTTCGGTCGATGCGACATCCTATGTCGATTTGCGCGATGCGGCCTTTGCGGCAGTGCTTCCGGTCTCGAACCTGCCGCTTTCGGTCGTGTCCTTTCCGGTCTTGCCGCAATCCACAGCCGACGATGCACTTACCGTCGCCGACCTCGACCTGACCGGAAGCGCCACGCCCCTTACCTTGCCTACGCTGCGTGTGAATTTTGACGCCGATGACACGACCTACCGCAACGGGCGCGACGATGCGGTCAGCGGCAATGCCGACCAGATCGACGTCAGCACCTCGATCACCACCACAGGCACCATCGGCATCCGCATCGACGCGGTTGGCGGCTACCTCGACATGGGCATGCCGCTCGGCCTGTCCGGTTCGGTCGCCATCATCGACGACCTGCAATCCGCTGCCCTGTCCCGACCGGGTGCGGGCGCCTCGCTCGTCGCCTCGACCACCTATGTTGCCGACAGCAATCTGCCCGTCGATCCGGCCCGCCAATGGGCACTGGTCGACCAGGGCAACGGCGGCGTCTACCTGCAATGGACAACGGCGCTCGACGGCGTAACCCTCGGCCCGAACGCCAGCGCCGAACTCGCCTTGGCAAGCGGTGGTGTCGAAGCCATGTCGTCGCTTCTTACGGGCTTTGCCGATGGCTCCATCGCCAAACGCGCGCTCTGCACCGGCACCACGATCGATTGCGCCCTCACGCCCTCGTCTGTCTGGGTCATGGCAGGGGCCGGTTCGTTCCGGATGGGCGCAGCCAGCGGCTTCGAAGGCTTTGACGCGACGAACCGCACCCTGACCGGAGGCATCGAATACGCCATCGGCCAAAGCATGAACGGTGGCGTATTCGCAAGCCTGCAACAGGGCAGCACCGACCTCGGCTCGACCTTGGGCGCCTTCGGTCCGCGCTCCTCCACCGCGTCGCATAGCGCAGGCTATGTCGGCAGCTACCTCAGCGCAGAACAGGGCGGCGCCTACATCACCGCCCTCGGCGCGTTGGGCAAGGCGAACAGCGACCTCGTCAACGGAACGCTGTTCAGCGCAACCTCCAGCCATGACAGCATGATCGCCGTGGTCGCGGCAACGGCAGGCAAGCGCATGGCGTTGGGCAACGGCTTCGCACTCGACCCCCGCGTGGAAGCGTCCTACGCCAGATCGGACTCGAACGCCTACACCGACGATCAGGGCCTGACGGTAGACGCCTCTGGAACCCAGACACGTGTTGCGGCGACGCTTGGGCTTACCTACCGCGAGTCCACCTCGCCTCTCTCCCTGACCCTGCGCGCCGGAACCGCCTTCCTTGTATCCGACACGACCACGGCAGCCGGAGACACAGGCGCAGGATCCTTGTCAGGCATCGACGCGCACCGCTCCGACAGGGTGTTCACCGCCTCGATCGAAGGGCGCTACAGCTTCACCGAAAACGCGGCTCTCGTAGGCTCGATCTCGGCCGATGACGGGAACGATATCGGCGCGGCACGCGGCGGGCTGACCTTCACCTACGCGTTCTGATCCGGACGCAACGAACCGCCGCAAACGCAGCCAAGAGTTTTCAGAACTCTTGGCAAATTCCTTCAAAAGGAATTTGCGCGGCGCAACGGGGGAACGTGCAGAACCTGTGTCGAAAGTGCGGGCCGCTTCACCCGGCCCGCACCACACGGCTCCGGTCCCGTCAGCCGATGATCCGGTTGAACGTTGCCGAAGGACGCATGACCGCAACCGTCTTTGCTGCATCTGTATGGTAATAGCCGCCCAGATCGGCAGGGCTGCCCTGCCCGGCGGCCAGTTCGGCGCAGATCACCGCCTCGTTCGCCGCCAACGCCTCGGCCACCGGCGCGAAGCGCGCGGCAAGCTCAGGCGATTCCGTCTGCGTGGCCAAAGCCTGGGCCCAATAGAGCGCAAAGTAAAAGTGGCTGTCGCGGTTGTCGGTCTGCCCCGCCTTGCCTTGGGGCGACCTGTCGTGGTCAAGCACCCCTTGCGTCGCCACATCGACCGCCGCGCCCAGAATACGCGCCTTGTCGTTACCGGTCGTCTCGCCCAGAAACTTCAGGCTCTCGCCAAGCGCGCAGAACTCGCCCAGCGAATCCCAGCGCAGGTGGTTTTCCTCCACCAACTGCTGCACATGTTTGGGGGCCGACCCGCCCGCGCCGGTCTCGAACAGGCCGCCGCCGTTCATCAGCTTGACGATCGACAGCATCTTGGCCGAGGTGCCCAGTTCCAGAATCGGGAACAGGTCGGTCAGGTAATCGCGCAGCACGTTACCGGTGATGGCAATCGACGTTCCGCCCTTGCGGATCGTCTCGAAACTGCGGCGCGTGGCCGCGCGCGGGGCCAGAACGGCGAACCGGTCGGTCACACCCGCCGCCGCAAGGATCGGCTCGACATAGCCGATCAGCTCGGCATCATGCGGGCGGTCGCGGTCGAGCCAGAAGATCGCCTCGCAGCCCTCGGCCCGCTGCCGGTCGATGGCCAGCCGCACCCAATCCTCGATCGCCGCCTTGCGGGTCGATGCCGCGCGCCAGATATCGCCCGCCTCTACTGCGTGCT
Source organism: Gemmobacter aquarius (assembly GCF_003060865.1). Lineage (NCBI taxonomy): Bacteria > Pseudomonadati > Pseudomonadota > Alphaproteobacteria > Rhodobacterales > Paracoccaceae > Paragemmobacter > Paragemmobacter aquarius. The sequence goes on from NZ_CP028918.1 coordinate 2,748,557, forward strand.
CGTGCAGCACATCGCCATTCGCCGCGATCAGCCGCACCACCCCGTCCGACGCGATTTCAAAGGTCGTCGGGTGCGACCCGTATTCCTCGGCCTTCTGCGCCATCAGCCCGATGTTCTGCACCGTTCCCGCCGTGGCCGGATCAAGCGCGCCGGTCTCTTTGAAATAGGCAATCGTCTCGTCATAGACAGCGGCATAGGAGCTGTCGGGAATGATGCAATTGGTATCGGCGGCCTTGCCATCCGGCCCCCAGCCCTTGCCACCGGCTCGGATCAGCGCGGGCATCGAGGCATCAACGATCACATCCGAAGGCACATGCAGGTTGGTGATCCCGCGATCCGAATTGACCATGTAAAGCGGCGCCCGCGCCTTTAGCGTGGCCTCGATCTCGGCCAGAATGGCGGCCCCGCCCGCCATATCGGCGATGCGCTCCAGCATCACGCCCAGACCGGAATTCGCATCGATCCCTGCCGCCTGCATTGCCGCCCCGTGGCGGTCGAACACCGGCGCGAGGAACGCCTTGACCGCATGGCCAAAGATGATCGGGTCCGAAACCTTCATCATCGTGGCCTTGAGGTGGATCGAGAACAGCAGCCCCGCCGCTTGCGTGGCATCCACCTGTTCGGCCAGAAACGCCCGCAGCGCGCGCGCCGACATGAATGTCGCATCGACCACCGTTCCCGCCGGATAATCGACCCCCTGTTTCAGCACTCTCACCGTGCCATCCAGTCCCACATGCTCGATCCGGGCTTTGCCCGCCTGCGCCGCCGTCAGCGTGACCGACCGTTCGTTCGACCGGAAATCCCCCTGCGCCATGGTCGACACGCGGGTCTTGCAATCGGCAGACCAGCGGCCCATCGAATGCGGGTTGGCCTTGGCGTAATTCTTCACCGCCACCGCCGCCCGCCGGTCGGAATTGCCCTCGCGCAGCACGGGGTTCACCGCCGACCCCTTGATCGCATCATAGCGGCGGCGGCTTTCCACCTCCTCCGGTGTTGCGGGCGCTTCGGGATAATCGGGCAGATCATAGCCCTGCGCCTGCAACTCGCGCACCGCTGCCACCAGTTGCGGCACCGAAGCCGAGATGTTGGGCAGCTTGATCACATTCGCCCCCGGCAGCGTGACCAGCCGCCCCAGATCGGCCAGATCGTCGGGTTGACGCTGCGCTTCGGTCAGGCGTTCGGGAAAGGCGGCGATGATCCGCCCGGCAAGCGAGATGTCCCGCGTCCCGACCGACACCCCCGCCGCCGCCGCAAAGCTGCGGATGACCGGCAAAAGCGAAGCCGACGCAAGCTGCGGCGCCTCGTCCACCTTGGTCACGATGATGTCGGAAGCGGTCTGGTCAGTCATTGCAATCAGCCTTGTTGAAACGCGAATACGGGTCCGAGCGGGGAACGGCCGCAAGCCGCCCCCCGTAGCACGGGTTTACACGACCATGACGGTCAGGCTCCCCAGCCCTTCGATCATCGCGTCCATCGTATCGCCGCGCAAGACCGGTCCGACACCCGAAGGCGTGCCCGACATGATGATGTCACCGGCCTGCAGCTCGAAATATTCCGACAGATAGGAAATCATCTCGGGCACCTTCCAGATCATCTGGTTCAGATCGCCCTCTTGCCGCAGCGCGCCATTCACCTTCAACTCGATCCGCCCCGACGCGAGCGGTCCCGAGATTGCAACCGGAATCAGCGGCCCGACCGGAGCCGACCGCTCGAACGCCTTTCCGATCTCCCACGGGCGACCCAGCTTCTTTGCCTCGCCCTGCAAATCGCGCCGCGTCATATCCAGCGACACCGCGTAGCCCCAGACATGGTCAAGCGCGCGGTCGAGCGGAATGTTCGTGCCACCCGACTTCAGCGCCACGACAAGTTCCACCTCGTGATGCACGTCGGTGCTGTGCGGCGGATAGGGAAACTCCCCGCTCGAATCGAGGTTGTCGGGGTTCTTCTGGAAAAAGAACGGCGGCTCGCGGTCCGGGTCGTGCCCCATCTCGATGGCATGGGCGGCATAGTTGCGCCCGATGCAATAGACGCGACGCACGGGAAATGACCCGCCCCCGCTGACCGGAATGGACGGAACGGATGGCGCTGGGATCACGAAATCAGACATGTGTCAGCCTCTTGCGGGATGGATTTGTTGCGGACGGTAACTTTGCGATCGTCGGAAATCAATCCCGCATTGATCCACTATGCACGTCAAAGCAAAATCAATTTGACAATGGTCTGGCGCGATATACCCTGTATTTCAGGAAACCTGTCGTAAATTGGTTGACCAATTTTGGAGAATTGATCGTGAATGACAACGAGGCCGCCACGATGGATCCAGTCGCCCGCCTGCGGAGCTTCATCATCGACGGCGGGTATGAACGGGGCGGAAGACTCCCCCCGAACGGCACCTGACCGACGAACTCGGCCTGTCGCGCGCCACGCTTCGCAAGGCGCTCGACGCGCTTGAACGGGATGGCATGATCTGGCGGCATGTCGGCAAGGGCACCTTCGTTTCGGACGGCACCACGGCCCGCGCGCCCAGCAATGCAGTGCTGGAACTCGGACGCCAGCTTACCCCTTTCCGCATGATGCGCGCCCGTCTTGCCATCGAACCCGCAATCGCCCGCGAAGCGGCGGTGAACGCCTCGGGCGAGACGCTGCAAAAGATGCAGCGCGCCATCGACCGCGCGAAATCTGCCACAACGTGGAAGGACTACGAAGAACAGGACGACATCTTCCACCGCACCATCGCCGAGGCGAGCGACAACCTTCTGCTCCTCGCCCTGTTCGACCAGCTGAACGAAGTCCGCCGCGCCGTCGCATGGGGCAGCGTCACGCGTGAGACGACCAGACCGTCGCCCGACCATTCCAGCTTTGCCGAACACGACGCCATTGCCGCCGCAATCGGCAACCGCGACGCGGGGGCCGCCTATGACGCCATGCGAAAACACCTCGGCTCGGTCGCCAAACGACTGTTCGGCGAGGTGTGAGCACCACGAACGACCACGACGAACGACCACTCCGGCAAGGGACAGAAAACGAAGCCCGCCGGACCAAGGCCCATACTGAAACGGATTCTCAGGGAGGAGAGCCATGACGACGATTTTTGCCAAGTTGGCCGGTGCCGCATTCATGCTGGGCGCGCTTGTTTCAACCGCTCAGGCCGAAACCATCCGCATCGCGCTGGCCGAACCGCCATCTGATGAAATGGCCGCCTTTTTCGTCGCGCTCGACCGCGCCAAGGCGGCAGGGGTCGATTACGAATGGACCGCCTTTGCCGAAGAGGAACTCGCCATTCAGGCGGTCCTCAGCGGTGACATGGATATCGCTTTCGGCACGCCCTATGCCGCCATGCAGCGGTCCAAGGCGCCGGTGCGGATCATCTTCCAGCTGTCGCGGCTGGTGTTCTTCCCCGTGGCGACCAAAGACTACAACACGCTGAAAGACCTCGACGGCGTGCCGATCATGCTGCACTCGCGCGGCGGCGGCACCGATGCCATCGCCAATGTGATCGAAAGCCGCGAAGGCATCACCTTCGGCGACCGCTCCTACGTGCCCGGATCCGACAAGCGTGTGGTGGCCATGCTCGCCGGTCAGGCCGAAGCCACGATCCTCGATCTGTCGAACCGCAACAAGATCATCGCCGAAGCTGGTGACCGCTTCAACTCGCTGCCGATGTTCGAGGTGAAAGCCAGCGACGAAGCCCTGTTCGCCAACCTCGACTGGATCAAGGAAAACGAGGAAGCGGTCAACACGCTGATCAAATCGCTGCATTCGGTCTGGACCGAAATGAGCGCCGACCCCACCCTGATCAGCCGCGAAACCGATCCCGAAGGCCCGATCGGCCAGTTGCCCGCCGAAATCCTGGCCGAACTCGACGGCTTTTACACCGATGCCGTCGCGGGCGGTCTTTACGATCCGAACGGCGGCGGGCGCGAAGCGGCGGCGGCAGACCTCGAATGGTATGCGCTCTCGGGCCAGCTCGAAGGCGATCCGTCCACGCTGAACGCCGAAGACTTCTGGTATTTCGCCCCGCTCGACGCGGCGATGAAGTGACCCTTTCCGCCGGCGCAGCCCGCGCCGGCGGCACCTCCCCCCCTCCCTTCCCCCAGCGCCGGAACGGACCGATGATACACCGATCCCTCCTCCTCAAACTCCTGTCGGCGGCCATCGTCTTTGGCGCTTGGGAAATCGCGGGCCGCGTGCCCGTGTCATACGCTTTCCCCACCTTCATCGATTCCATGGCCGCGCTGCTGCGGATGACCTTCGACGGCAGCATCTTCGTGGCCTACGGCGAAACCCTGCGCCCCCTCGTCGTCGGCGTCGCCATCTCGGCGGTCAGCGGCATCGGCCTCGGCCTCTGGATCGGCCTGTCCGCCCGCTTTGACTGGCTCTTCTCGCCGATCTTCGTCGTGATGCAGGCGGCCCCGCTTGCCGCGCTGATCCCCATCCTCGTCATGGTCTACGGCATCGGCCTGACGTCCAAGGTCTTCGTCGTCTGCATCATGGCCATGCCGGTCATCGTCCTGAACACCGCCTCGGCGGTCCGCAACACCCCCGGCTCGCTGAAAGAGATGTCGCGCTCCTTCCTCGCCTCGGAACGCGACGTCCTGCTGAAGATCATCCTTCCCGCCGCCTCGCCCGTCATCTTTTCCGGCCTCCGGCTCGGGGTGTCGGCGGGCTTCATCGGCGCGATCCTGTCCGAATTGAAAATCACGCCGACAGGGGTCGGCGACATCATCACCTACAGCCGCTCGATTGCGGATTACCCCAGCATGTATGCCGCGATCTTCTCGATCATCCTTCTGGCCGTGCTCTTCCTCAACCTGCTCGAAAAGCTGGAAAACGTCCTCTTTGAAGGGAACAACCGTGGATATGTCTCAGATTAAGCCAGATGCACGACAGGGCGCGGCACCCGCCGACATCGCCGTCTCGGTCCGCAACGTCTCGAAAGTCTACGGCGATGTGCAGGCGCTCAAAGACCTGTCGCTCGATTTTCCGCGCGGCGAACTCACCTCGCTGCTCGGCCCCTCGGGCTGCGGCAAGACCACGCTCCTCAAGATCATCGCAGGCCTTCTGCCCGCCACGTCCGGTCAGATCGAGGTGAACGGCAAGCCCGTCACCGAACCCGGACCCGACCGGTCTTTCGTCTTTCAGGATTTCGCACTGCTGCCCTGGGCCTCGGTGATCCGCAACGTGGCCTTCGGTCTGGAACTGCGCGGCGTGGCCAAATCGGAACGCGAAGCGATTGCCGAAAAATACATCCGCGAGGTCGGGCTGGCCGGGTTCGAACAGAAATTCCCGCACCAGCTTTCGGGCGGCATGCGCCAGCGGGTCGGCCTTGCCCGCGCCCTTTCGGTCAACGCGCAGGTGCTGCTTCTCGACGAACCCTTCTCGGCCGTCGACGAACAGACCCGCCGCAAGTTTCAGGAAGACCTGCTGCAACTGGTGCAGAACGAGAAGAAAACCTTCATCTTCGTCACCCATTCGATCGAGGAAGCGGTCTACGTCTCGGACCAGATCGCCATCCTTCTGCCCCGCCCCAGCCGCGTGTCCGAAATCATCCGCCCCTCCAGCTTCCGCAACAAGGGCGTCGACAACATCCGCCGCGATCCCGAATACCTCGACATCGTCGACAGTATCTGGGCCTCGCTGCGCGCTTATGTCGAATAGGGGCGCGCCATGTATCTTCTCGGCTACAAACTGCCGGCCCTGTCTTCCCTGATCCTGTGGGCCTTGCTGTGGGAGGTGGTGGGCCAGCTGCAACTGACCTTCTTCGTCCCCCCCTTCTCCGAGGTTCTCGTCACCCTTGTCGGCCTTATCCCCACCAAGGCCTTCCTGAACGCGCTCAGGGTCACCGCCTATGCCTTCTGGGCGGGCGTGTTCTTTGCCGTCATCATCGGTATTCCGGTCGGCATCCTGATGGGCAAAAGCCGCCTGCTGGACGAGTTGCTGCTGCCTTGGGTTAACATCTTCCTGTCGGCCCCGCTGACCGCCCTTGTCCCCGTGCTGATGGTCCTCTTTGGCTTCGGCACCAAAACCGTCATCATCACCACCACGCTTTTCGCCATCTGGATCATCATCCTGAACGCCCGCGCAGGCGTGCGCCAGATCAACCGCTCGCTCGTCGAAATGGCGCGCAGCTTCGGCGCCACGCCCACCGATGCCTTCTTCAAGATCTACTTCTGGGCCGCCCTTCCCGAAATCCTCGGTGGCGTCCGCATCGGCGTCATCCGTGCGGTCAAGGGCGTCATCATCGGCCAGCTCCTCATCTCCATCGTCGGCTTCGGCGCGCTGTTCGAACTTTACTCGAGCAAGTTCCTCATGGCCGAATTCTGGGCCGTGCTGATCGTCCTCTTCGGTCTCGCCTTTGTGCTGTCCGAGTTCCTTGGCTTTCTCGAGCGGAAAGTGTCCTATTACGCAGCATCACGCTGACGAACCCGCCCCGAAAGTGCCAAGCCCGACTGCCAAAGGAACAAGCGATGACGACCACCTTGAACAGCCTGATCGCGGGCGCTGCCCCGAATGCCCGTGCCATCGGCGCTCCGGGGCGTGCATGGATGGATTACGCGGGCCTGCGCGCTCTGTCCGCACGGGTCGAACAGCAGTTGCGCGGCTTTGGCATCGGCGCCTCCGACAGGGTGGCAATCGTGCTGCCAAATGGCCCCGAAATGGCCACCGCCTTCGTTACCATCGCGCAGGCGGCGGTGACGGCCCCGCTGAACCCCGCCTATCAACAGGCCGAATACGCCTTCTACTTGGGCGACCTGCAAGCCAAGGCGCTCGTCATTCCCGCAGGCTATGACGGCCCCGCGCTCGCCGCCGCCGAACCCTTGGGCATGGTCATCCTGCGCCTGCATGCCGATACGACCAGCCCCGCGGGCGAATTCCACCTGACCGGCCCCGCAGCCCCCACCCCCGCCGCCCAAGGCCGCCCTGATGCAGATGCGACAGCCCTCATCCTGCACACCTCGGGCACCACATCACGCCCCAAGATCGTGCCGCTTCTCCAATCCAATCTCGCCGCCTCGGCCCGCCACATCGGCCAGTCGCTCGCCCTGACCCCCGCCGATTGCTGCCTGAACGTCATGCCGCTTTTCCACATCCACGGGCTTGTCGCGGCCGTCACAGCCTCGCTCGCGGCGGGCGGGTCGGTCTGGTGCGCGCCGGGCTTCGATGCGCTCAAATTCTTCGGCTGGATGACCGAAGCACAGCCGACATGGTATACCGCCGTCCCGACCATGCATCAGGCCATCCTGTCCCGCGCCGCCCGCAACCGCGATGTCATCGCCGCCCACCCGCTGCGCTTTTTGCGCTCCTCCTCCGCCTCGCTTCCCGCCCAAGTGATGGTAGAGCTGCAATCCACCTTCAACGCCCCCGTGATCGAGGCTTACGGCATGACCGAAGCCGCCCACCAGATGGCCTGCAACCCCCTGCCGCCCCGCGCGCAAAAGCCCGGCTCGGTCGGCATCGCCGCAGGCCCCCTGCTCCGCATCGCGCACGAAGTCGAAAACCGCCTGACGGATGGCACCGGCGAGGTGGTGATTTCCGGCCCCAACGTCACGCCGGGCTATGAAGGCAACCCCGATGCCAACGCCAAGAACTTCTTCGAGGCCGATGGCCTGCGCTGGTTCCGCACCGGCGATCAGGGTGCGCTCGACGACGAAGGCTACCTGCGCCTGACGGGCCGGCTGAAAGAGATCATCAACCGTGGCGGCGAAAAGATCAGCCCGCTCGAGGTTGACGGCGTGCTTCTCGATCACCCCGCCGTGCAGCAGGTCGTGGCCTTCGCCATGCCCCACGCCAAACTCGGCGAAGAGGTCGCCGCCGCCGTCGTCCTGCGCGAAGGCCACAGCGCCACCGAACGCGAAATCCGCGATTTCGCCGCCACCCGCATGGCCGATTTCAAGGTTCCGCGCCGCGTGGTGATCCTCGATGAAATCCCCAAGGGCGCCACGGGCAAACTGCAACGCATCGGGCTTGCAGAAAAGCTGGGCCTCGGCACCCAGTCCGCAGGCGGGGCGGCGTAAACCCATGAAGATCTGCATCTTCGGCGCAGGCGCCATCGGCGGCTACATGGCCGTCAAACTCGCCCAAGCCGGGGCCGATGTCTGCATCGTCGCCCGCGGCCCGCATCTGGCGGCGATCCAGTCCAAAGGCCTGACCCTGCTGGAAGAAGGCCAAGCCCCCGTCACCGTGCCTGTCCGCGCCAGCGCCGACCCTGCCGACTTCGGCCCGCAGGATTACGTGATCGTCACGCTCAAGGCCCATTCCGTCCCGCCCGTGGTCGCCGCCATGCAACCCCTGATCGGCCCTGACAGCACCATCGTCAGCGGCGTAAACGGCGTGCCATGGTGGTATTTCCACAAGATCGGCGGCGCCTTGGAAGGCACGCGCCTCTCAAGCGTCGATCCGGGCAACCTGCAATGGAACGGCTTCGGCCCCGACCGCGTTCTGGGCTGCGTCGTCTATCCAGCGGCCGAGGTCAGCGAACCCGGCACCATCCGCCATATCGAAGGCAACCGCTTCTCGCTCGGCGAACCCGACGGCAGCAAATCCCCCCGCGCCACCGCCCTGTCGCAAGCCCTGCAAGCCGCAGGGTTGAAAGCCCCCGTCCGCCCCCGCTTGCGCGACGAAATCTGGGTCAAGCTCTGGGGCAACCTGTCCTTCAACCCTATATCGGCCCTGACCCATGCCACGCTCGAGGTGCTTTGCACCGATCCCGGCACCCGCGATGTCGCCCGCCGCATGATGGTCGAGGCGCAGGAAATCGCCGAAAAGCTGGGCGTCACCTTCCCCATCGACGTCGAACGGCGCATCGATGGCGGCGCGGCGGTCGGCGCGCACCGCACCTCGATGCTGCAAGACCTCGACGCAGGCCGCCCGCTGGAAATCGACGCGCTGGTCCGCTCGGTGCAGGAACTCGGCCATATCACAGGCACGCCAACCCCCACCATCGACACCGTGCTCGCCCTCGTCACCCTGCGCGCCCGAACCGCCGGGGTCTACTGAACCCGCCCGCGTTCGGCCTACATCAGGCGCGGCAGCCCTGCCAGCAGCGCGACCGTCAAGACCACCGTCACCAGCACAAAATGCCACAACAGCGCGATATTCCACAAAACCGCGTCATAGCGCGGCGTGATCGCCCCGAAGACCAGCCCGACAAAGGCAAAGCCCTGCGCGACCGCCCCCAGCACCAGATGCGCCACCGTCCAGATCACGATGGCCCAAAGCATCGCCGGATAGACATGCAGGGTCGGGTCCAACCCGTTCACCCGAAGCGACCAAAGCAATGCCGCAGCCCCCGCGACCGAAGCCAAGGCAGCCACGGCCAGACACAGCGCCGCCGCAACACCGCGCCCGCCCTTGTTCAGCCTGCGGGCAGCCACCGTCAGCCCCCACGCAGCAAAAACCGCGCCCAGCGCCGCCAGCGCAAAGACCGCCTCGGCATGCGCTGCCCCTTCGGGCGGAAAATCGGGCCGCGCAGTCCAGTAATAGAACACTCCGAAGATCAGGCTGACAAAAGCCGTCGCATCCGCGATCATCGTAATGCACACCGCCCACCAGCCCACCGAAGCCGGACCCGACGCATAAAGCGGCAAGGTCAGCCCCAGCCCCGCATCCTTGCTTTCGGCCTCGGGGTGGCGGGCAATCCCCTGATAAAGCCACACCAGCACCGCCCCCACCGCACCCGCCGCCGAAACTCCGGCCAGCACATACATGTGGAACACCGGCAAGATGAACGCGCCCCCCGTGAACCCCGCCGCCACCAGCGTGATCCAGGCCGACCCCGGCAAGCGATGCACCTGCACAGGCGTCGCATCGATGACCGATGTGACCATCGTCTCGCGCAGCCCCTCGGGCGCGTCGGGCAGATAGTAGCGCCCCTTGCGGATACGCTCCTGAAACCGCTTTTCCTGCCACAGCGGATAGCGGTGATCGACGTATGGGATCGACCGTATCCCCCACCGCTCGTCGGTTTCCCCCGCCCATTCCAGCGTTCCGGCCTGCCACGGATTGCTTCCCGCATCGGCCTTGCCGCGCAGCGGGCGCACCAACTCCCACGCCAGCACGGCAAACCCTGCCGCGATGACAAAGGACGCCACGGTCGACAGCATGTTCAGCCCGTCCCACCCCAGTCCGGCAGGATAGGTGAACACCCGCCGTGGCATGCCGATCAATCCGGTCAGATGCATCGGCAGAAACGCAAGGTTGAACCCCGAAAACACCAGCCAGAAGGCAAGGCGGCAGGCCCTCGGGGACAGAAGTTTGCCCGTAACGGCGGGATAGAAATAGATCGCCCCCGCGATGACCGGAAAGACAAAGCCGCCAAACAGCGTGTAATGCAGATGCGCCACAACGAAATACGTGTCATGCGCCTGCCAGTCGAAGGGCGCTATCGCCACCATCACCCCCGTCAACCCGCCCGCCGTAAAGATCGCAAGTGACCCCGCGATCCACAGCATCGGGGGGATCATCCTGACCCGCCCCGCAAGCAACGTGGCGACAAAGCAGAACAACTGGATCCCCGTCGGAAACACCACCGCCTCGGACGCCGCCGAAAAGAACCCGACCGAGATCGTCGGCAACCCCGTGGTGAACATGTGATGCACCCACAGGCCAAAGCTCAGAAAGCCGGTACCCACCGCCGACAGCACCACCCACGAATAACCCACCATCGGCGTCCGCGCCGCCGTCGGCACGATCATCGCAGCCAAGGCGACCGAGGGCAGGAAGATGATGTAAACCTCGGGATGGCCGAATATCCAGAAGAGGTGCTGCCACAAAAGCGGATCGCCACCCCGCGCAGGGTCGAAGAACGGCCAATCGAAACTGCGCTGCAACTCGAACAGGAAATCCCCCGCGATCAGCGGCGGAAAGGCGAACAGGATCATCACCCCCACCACCAGCACATACCACGCATAAAGCGGGATAAGGTTCAGCCGCATCCCCGGCGGGCGGCACTTCAAGACGCCCACGATCAACTCCACCGCCGCCGCGATCGAGGCGACCTCGATGAAACTCAATCCCAGCAACCAGACATCCGCGCCCACCCCTTTCTCGGCCGTGGCCAGCGGCGGATACATGAACCACCCCGAACTTGGCGCGGCATCGAACAGCACCGAGCCAAGCACAAAGACCCCGCCGATCAGGAAACACCAGTAGCCAAAGGACGACAGGCGCGGAAACGGCAGGTCGCGGGCCGAGAGGAACGCGGGCAAAAGCAGGATCGACACCGCCTCGAACATCGGCACGGCGAACAGGAACATCATCGCCGACCCGTGCATGGTGAAGAACTGGTTGTAACGGTCCGCCGACAGAAAGCTGTTCTCCGGCACCGCCAACTGCACCCGCATCAACAACGCCAGCACCCCCGCCGCCAGCATGAAGACAAAGCAGGTCAGCGTGTACCAGATGCCGATGGACAGGTTGTTCACATCCGACCAATAGCGCCAGCCCGTGGGCGCGGCCCAGACCCGCCGCAGCCGTTCGTCCTGTGCGCGGCGCAGATCGCCCGGCACCTCTTCGGACAGCATCGCTTCGGTCGGGGGGAACACGCCCTTCATTCCAGCCCCCGCAGCCAGACGGCCAGCCGCTGCATATCCTGTGGCGTCATATGGTCATAGGCGGGCATCGCCACACCGGGCTTGAACGCCTGCGGCGCACGCAGCCAGTCGGCGACTGCCTCTGGCGTCATCGGGAGCACGCCCGCCCCAAGCGTCATCCGGCTGCCCAGATGGGTCAGGTCAGGCCCGACCGCCCCCCGCGCCCCGGTCCCGCGCAGCGTATGACACCCCCCGCAGCCCTGCGCCTGAAACAGCCCGAACCCCGCATCCGTGACGCCAGCGCCCAGACCGCCCGCCTGCGCCTCAAGCCAATTGTCGAACTCCCCCGGCTCCATCGCCACGACATCAAGCGCCATCATCGCATGCGACAGTCCGCAGAATTCGGCGCATTGCCCCCGCCACACCCCTGCCCGCACCGGATGCAGCGACATGCGGTTCACACGGCCCGGAACGATATCCATCTTGCCGCCCAGCGCCGGAATCCACAGCGCATGGATCACCTCGCGCCCGACCAGCTCGATCTCGGTGCGCTGCCCCACCGGCAAGCGGATCTCGTTGGCCGAAACCACCGGAGCAGTCGCCCCCTTCGGCCAGTATTCCACCCGCCACCACCAGCTTTCCCCCGTTACCGTCACCCGCAGGCCTGTCCCCGCCGCCCGCTGGTCCGGCATTACCGAAAGGCCATAGGCCAACAGTGGCGTCAGCACGACCAGCGGTAGTGCGATCCCGCCCAGCCCGATCAACCGCCCCGCCCCCTTGCGCGACAGGGGGCGCGACTTGCCGCGCGTGGCATAAAGGAAAGCGCCGTTCATCCCGACCCACAGCAGCGCGGCCCCGCCAAGCATCCAGTAAAACAGCTGCGAAAGCTGCATGGCATCGGCCCCGCCATCCGAAAAGACCGACTGCACGCCAGTGCAGCCCGACGCGGCAAAAGCCGGAACAGCCATGCAGATGCTTGCCCTGATCGACATCGGCCAGATCATCCCCTCGCAGGCTTTGCGCGCGCGGGCCCATCCGCACGCTCTGCAAACGGTTCAACTCCACCCGTCTACGCAAAGCGAACCCCTCCGGTTCCGGCAGGGTTCCACCCGGCACCGGCCGCCCACCCATCCCCCGCAAACGAAAGCAGTGCATCGCCAAAAGACAGGTCAGATACGATTTCGCATCAAGGCCTCTCCTTGGACATCCGACCCGATCCTTTGCCCGTGTTGACCGCCAACCACCCCGACCCGACAAGAGATGCCATAGGAGAAAACCACCATGTGCACCGACTGCAACGACACGAACGCGCCCCGCGCAGACCGCCGCCAGTTCCTCGGCCTCGCCGCCATGCTTGCCGGAGGCGCCGCTCTCTCGCTGACGGCAGGCCGCGCCTTGGCCGATGAATGCGCGCCCTTTCTGGCCGACGCGCAGGCAGCCACGACGCCCGATCAGGCGATCCAGCTTCTGGCCGACGGCAACGCCCGCTTCGCCGCCAACGCATCGCTGCATTGCGACCTTTTGGGCGAAATGAAGGCCACCGCCGAAAAGCAGACCCCCTTCGCCTGCGTTCTGGCCTGCATCGACTCGCGCTCGGCCCCCGAACTGGTGTTCGACCAGCAGATCGGTGACCTCTTCGTCGCCCGCGTCGCCGGTAACCTGCCCACGACCGAGGTATTGGGCAGCTTCGAATACGCCACCAAGGTCGCCGGAACCAAAGCCATCGTCGTGCTCGGCCACAGCCATTGCGGCGCGGTCAAGGGCGCGGTCGACAAGGCCGATGTGGGTGCCAACCTGACCACGCTGCTCGACGCCATCGAACCCGCCATCGCCGCCACCCCGCTCACTGGCGAGCGGTCGTCGAAAAACCACGAATTCGTCGAGGCCGTCGCCGAAACCAACGTCCGCATGGCCGTGGCCGCCATGACGGCCAACAGCCCTGTCCTCGCCGACCTCGTCGCGGCAGGCGCCCTCAAGATCGTCGGTGCGCTTTACGACATCGAAACCGGCAAGGTCAGCTTCCTCGCCTGATCCCGACAGCGCGGCGGCCCTCCCCTCGGGGCCGCCGCGCACCCCCTTTCCAGCCAGCACTTCCTTGTGGCCCCCACGCGCTGCGCTATCGTCGGCGCAAAGCCTTAACGGGACGCAGGGCACAGCCAGCCGCATGACCGCGCTCAAGAAATACCAGCGGCTCGAAAGCCCCGGCCTGTGGCGTGACAGGCAGGATGCCCAGCGCCGCGAAGTCGTCGTGGCCTTCCGCAACGCGACACTCGTCCTGACCGATCCACGCACCGACCGGCCCTTCACCCATTGGTCGCTTCCCGCGATCATCCGGCTCAACGCCGGCGCGCTGCCTGCGCTTTACGCGCCCGCCCCCGATGGCGACGAAACGCTGGAAATAGACGACCCCGACATGATCGCCGCCCTCGAAACCGTGCTCGGCTCGGTCAAGCGGCGCACGCCCCGTCCCGGCCGCTTGCGCGGCACGCTTATCGGCGGCCTTACCCTCGGCATCCTTACCGTCGGGGTGATCTTCCTGCCCGACGCGCTCCTGCGCCATACCGCCAGCATGCTGCCCTTTTCCATGCGCGAGACAATCGGTCAGGCCGCACTCGCCGATGTGGTCCGACTGACCGGCAAACCCTGCACCTCGCCCTTGGGCGACCGCGCACTCGACCTTTTGTCCGAACGCCTCTTTGGCGGCGGCGGCCCGCAGCTTCTCGTGCTGCGCGAGGGGATGAAGGGCGCCGCCCACCTGCCGGGCAACATCGTCCTTCTGTCGCAAGCCAGCTTGAACACCCCGCTTCCCGAAGCGCCCGCAGGCTTTGCACTGGCCGAAAACCTGCGCGCCGCGACGACCGATCCCGTGCTTGCGCTTCTGGCCCATGCCGGACTATCGGCCACCGTCCGCCTGCTCACCACCGGCACCCTGCCGCAGGGCGCTACCGCAGGCTACGGCGAGGTGCTCTTGCAATCGCCACCCGGGCCGCTTGCCGACGAAGCCCTGCTCGCCGCTTTCGAAAAGGCTGCTGTCTCCTCGGCCCCCTACGCCTATGCGCTCGACCCCAGCGGCGAAACCAGCCTCCCCCTGATCGAGGCCGACCCCTACCGCAGCGGCAGCCCGCGCGCCCTGTTGAACGCCGAAGACTGGAACAGCCTAAAGTCGATCTGCCAATGAAAAGACCCCCCGTTTGGACCGGGGGGCCTGCTTCTTGAAAGACCGTCTTTAATTCTGCCCGACGATTTGCACTACCTTACGAACGCGTCACCAAACCCTGCGGACCGCGCGATGCCCCGCGCCGCTGCCGCCTCGGCGGGCGATCCGAACGGACCGGCCATCACCACCGTCAACCCGTTTGCGCGGCCCCGCGCCACAGGCAGACCCGCCGCCGCCAGACGGGCCAAAGCCCCCTCGGCATTGGAGGGAACACCGAAGCTGCCCGCCTGCACGTAATATCCGCCCTGCCGCGCCGCGACCGGAGCCACAGGTTCGGTCGGTGCCGACATGGTCGAAACCACCAGAACCGTCCCGTTGACCCGCGCCCGCGCCGCCTCGCGCCGCGCCTTGCGGGTGTCGCCGACCAGCTTTGCAGGCGTCTTGCGCGTCCAGACCTGGTCCTGCGCCGCCTGCCCCGCCGCCGTGCCGACGCCGCGCAGCGGGTTCAGCCGGTCATCCTTCCACGCAACCGTATACCCGACCGGAGCCTGCGACACCGTCTGCGCCACCCGCACATTCACCGTCGGACGCCCCTGCCCCGAGGCTTGCCCCAAGGGGATCTCGGCGACACGCGATGGCGCAACACGGGCCACAGGCTGCGGCGTATCCTCAAAGGCAGCGCCCACGCCTGCACCGTCCGCAAAGACCGGCGCCCGCAAATTCCGCAACGCCCCGTCACCCGGCGTGCACACCAGCACCGTCCCGCCATTCGTCAGCGCAAGACGCTGCAACCGCGGGGCCGAAGCCGGACACCCGACCTGTCCCGCAACCGACCCTACCGAAACACCGGGCCGCACCGCTACGACCAGCGGTTGGGCCGCCGCAGGCGCAATCTGTCCGGTCGGTATGACCGTTCCCACCCGCGCCGGAGGCGGCACGTAATCCGCAGCCGCAACGCTCTGCCGCATCGGGGCCTGCGCCACCGCCAGGGGCTTCGGTGCAACCGTGGCCACGCGGGGCGCGGCAGCCATCGGTTCCGTCATCGGCACCTCGTCCGGCACGGTCGCAATCTCGACCTGCTTGCCGCCGAATGTCGGAGGATAACCGCACAGCACCTTGCGGTCCTGACCCACGCGCGGCACCCAGTTCACCGTCCCGCCCATGCCCGCACGCAAAAACACGCAGCCGCGACTGTCGATATATTGCATCGATGAATACCCGGCCGGCGGCAGCTCTTTCGGGCCACCGATCTGCGAAACGGTCTGGGAATGGGCCATAGATGCGCCCAGAACGGCGACCCAAAGGGTCACCGAAGCCAACTTAATACACATAAACTACCCCCAAGTAGCACAAGGGGAACCATGCGATAGTTGGCGGTCCGAGTAAAGCGAAAGCTGGCTTATTTTGTGCCGAACATGCGGTCACCCGCATCCCCTAGTCCCGGAACAATATATCCATGATCATTAAGAAGACGATCCACAGATGCTGTGACAATCGGCACATCCGGATGCGCCGCCTTCATCCGCGCGATTCCCTCGGGCGCAGCCAAAAGACACAGGAACCGGATGTTCTTTGCCCCCTTCGACTTGATCAGATCGATCGCCGCCGCACTCGAATTGCCGGTCGCAAGCATCGGATCGACCACGATGGTCACGCGATCCTCAAGCTGTTCGGGCAGCTTGCAGTAATACTGCACCGGTTGCAGCGTCTCGGGGTCGCGGTAAAGCCCCACGAAACCCACGCGCGCGGCCGGAATCAGCTCCAATATCCCGTCCAGCAAACCGTTGCCTGCCCGCAAGATCGACACAAGGGCGAGCTTCTTGCCCTCAATCATCGGCGCGTCCATCTCCTCGAGCGGTGTCTCGATCCGCTTCGTGGTCATCGGCAACCCGCGCGTCACCTCATAGGCCAGAAGCAGGCTGATCTCGCGCAGCAACTGCCGGAATGATGCCGTCGATGTATCTTTTTCCCGCATCAAGGTCAGCTTGTGCTGCACCAGCGGATGGGTGACGACAGTCAGATGGTCCAGCATGGCGAAAGCCCCCTATAGCCTTTTCAGCACCTTTTCGCGGGTATCGGCGTCACAAAAGGCCGCGTCAAGCGATGCCCGCGCAATGCCGTCAAAAACCCCTTCGTCCCAATCGAAAGCACGGTTCAACATCTCGTATTCCCGCGCCATCGTGGTGTGGAAAAACGGCGGATCGTCGGTGGAAACGGTGAACTTCACCCCCCGCTTGTAAAACTCGCCGATGGGATGCTTGCGCCAGCCGTCATAAAGCCCCAGCGCAATGTTCGATCCGGGGCACACCTCCAGCACGATGCCCGCTTCCGCGATCTCGTCCACCAGCGCCAGATCCTCGATCGCCCGCACCCCGTGCCCGATCCGCTCCACCTTCAAATCGCGCAGGGCCTCGCGCACGCTTTCCGGCCCGCCCCACTCACCCGCATGGGCGGTCAGCCGCAACCCCGCCTCGCGCGCGCAATCGAAGGACCAGACGAAATCCTTGGGCTTGCCGATCTTCTCGTCCCCCGCGATCCCGAAGCCCACGATGAAATCCCCCGCCGTCTCGACCGCGCAGCGCACGGTCTGCCGCGCCTTTTCAGGCCCGAAATGCCGGATGCAGGTGATGATCCCGCGCAGGGTAATGCCATCCTGCGCCTCGGCGCGGTCAGCCGCCTCGCGGATCGCGTGCAGATACTCCCGCCACGCCCCCACATCGCGCCCACCGCAGAAATCGGGGCTCAGGAAGGTCTCGCAATACACCACCCCCGACGCAGCACTTTCCTCGAGCACCGCCGTGGTCAGCCGCGCATAATCCTCGGGCTTGGTCAGCACGGATGTCGCCGCTTCGTAAACCTTCAGGAACTCCCAGAAATCGGCAAAACGGTAATTCCCGCCCTCGTCGAAAATCCCGCCGATATCGACCTTCTTTTCCTTCGCCAGCCCACGGATGAACGCAGGCGGCGCCGCCCCTTCAAGGTGCAAATGCAACTCGACCTTGGCCAAATCTTTCACTTGATGGCGTCCTTCACAGAAAACTCCTCCCCGACCCCTGCGCCGGAACCCCCAGATGCGCCGCCACGCTTGCCGCCACATCGACAAACCCGCAAAACCCGATCTCGCCCGCACCGACACCCGCACAGACCACCGGCACCCGTTCCCGCGTGTGTTCCGTCCCGCGCCAAGTCGGGTCATTGCCGTGATCGGCGGTAAAGATCACAAGATCTCCGGCCCGCATCCGCGCCAGAAACGCGCCGACCCTGCGGTCGAACCATTCCAACTGCCGCGCATATCCCGCCACATCGCGGCGATGCCCGAAATTGCTGTCGAACTCGACAAAGTTGGCAAATGTCAGCGATCCCTCCTCGGCCACATCCGCCAGCGTCAGCAAATGTTCGAAAAGCGCCGCATCATCCTTGCCCTTCCACAATCGCCCGATCCCGCGCCCCGAGAAGATATCGCCGATTTTCCCCACAGCATGCGTCGCCCGCCCCGCATCCGCCACCCAGTCGAGCAGCGTCGGCGCAGGCGGCGCAATCGCGAAATCCCGCCGGTTCCCCGTGCGGTGGAAATCCCCCTCGCTTCCCACGAAAGGCCGCGCAATCGCCCGCCCCACCTTCATCGCATGAAGCGTCGGCGCAAGATCGGCGCACAGTTTCACCAGCCGCTCCAGCCCGAACACCTCTTCATGCGCGGCAATCTGGAACACCGAATCCGCGCTCGTATAGCAGATCGGCCAACCGGTCCGCATATGGGCGGCCCCGAAAAGGTCGATGATCGCCGTGCCCGACGCATGGCAATTCCCGAGGATACCACCCACCCCCGCCAGCCTGCACACCTCGGCAACAAGGTCAGGCGGAAAGGCGGGCACCGTATCGGGGAAATAGGTCCAGTCCCAAGGCACCGGCACCCCCGCCAATTCCCAATGGCCCGAAGGCGTATCCTTGCCCATCGACACCTCGGTCGCCGCCCCCCAGCGCCCCTTTGGCACCGCCTCCAACCGTGGTGCAGCCTGACCCGAGGCAAGCCGCATCGCAGCCCCCAACCCAAGCGCATCGAGGTTCGGCATCCGCAGCGGCCCCGCACGCCCCAGATCGGCACGGCCCGCCGCACATTCGGCGGCGATATGGCCCAGCGTATTGGCCCCCTCGTCCCCGAACGCCGCCGCATCGGGCGCACCGCCGCAGCCGACCGAATCCATCAACACCAGAAAGGTCCGCATCACGACACCCGCTTCAGAACCAGGGGCGGCTCGTCGGGTTCCGAAGTCCCGATCCGGTATGCCGCCAGAACCGCCGCCACCGCCCGATCCGCCGCAGCCTCGTCGGCCGCATGCACCATGCCCAAGGGCACGCCCCGCATCACGCTTTCGCCCAATCCGGCAAGGTCCGACACCCCGACCGAAGGGTTCACACGGTCCCCTTCGCGCAGGCGCCCGCCGCCCAGATGCACCACCGCCTCGCCCAAGGCCCGCCCGTCGATGGCCACGACGAAGCCGTCACTTTCGCAAGGCACCTCGCGCACCACGGGGGCCGAAGGCAGACGGTCCGGCCAGCGGTCAACGAAATCGGCAGGCCCGCCCTGCGCGGCAACCATCCGCCCGAAATATTCCGCCGCCTGCCCGCTTTCCAGCGCATCTGCAATACGGGCCGCGCCATCCTCGGCATCGGCGGCCAAGCCGCCCAGCGCCAAAGCCTCGCCCCCCAGCGCTGCGGTCAAATCCCACAGCGCCTCGTTCACGCTCGTTCCCGTCAGCGTCTCCATCACCTCGATCACTTCCAGCGCATTGCCCGCCGCCGTAGCCAAAGGCTGGCTCATGTCGGTGATCAGCGCAGCCGTCATGCAGCCCGCCCCCTGCGCGGTGGACACCAGCGCCTGCGCCAAGGCTTCGGCCTTCTCCAGCGTATCCATGAACGCGCCGGACCCGCATTTGACATCCAGCACCAGCGCCTCCAGCCCCGCCGCCAGCTTCTTGGAAAGGATCGACGCGGTGATCAGATCGATGCTCTCGACCGTGGATGTCACATCCCGCACCGCATAAAGCCGCTTGTCCGCAGGCGCGATCTCGGCATTGGCCGCCACGATGGCGCAGCGCACCTCGACCATCTGGCGGCGCAACTGCGCCTCGGTCAATCCGACCCGAAACCCCGGAATCGCCTCGAGCTTGTCCAGCGTCCCGCCCGTATGCCCAAGACCCCGCCCCGAGATCATCGGCACATAAGCCCCGCAAGCCGCCAGCGCGGGCGCCAAGAGCAGCGACACACAGTCCCCGACCCCGCCGGTCGAATGCTTGTCGACCACCGGCCCGTTCATATCCCACTCCAGCACCTTGCCGGAATCACGCATCCCCTTGGTCAGCGCCACGCGCCCCTCGTCGCCAAGCCCGCGCAACAACGCGGCCATGGCAAAGGCCCCCGCCTGCGCGTCGCTCACCGAGCCATCCGCCAGCCCCGCCGCGAACCAGCGCAACTCGTCCGTCGAAGGCTTGCCCCCGTCCCGCAGCTTGGCGATGATCGCCCGCGCGTCCACCTTAGGTCCGGTCCATATGCGCGGCGGTAAAGACGCCGGGCAACAACTCGGCCACCGTCATCACCTTCTGTGCGCCATCCGTGGTGCACAGCACCACCCGCACATCCTGATCGGCGAATTCCGCGATCTTCTGGCGGCACCCGCCACAGGGCGGCACCGGATCGGGGCTGTCGGCGATCACGCAGACCTCGGCAATGCGGGCATCCCCCGCCGCGATCATCGCCGCAATCGCCCCAGCCTCGGCGCAAGTGCCTTCGGGATAGGCGACATTCTCGACATTGCAGCCCACATGCACGACGCCAGACGTGGACCGGATCGCCGCCCCCACCTTGAAACGCGAATAGGGCGCATAGGCGCGTTCACGCACGGCAGTCGCAGCGGCAAGCAGGGTCATTTCCGTCTCCATATGTCGTTCAGCACATCCTGCGACCGCCGCCGCAAGGATGCAAGGCAGAGGATTTTCCTGCGAAAAATCCAAGGGGGGCTTTCCGCCCCCCTCGGGGCTTCGCCCCTCACCCCCCGAGGATATTTGACGACAGAAAATGCAGAAGAACCGCCTTCCCCCTGCATCCGGGCACAAGTATTTGCCGGGGGGGGGTGCCGGGGGGGCGGCGGCCCCCCCGCTGCGACAGGTCAGCCGGTGATTTCGGTCGCGGGATTGCCCGGCAGCGTCACTTCCAGCAGTTCCAGATCGGCCGAGGGCTGCGCGTAGCGCGTGGCCATCCCCGGCGGGATGACAAAGGCATCGCCGCGCGACAGCGCGAAGGGCTCTTTCCCTTCTCCCTCCAGCACCATCGTCCCTCCCATGACAAAGGTGAACAGGATGTCGCCGCCATGCTTCGTCCACTTCGTATCGCCCCCGTCGGGTCGGGCCACCATGACAGACGCCACGCCCTTGGTATTCGCGTCGATCGTCGTATCCCGCGCCACGAACCCTGGCAGGCGGAACGGCGCGAACGCCCCCTTGGCCCCAACATTGTGAACGAACCGCTGCCCCTGCCATTCACGTTCGGGCAGCAGATGCGGGGTAGGCAGCACCATCGCATGGTCGATCTCGGTCACATGTTCCGCAGGCACCCCGATCTCGATCACCTCGATCCCGTCGCTTGCATGCAGCACGCGGTGGCGGATTTCCGGCGGCTGGATGAAGCAATCGCCCGCCGTCAGCCGGATCGGTGCACCCTGATCCTCGTAGACCACATCGACCCAGCCGTTGATGCAGAAGATCAACTGGAACCCGACCTTGTGGTAATGCACCATGTCCGGCACCGGCCCGCCGTCCGGGATGCGGATGTGGCTTGCGATCATCGCGCCCCCCAGACGCGACGGCACAAGATCACGGTACTGCATCCCCGCCCGCCCGATCACCCATGGCGCCTGATCCGCCAGCCGCCGCACGACAAAGGCATGTTCGGTCGCGGGCAGCACCATCGGCGGGTTCGCCTCGTCGATCTCGATCCTCGTGCCGTTGGGCGCCACCAACACCCGCTCGCCCCCCGCAAAACCGTCAGGGTCATCCGTGAGGATACGGATCGTCCCCGCCGCCTCGCTCGCGCCCTTCTGGATCCGCAACCGCAAGCCATGCCCCGACAGCACCGCCACCTCGGGGTTGTCGGCGGGATAGATGCTGTCCAGCCGGAACCCCAGCCGCTTGGTGTAGAATGGCAGATCGTCGCGCAATTCCTGCGTCGGCAGGCGGATTTCGGCGCGGGTTTCGGTTTTCTGTTCCAGCATGGGGGCCTCCAATTCGGGACGCACTTTGAAGGTCTTGTCCGATGATTTGCAAGCCATCCCGAAAAGTCCTATTCGATATGCCGGGCTTGACGCTGGCAGCGGCGGCAGAAAAACTGGTTTAACGTTAAACAAAATCCAAAGGGGCAGTCATGGACGACGGGAAACCGACAAGCGCACGTCAGGCGGCGCTGGATTACCATGAATTTCCGAAGCCCGGAAAGCTGGAAATCCGCGCGACAAAGCCGCTCGCCAATGGCCGCGACCTGTCCCGCGCCTATTCCCCCGGCGTCGCCGAAGCCTGCCTCGAAATCAAGGCAGACCCCTCGACCGCCTCGCGCTACACCTCGCGCGGCAACCTTGTCGCCGTGGTGACGAACGGCACCGCCGTCCTTGGCCTCGGCAACATCGGCGCCCTTGCCTCGAAGCCGGTGATGGAGGGCAAGGCCGTCCTCTTCAAGAAATTCGCCAATATCGACTGCTTCGACATCGAGCTGAACGAACCCGACCCCGTCAAACTGGCTGAAATCGTCTGCGCGCTGGAACCGACCTTCGGCGCGATCAACCTCGAAGACATCAAGGCCCCCGACTGCTTCATCGTCGAAAAACTCTGCCGCGAACGGATGAACATCCCCGTCTTCCACGACGACCAGCATGGCACCGCCATCGTCGTGGGCGCTGCTGCAACCAACGCGCTGATCGTCGCGGGAAAGAAATTCGAAGACATCAAGGTCGTCTCGACCGGCGGGGGCGCCGCCGGCATCGCCTGCCTCAACATGCTGCTGAAACTGGGCGTCAGGCGTGAAAACGTCTGGCTCTGCGACCTTGCCGGCCTCGTCTACGAAGGCCGCAACGACCAGATGACCGCCCAGAAAGAGGAATACGCCCAAGGCACCACCGCCCGCACGCTGGGCGAGGTGATCGAAGGCGCCGACCTCTTCCTCGGCCTATCGGGCCCCGGCGTGCTGACGCCCGAAATGGTGGCGAAAATGGCCCCCCGCCCCATCGTCTTTGCCTTGGCCAACCCCTCGCCCGAAATCCTGCCCGACGACGTGCGTTCGGTCGCGCCCGAAGCGATCATCGCCACCGGCCGCTCCGACTTTCCGAACCAGGTCAACAACGTCCTCTGCTTCCCCTTCATCTTCCGCGGCGCGCTCGACGTCGGCGCAACCGTCATCAACAAGCAGATGGAACTCGCCTGCATAGAAGGCATCGCTGCCCTCGCCCGCGCCACCACCAGCGCCGAAGCCGCCGCCGCCTATTCGGGCGAGAAGCTGTCCTTCGGGGCCGATTACCTGATCCCAAAACCGTTTGATCCGCGCCTGATCGGCGTGGTCGCCACCGCCGTCGCCAAGGCCGCGATGGAAACCGGCGTCGCCACCCGCCCCATCGCCGACCTTGATGCCTACAAGCGCACGCTCGACGGGTCGGTGTTCAAATCGGCCATGATCATGCGCCCCGTATTCGAGGCGTCCAAGATCAGCGCCCGCCGCATCGTCTTTGCCGAGGGCGAAGATGAACGCGTGCTGCGCGCCGCCCATGCGATGATGGAGGAGACCAACGACATCCCTATCCTGATCGGCCGCCCCGAAGTGGTGGAAATGCGCTGCGAACGTGCAGGCCTGCCGATCCGCCCGGGCACCGACATCCACCTCGTGAACCCCGAAAACGACCCGCGCTACCGCGATTACTGGGGCACCTATCACGAACTGATGGCGCGGCGTGGCGTCACCCCCGATATCGCCCGCGCCGTTATGCGGACCAACACCACCGCCATCGGCGCGATCATGGTGCACAGGGGCGAAGCCGACAGCATGATCTGCGGCACCTTCGGCCAATACCTCTGGCACCTCGGCTATGTCCGACAAGTGCTCGCCCGTGGCGGGTTGCATCCCGTCGGCGCCCTGTCCCTGATGATCCTCGAAGACGGCCCGCTCTTCGTGGCCGACACGCAGGTCCACCCCGAACCGACCCCGCAGCAGATCATGGAAACCGTGCTGGGCGCCGCCCGCCACGTCCGCCGCTTCGGGTTGGAGCCGAAAATCGCGCTCTGCACGCAAAGCCAGTTCGGCAACATGGAAAACGCCGCCGCCTTGCGGATGCGCGCCGCACTGGAACTGCTCGACGCCCGCGAGCCGGACTTTTGCTACGAAGGCGAGATGAACGTCGACTCTGCGCTCGACCAGCAACTGCGCGAACGCATCTTCCCGCACAGCCGGATGGAGGGCGCGGCCAACGTCCTCGTCTTCGCCTCGACCGACGCGGCAGCCGCCACGCGCAACATCCTGAAAATGAAGGCCAACGGGCTCGAGGTCGGCCCGATCCTGATGGGCATGGGCAACAAGGCCCATATCGTCACCCCTTCCATCACCGCGCGGGGATTGCTGAACATTTCGGCACTGGCCGGAACGCCGGTCACCCATTACGGCTGAAAATCGTCTCTCGAACGATACCACGCCGACCAAAGCAGGGCCGCGCAATCACAATGCGCGGTCCCGTTCTGTTTCGCCCCGCTCTATCCTTACGGGTTCTGCGGTGCATCCTTGCCGCAGCACTCAAGGCAGGAACTCTAGATGAACATGAAATGTGTCCCGCTTGTCGCCATCACAGTGCTTTGTGCACCGATGGCCATGGCAGGTGGACCCGCCGCCCCCGCAGCAGAATCCGCAGTGGCCACCTCCGCGCCCGCACGCGCCGCTTCGCCCTTTGATGGCGCCTGGGCAGGCATCTCCGTCGGCAAAGGCTATTCGTCGATTGGCGTCACCGCCGGCATCGGCCCGCAAGAGGGAATAGACGCCCCCTTCGTCGGGGACCTGATCTCGCTCGCCTATCCCGACAGCGGCGCCTCGGGGCGCACACTCGGTGTCGAAGCGGGCTACGGGCGCAGCTTCGGGAACGGCTGGTATTGGGGGGCGCAGTTGGATCACACATCCACCGCCATCGACGCAAACGCCAATCTCAAACTCAGCATTGTGAACCCGATCCAGGGGCCGAACCCTTATCCGCCTTCGGGCGAAGCCGATTTCGGCTACCGCGTCGGCATCTCGTCGATGACCTCGGCTCTTGGCCGGATCGGCTATCAGCTCAACGACCATTCGATGGTCTATGGTCTGGGCGGCATTACGGCGGCTCGGGGGAATGCGTCGCTCGAAGGTCTGAGCACTTCGCAAAGCGGACGCAGCTTCACCGCCGCCGCGGTCACCCTCGGCATGGGCATCGAAACCCTTGTCGGTGAAAAGACCTCGCTCAAGCTGGAATACCGCTCGTCCAACTTCGGCGACCAGACGATCGAAAGCATCGACTCGACCGTTCCGTCTGTTCCGCTCAACTTCCACGCCACAGCCTCGACCCGTGCCGACACGATCCGAGTCGTTCTGGCCCACCGCTTCTGACAAGGGCGGGGCGAAGTTTGCAAACTTCGCCCCGCTTCGCTCTCCAACGCTAACAAGAGTGAGCTTTGCAAAACTTTGCGACGGCTTTACCCCCAATTCTGCAAATATTTTGCCGCACCCCCCTTGCTGCAGCCCGCAACAGCATTGCGCGAAAGCCCCCCCAGCTTGTAACAAACCGCAACTCGTGGAGGAGGGCATACAATGGCATACCGTGAGATCTACGCGAAATGGCAAGCCGACCCGGAAGCCTTCTGGCTTGACGCCGCAGGGTCCATCGACTGGACGACACACCCGCAAACCGCCCTGAACGCCACCCGCGCGCCGCTTTACGAATGGTTCACCGACGCAACAGTCAACACCTGCTGGAACGCGGTGGACCGCCACGTGCTTGCCGGTCGCGGCAAACAACCCGCGATCATCCATGACAGCCCCGTCACCGGCACCAAACACGTCATCACCTATGCCGAACTCCTCGACCGCGTCTCGCGCCTTGCCGGGGCGCTGAAAGCCCGCGGCGTGGCCAAGGGCGACCGCGTCATCATCTATATGCCCATGGTGCCCGAGGCGCTGGAAGCCATGCTCGCCTGCGGCCGCATCGGCGCGATCCATTCGGTCGTTTTCGGCGGTTTCGCTGCCGCCGAACTTGCCGTCCGCATCGACGATTGCAAACCCAAGGCGATCATCGCGGCAT
The DNA here is from genome assembly GCF_003060865.1 of Gemmobacter aquarius. Lineage (NCBI taxonomy): Bacteria > Pseudomonadati > Pseudomonadota > Alphaproteobacteria > Rhodobacterales > Paracoccaceae > Paragemmobacter > Paragemmobacter aquarius. Next base: position 2,774,589 of record NZ_CP028918.1, read on the forward strand.
CCTGCGGGATCGAACCCAACCGTGTGGTCCATTACAAACCGCTGCTCGACGGCGCGATAGACCAAGCCACGCACAAGCCCGACTTTTGCGTGATCCTGCAACGCGAACAAGAGGTCGCCAAGCTGATAGAGGGCCGTGACCTCGCGTGGCATTCGTTCCAATACGGCGTCGAACCGGCCCCCTGCGAACCCGTCGCGGGCAACCACCCCGCCTATATCCTGTACACCTCCGGCACCACCGGCGCGCCCAAAGGCGTGGTCCGCCCCACCGCAGGCCATCTGGTGGCACTCGCATGGACCATGCGCGCGATCTACGATTGCGGCCCCGGCGATGTGTTCTGGGCCGCGTCCGATGTCGGCTGGGTCGTGGGCCACAGCTACATCTGTTACGCCCCCCTGATCGCCGGATGCACCACCATCGTGTACGAGGGCAAACCCGTCGGCACCCCCGACGCAGGCGCTTTCTGGCGGGTGATCGAAGAACACAAGGTCCGCGCCTTCTTTACCGCCCCCACCGCGCTGCGCGCGATCAAGCGCGACGACCCCGAAGGCACCTTGGTCAAGGATTATGACCTTTCGCGGCTCAACGCGCTCTACCTCGCCGGCGAACGCGCCGACCCCGATACGGTCAACTGGGCATCGCGCCACCTGAATGTGCCAGTGGTCGATCACTGGTGGCAGACCGAAACCGGCTATGCCATCGCCGCAAATCCCTTGGGAATCGAACGCCTGCCGGTCAAGGTGGGCAGCCCTTCGGTCGCCATGCCGGGCTTCGATGTGCAGGTGCTCGACGAAGGCGGCCACCCCGTCCCCGCCGGACAGCTTGGCGCCATCGCGATCAAACTGCCCCTGCCCCCCGGCACCCTGCCCACACTTTGGAATGCCGAAGACCGCTTCGTGAAATCCTATCTGACCCATTTTCCCGGCTATTACGAAACCGGCGATGCGGGCTATGTGGATGAGGACGGCTATCTTTACATCATGGCCCGCACCGATGACGTGATCAACGTCGCAGGCCACCGCCTGTCGACCGGCGCAATGGAAGAGGTTCTGGCCAACCACCCCCATGTCGCCGAATGCGCCGTGATCGGCGTGTCCGACACGCTGAAAGGCCAATCCCCGCTCGGCTTTCTGTGCCTGAACAAGGGCTGCACCGTGCCGAGTGACCAGATCATCCGCGAATGCGTGCAACTGATGCGCGACAAGATCGGCCCCGTGGCCGATTTCAAACGCGCGGTGGTGATCGACCGCCTGCCGAAAACCCGCTCGGGCAAGATCCTGCGCGGCACCATGGTAAAAATCGCGGACGGCGCGGCGTTCAAGATGCCCGCCACCATAGACGACCCCGCCATCCTCGACGAAATCCGCACGGCCCTCCAATCCTTGGGTCTGGCGAAACCCGCCTGACGCAAACCCGCGACACGAACGGGGGGCTTGCCGCCCCCCGCACCCCCCGCCCGTGACGCCCTGCGATCCGGTGCGTGGCCACGGCCTTCGTTTGGCAGGGCTGGACAACCACAGGCACCTGCGTAACCTGTCACCCATGCAGCCCCGCACCATGCCCGACTCCAAAGGCGACACCGAAACCTGCCTTCTGGGCGATGGTGGCACATTGCGCGACATCCTTATGCTTGCCGGACCCGACATCGCACCAAGGCTGCTCGCGCAGATCACCGCCGACCTGACCCAGACCGCCAACCAGTTGCGCCCGGCACTCGCACAGCGTGACTGGCCGCTGATCCGCGCGCAAACGCATGTGCTGATCTCGGTCGCGGGCACCATCGGCGCGATGGGCCTGCATGCCGAAGCCTGCCGCCTGAACACCGCAGCCCACCTGCGGGACGAAGCGCAGACCGCCGCCCTCGCCCCGGCGCTGATGGACGACCTTTCGCGCCTGATCGCCCTGATCGACGCGTTGGGGACCGCGCCATGACAGGGCCGCTGCTTCTGATCGAGGACACGCCTTCGCTGCAGATGGTCTACCGTTCGGTGCTGACCTCGGCGGGCCATTCGGTGCATGTCGCCGCAAACGCCGCCGACGGTCTGGCGGGCTTTGTCGAACACCGCCCGGCCGTGGTTCTGCTCGACCTCATGCTGCCCGACCGCGACGGGCTGGATCTCATGCAAGAGATGCTGGCCCTGCGGCCCGAGGTGAATGTCATCGTCATCACCGCCAACGGCTCGATCAACAAGGCGGTCGAGGCGATGCGGGCCGGAGCGCACGACTTCCTCGTCAAACCCTTTGACGAGACGCGTTTTCTTGGCGCGGTCGACAATGCGCTAAGCGGCCGCACGCCGCCCCGCCGCACGCCCCGCATGACCACCCCCGCGCCCCCCCGTCGGATGCTTTCATCGGCACCTCGGGCGTCATGGCCGAAATCCATGCCAAGATCAGATCGGTCGCCCGCTCGATGGCGACCGTCTTCATCACCGGCGAAAGCGGCACCGGCAAGGAACTGTGCGCGCTGGCAATCCATGACAATTCCGCCCGCGCCACCGGACCTTTCATCGCGCTGAACTGCGGCGCGATCCCGCAGGACCTGCTGGAATCCGAGGTGTTCGGCCATGTCAAAGGCAGCTTTACGGGGGCGATCAGCGACAAGCCGGGCGCCGCGACGGCCGCCGATGGCGGCACCCTGTTTCTGGACGAAATCTGCGAGATGGCTCCCGCCCTGCAAACCAAGCTGCTGCGCTTTTTGCAAACCTCGACCGTGCAGCCGGTCGGGGCGACACGGCCGCGCAAGGTCAACGTCCGCATCGTCTGCGCCACCAACCAGGACCCGCTCGACGCCGTGCGCCGGGGCGCCTTTCGCGAAGACCTTTACTATCGGCTTTTCGTCGTGCCGATCCACATGCCGCCCCTGCGCGACCGTGGCGAGGATGTGATCGAAATCGCCCAAGCCGCCCTGCACCGCTTTTCGGTCGAGGAAGGCCGGAACTTCGCGGGCCTGTCGGGCGAGGTAGAAACGCTGTTTCGCAATCACCCCTGGCCGGGCAACGTGCGCCAGTTGCTCAATGTGATCCGCCATGTCGTCGTCTTGAACGACGGCGGACTCGTCACGCTGCCGATGCTGCCCGAAAGCCTGCCCCGGAGCGTCCAGCCGCCCCCTGCCCCCGCCGCCGCCGCGCCAACCGATCCCGCATCCTCGGGATATGTACTCGACAGCCTGATCGGCCGCCCCCTCGCCGAGATCGAACGCATCGTCATCGAAGCGACCCTTGCCCGTTTCGACGGATCGGTCCCCAAAGCCGCCCGCGCGCTCGAGCTGTCGCCCTCGACCCTCTACCGCAAGATCGAAGGCTGGCGCGGGGCCTGACCGCCCCGCCCTCGGGGGGCATCGAGCCCCCGCTCGGGCGGACTGCCGTGGCAGACCGGCAAAGGAAACGCCGCAGGCGCATGGTGCGCCACGAGTATTTGGACAAGGGTGAAAGCATGCGATGCAAAGCGCCCGCCCCCTGCTCGCCCCACTTTGCAGGACCGGCTACAGCGGTGACGGGGTGCGACTGTCAGACGAATTGTTCGTTGATCAGCCGCTCTTCCAGCCCGTGGCCTGGATCGAACAGGATACGGTGCCGGACCTCGGGTTCGGATGCGACCTCGACACTCGCCACCTCGCGCACCGAACCACGGCTGTCGGCATCGGCCATGACCGGGCGCTTGTCCGCTTCCAGCACCTCGAAACGCACCACGGCGGTCTTGGGCAGCAGCGCCCCGCGCCAGCGCCGCGGCCTGAACGCCGCCATCGCCGTCAGGGCCAGCACATCCGCCCCGATCGGCAGGATGGGACCATGCGCCGAGTAGTTATAGGCAGTGGATCCGGCAGGCGTGGCCACCAGCGCCCCGTCGCAGACCAGTTCTTCCATCCGCACGCGCCCGTCGACGCTGATCCGCAGCTTTGCCGCCTGCGGCCCTGCGCGCAGCAGCGACACCTCGTTGATCGCCAGCGCCCGCGTTTCCACCCCGTCGACACCGACGGCCGTCATCCGCAGCGGGTTGATCACTGCCTCTTCCGCCATGCCCAGCCGGTCGGGCAGGTCGCCGGGCTGATAGGCATTCATCAGGAAGCCCACCGTGCCGCAGTTCATGCCATAGACCGGCAGTCCCAACCGCTCGGTATCATGCAGCGTGGCCAGCATGAACCCGTCGCCGCCCAGCGCCACCACCACGTCGGCATGCGTCACCGGCGTCTGGCCATAGCGCGCCGTCAGCACGCGCAGCGCCTCTTGTCCCGCTGCCGAATTGCTCGCCGTAAAGGCGATCCGCGCCAAGCCCATCGGCCCCGTCCCCCGTATGCTGTGCTGCACCTTGATCAGCCAACCCGCCAAACTCAAGCCCCCTACGACCGCTTTCGCATGAAGGCCACGCGTTTCCGCTCCGCCGCTTTATTTCGCAGCGGCCCCCGTTTGAGTCGTTTTCTTGCCTTTCCGCACCCCGAACCTTGCTCTAGATAGGCCTTAAGCCCGCAATACCCAGCTTTCCGCCCCGACAGGAGCCACGCCCATGAACGCCCCCCACCGCGATACCGGATTTTTCACCGAAAGCCTGACCACGCGCGACCCTGAACTGTTCGGCGCCATCACGCAGGAACTCGGCCGCCAACGGCACGAGATCGAACTGATCGCTTCCGAAAACATCGTCAGCCGCGCCGTGATGGAAGCCCAAGGCTCTGTCATGACGAACAAATACGCCGAAGGCTATCCGGGCAAGCGCTACTACGGCGGTTGCCAGTATGTGGACATCGCCGAGAACCTCGCGATCGAACGCGCCTGCCAGCTGTTCGGCTGCTCTTTCGCCAATGTGCAGCCCAACTCGGGGTCGCAGGCCAACCAGGGCGTGTTCCAGGCCCTCATCCAGCCCGGCGATACCATTCTCGGCATGTCGCTCGATGCTGGCGGCCACCTGACCCATGGCGCGGCCCCCAACCAGTCGGGCAAGTGGTTCAAGGCCATCCAGTATGGCGTGCGCAAGCAGGACTTGCAGCTTGATTACGATCAGGTCGCCGAACTCGCCGCCGAGCACAAGCCCAAGCTGATCATCGCCGGCGGTTCGGCCATTCCGCGCATCATCGACTTCAAGAAGATGCGCGAGATCGCCGACAGCGTCGGTGCCTACCTGCTGGTCGACATGGCGCATTTCGCCGGTCTGGTCGCTGCCGGCCTCTACCCCTCGCCCTTCCCGCATGCCCATGTGGCGACCACCACCACGCATAAAACCCTGCGCGGCCCGCGCGGCGGCATGATCCTCACGAATGACGAGGCGATTGCCAAAAAGTGCAACTCGGCCATCTTCCCCGGCATCCAGGGCGGCCCGCTGATGCATGTGATCGCCGCGAAAGCCGTGGCCTTCGGTGAGGCGTTGCAACCCGGCTTCAAGACCTATCAGGCGCAGGTCATCAAGAACGCGCAGGCGCTGGCGGACCAGCTGATGAAGGGCGGTCTCGACATCGTCACCGGCGGCACCGACACGCACCTGATGCTCGTCGACCTGCGGCCGAAATCAGTGAAAGGCAACGCGACCGAAAAAGCCCTGGGCCGCGCCCACATCACCTGCAACAAGAACGGCATCCCCTTCGACACCGAAAAGCCGACCATCACCTCGGGCGTCCGCCTCGGCACGCCTGCAGGCACCACGCGCGGCTTCGGCGAAGCCGAATTCCGCCAGATCGGCACCTGGATCACCGAAGTCGTCGACGGCCTCGCCGCCAATGGCGAGGAAGGCAACGGCGCGGTCGAAGCCAAGGTCAAGGCCGAGGTCGAGACGCTCTGCAAGCAGTTCCCGATCTATCCGGGCCTCTGATCCACCCACATGATCCCAAAGGCGCGCCCGTCAAACGGCGCGCCTTTTCCATTCGGCAAAGCGGAAAATGGCGCATTTTCCGCGTCGTTTTCTGACGCAGAAAACGAACCCCACCGGCACCGCCCCTTGCCGCCGGAAAATGCGTCATTTTCCGCCGCGTTTTCTGCGTCAGAAAACGCTTTCCTCCCCCGCTTGACGAAAGCCCCCCCGCTTGTAGGCTGCCATCGTCCTTGCCGAGTGCTCCATGCCCGATCCCGACACACGCAGTCTCGAAAACCGCCTCGGCAACGCCGCCCGCACGGTCCTGCCGGAATTCGCACTCTTCGTGCTGAAACAGGGCTGGGCCTGCCTTTTCGGCAGCCTCATGCTCACAGCGATCATCGCCTCGAAATTCCTCTGGCAACCCGACTGGCCGATTCACCGCTATGACGCGCTCTTCCTCTTCGCGCTTGCCACGCAAGCCGCCTTCCTGCGCTTCAGACTGGAAACATGGGAAGAAGCCCGCGTCATCCTCCTCTTCCACCTCACCGGCACGGCGATGGAATGGTTCAAGGTCCATGCCGGATCGTGGGCCTATCCCGAACCCGCCGCCTTGAAACTGATGGGCGTGCCGCTTTTCTCGGGCTTCATGTATGCCGCCGTCGGCAGCTACATGGCCCGCGTGATCCGCATCTTCGACATGCGCTTCACCCCCTACCCGCCCTTTGCCGCGACGGTGGCGCTGGCCCTCGCGATCTATGCCAACTTCTTCGCCCACCATTTCCTGCCCGACCTGCGCTATGCCCTCTTCGCCGCAACACTCGCGCTTTATGCCCGCACCAGCGTCTGGTTCCGCGTCTCCACCCGCCATCTGAGGATGCCCCTGCCGCTGGCTGCGTTCCTGTCCAGCATCGCGCTCTGGCTCGCCGAGAATATCGGCACCATGACCGGCACATGGCTCTATTCCGGCCAGATCGCGGGCCAAGCGGTCAGCCTTGGCAAGCTAGGCTCGTGGTATCTATTGCTTTACGTCTCGTTCGTCACCGTCACGGTTGTCAGCCGCGCGGCACTCGGCGGTCCGGCCCCCGCCACGTCTGGCCCTGCGGCACAGGCCCCGCTATAACCGCCCCATGCTGTCGCTGATCAAACACCCCGCCGCTACCCGGACCGAAGCGCCACCGCTTCTCATCGCGCACGGGCTTTTCGGCACCGGCCGCAACTGGGGCGTCATCGCCCGCCGCCTTGCAGACATCCGCGATGTCTACACCGTCGACATGCGCAACCACGGCGAAAGCCCGCATATGGCGACACACAGCTACCCCGACCTTGCCGCCGATCTGGCCGAGGTCGCCCGCCACATCGGCGCACCCGTCGATCTTCTGGGCCATTCCATGGGCGGCAAGGCCGCGATGCAACTGGCCCTCACCGAACCCGCGCTCGTCCGCCGCATGGTCGTGGCCGACATCGCCCCCGTCGCCTATACCCATGACCAGACCCGCCATATCGACGCCATGCGCGCCCTTGATCTGACAGGCCTGTCCACGCGGGCCGAGGCCGACCGCCGACTGTCAGCCCATATCGATGACGAAGGCCTGCGCGCCTTTTTCCTGCAATCGCTAGACCTCAAGTCGCCCCAAGGCCCGCGCTGGAAACTCAACTTCGACACGCTGGCCGCCGAGATGCCGATCATCGTCGGCTGGCCCGGCACGACGGGGCAATTCGGCCACCCGACCCTGTTCCTGACCGGATCGGAAAGCCATTACGTCAAACCCGAATACCGCGACACGATCCGCGCCCTGTTCCCCCGCGCACGCTTTGCAAAACTCCCCGGCGCGGGCCACTGGCTCCACGCCGAAAAACCGCGCGAATTCGAAGAAACCGTCCGCGTCTTCCTGACCGCGCCCGAACGCGCGCCCGCTTAGCCCGGCCGCTTCATCCGCAGCAAAAGCCCGTCCTTCAGCACGAACTGGTGCCACAGCGCGGCCAACACATGCAGCCCCACCAGCACGATCAGCACGGGCTTGACCCAGCCATGAAGATCACCCGCAGTCTCGCTGCCGCCGAACCATGCGATCAGCCCCAGCGTCGGCGCGACGATCAGGATCGCGTAAAACGACCAATGCGCCAGCTTTGCGGCCAGCCCCAGCGGCCCTGCGCCTTCGTCGGGCACACCGCGCCGCAGACGCAGCGACAGCCGCCACAGCGCCAAAAGCCCGATCAGCACACCGGCTGCGATATGCAGCACTGCCTGCAGCGAATAACCCGAAGCCCCGCTTTCCAGCCGAGCATCGAAACTCTCCACGATCCCCTCGCCAAAGATCAGTTGCAATATGACCAAAGCCGCAACGACCCAGTGCAACCGGATTTGCAGCAGCGAATAACCCGAAGGCTTTGCAGACATGGCAGGATATCCTTGTTTAAACCGTTGCTATCCATCACCCGCAGGCGGGGCGTTGTAAAGCCCCGGTTCATCGCCCGCGCCGGGCATCCTCGGGAAACTCGGCCGCCCTCAGAAAAGGATGTCGTCCAGATCGTCCGATGCCGCAGCCGCCACAGCCACAGCCACAGCCGCTCCTGCGGCAACTTTCACAGTGGCCGGCACGGGCGCGCCGACGATGCGGTCATGGATGTCACGCTCGGCCTGCATCGTATAGCGCTTGCGTAAACCGGCCAGCACTTCGCCTGCCTCCGCATCCGGCGCTGCGGCATTCCCCAGACCCACCAGCCGCGCTGCCACCGCCGCATCAAAGAACGTCATTTCACCCAGCAAAAGCTGAAAGCCCGCCAGCGCCTGCGTTGCATGGCCCAGCTTTTTCGGCAGGCTCTGCCCCACGTCGTCGAACGTCCGCGCCGCCTCGGCACGATCCTGCCCGATCCGCTCGATAAAGCTGCCAAGCTCCGCCGCCTCGTCAAAAAAGGCGTGCAGCGCCGTCTCGAAGCCGCCGATGCTTTCCCCGCCCATCCGGTCGGCCAGCCCCGCCGTGCTGTCGAGCACAGTTTGCAAGCGCATCACGATCGCATCGCTTTCGTCGGTCAGCATGCGAAGCCATTGCGCCAGTTCCCGCAAGGCCCGCCCATCCTCGCCCAGCTTGGCGCAAATCAGTACCGCATTCAGCCCCGACAGACGCACCTGATGCCCGATCTGGCGCAGCGCCGCCTCGTGGCGCAGAATGGCACCCAACCTTTCGCGCAGGGCCGCCGCCCGCGCCCGCATCAGACCAAGCTTGCCCCGGACCGACGCGATGCTGGCCGCAAAGCCAGCCGCGGCATCGCCTTCGCCCGCCATATTCACCGACCGCTCGACATAGCAGACCCGCGCCTGCCCCACCGCGACATCCGCCGACTTCTGCACCGTCCCGGCAGCCTCGACCGTCGCCGCGATCTCGCCCGCAGCCGCCTTGACCGCCGCGTCCGACAAAGCCGCCGCCAATTCCAGAAGCACCGCAGCCCAAGGCGAACCGGCCGCCAGATGCAACACGTCGCGCACCCGTTCAAGCCGCTGGCGCGTCGCATCGCCCGATTGCAGCCCGATCACCAGTCGCGACACCTCGGCGTTGATCGTGTCCATCCGCTTCGCCAGACCGGCATTGGTCAGCGCCATCGCATCCTGACGGTCCAGAACGCCCTGCGCCATCCGGTCGAACCGTGCCAGCGCGGGCAGCACCTTCTGGCCCAATTCCTCGCGCAGGTCTTGCGTCACCGCGTCCATCTCGACCATTTCCGCACCGATCCCGGCCATGGCCTCGCGCACATCGCGCAAGATCGCCTCGGCCTCGGCGGCCATCACGGCCAGCCGTTCGATAAAGGCCGTTACCTGCGGGCGCGGCGGGATCAGCCCGTTGCCCTGGATACGCGCATTGATCGACACATTGGCGATGGTCCGCACCACGCGGTCCAGATCGCCCACCTCGACCCGTACGCTCCGCACGGCCAGACGCACCGCCTCGTTGGCATCCACAAGGCGGCCGAAGCCGCCCTGTATTTCAGCCACATGGCCCCGCGTCGCCGCGATCAGCGCCACCAGCCGGTCGCCGTTTTCAGGGCCAAAGGTCACGCGCAGCCGGTCGAACAGCCCGCCGACAAGGCGCAGCACCTCGACCGCGTCCACCAGATCGCTTCCCGCGGCAAGGAAACTGGCCTCGGTCCGGCGCAGCACCTCTTCCAGTATCTCCTCGGCCCCGGCCGCCCCTTGCGGAACCACGCTTCCGGCAGGAAAGAGGTGCTGCAAATTCATCCGGTCGCCCCCATCTGCTGCCTGCGCGCAAAGCCCATGATCGCTGCCGCCATCCGCTCGAGAGGCAGCGTCTGCACCGCGCCGCCCCGTTCCACCGCCTCGCGCGGCATGCCGTAGACCACGCAGCTCGCCTCGTCCTGCGCGATGGTGGGCGATCCCATCGCCCGCATCTCGGCCATGCACGACGCCCCGTCATCGCCCATTCCGGTCAGGATGATCCCCATCGCATTCGACCCCGCCTGCACCGCAGCCGACCGGAAAAGCACATCGACCGAAGGGCGGTGACGGCTGACATTTGGCCCGCCCACCACGTTTGCGCGATACCCCGTCCCGATCCGCCGCAACAAAAGATGGTGGTCCCCCTCGGCGATCACCACCTTGCCCTGGCCCAGCACCGCGCCGTCCACCGCCTCGGTGATGGCCATCGCGCAAAGCGAATTCAGACGCTTGGCGAAAGCCGCCGTAAATCCCGAAGGCATATGCTGCACGACCGCAATGGCGGGCGCATCGGCAGGCAACATCTCCAGAATGACGCGCAGCGCCTCGGTCCCGCCGGTAGACGCGCCGATGCAGATGATCGGCTCGGTCCGCGGCACGGCCCGCCCGATGATCGGCGGCGGCAGGATTTCGGTCGCCGTCAGCTTGGGACCGGGCACCTTGTCCTGCACGACAACCCGCTGCGGCCTGCGTCCCAGACGGCTCTGCGTTGCCGCATGGACCGCGTCGCAAATCCGCATCGTGGCATCCTGCAAAGACGCCTCGTCGCGCGGCGACGGCTTCAGGATGACCTCGACCGCGCCCGCTTCCAACGCCTCGAAACTCTTCTCCGACCCGAATTCGGTATGGCTGGAGCACACCACCACCGGCATCGGCCGCTGCTCCATGATCCGCTTGAGAAACGTGATCCCGTCCATCCCCGGCAATTCGAGATCGAGCAGGATCACGTCGGGCAATTCAACCTTCATCAGCCTGACGGCGGCAAAGGCATCGCCTGCGGCCCCCATGACGCACAGCCCCGGATCGCCTTCGACGATCCGGCGCAGCATGGTGCGGGCCGATGTGGAATCGTCGACGATCAGAACCTTGATCGGGTCGGTCTTGCGCGGCGGTACCATCACTCAAACTTTCTGGAAGATTGTTGGACGTATCTGTTTCAGGCCGGCCAACCGCACGACCATGCTTTCGGCATGACCCACGACCAGATACCCGCCCGTAGCGACATGCGATGCCAGACGCTGAACCACGCGCTCCTGATCGCCCTGATCGAAATAGATCAGGATGTTTCTCAGGAAGATCAGGTCGACATCGCGGTCCACCGGATAGGTTTCGTCCATCAGGTTCAGATGGCGGAACCGCACATGCCGGCGCAATTCGGGCACGACACGCACCTTGCCCGCCACGCTCGGATGGCGCGACGACATGAAGTAGCGTTTCACCAGATCCGGCGGCACGGTCGAAAGCTGGTCGGCGGCATAGACCGCTTCCGCCCCCCGCTCCAGCATCCGCTGCGAAATGTCGGTACCCAGAACCGCAAAGTCGAACTGAAGCCCGCGCCGCTGCGCCTCGGCAAGCACCATAGCCGAGGTAAAGGCCTCGGCCCCCTCGGACGCGGCCGCACTCCACAGCTTGAAGCGAGGCCGCCTCGTCCCCTTGGCCGCAGCCAGCCTTTGCGGCAGGGCCTCGCGCGCCAGAAAATCGAAATGCTCGGACTCGCGAAAGAAGCTGGTGGTGTTGGTCGTGATCAGGTCGATCACGATCCGCAACTCCTCTTCCATCCCCTGCCCGTCGAGCAGTTGTTCCAGATAGGCCTCGGTATCGGGCAGATCAAAGGCCATGACCCGCCGCCTCAGCCGCTGCTCGATCATCACCACCTTGCTTTGCGGCAGGCTGATGCCCGTCAACGACCGGATCAGGACCCGGAAACGGTCGCTGTAACTTGATCCGCTTGCACTCATTACATTCATCACCCGTTCCACTTCACGCCGCGTCCGCAAGCGCGGGCAGGTCCACCCGCTCGAACAGCCGGTCAAGGTCAAGCAAGCTGACCACTTCGCCCTTCAGACGCCCGATCCCTGCGATCGCACTGCCCGACCAGCGCAGCAGGTCGGCCTCGGCCAAGGGGCTGACCCGCCCCTCGTCCAGTTGCGTCACCTCGATCACACGGTCGGTCTTCACCCCGATCGTGACCTGCCCCCCCAGATGCGCGACCGACACCACAAGGATGCGCGTTTGCGCCGTATCCTCGCCCGACACCCGCCCCAGAAGCTGCCGCAGGTCGACCACGGGGATATTGGCCCCCGCAGATCGATGATCCCCAGCAGATGCGCGGGCGCGTTCGGCATCACCGCCACCGGGCGCAGGTCGAGTATTTCCTGCACCCGGCTGACCTGCACCGCGTAAAGCGCATGGTCGGCAATGAACGTCACGACATCTCCGGTCTGCAGTTCCGTCTCGGACCCGCCCTTCACAACAGTATCGTTCACCACCGCACCCCCGCTCAGGCCGCGTCGCGGCGTTTGAAGTTGGCATCGATGTCGTCGGCGCCTTCGTTCAGGTCAAAGTCGAAGCCGCCGTCGTTGCGCGACACAGGCCGCGCCGCTTTGGCCGGCTTGCGCGGCGCGGCCGAGGCGGCAGGCCGCATCCGCCCGTTGCCGATGATCACGCCCGCAGGGCTGTCATCGAGCTTGAAGAACTCGATGGCCGAGGCCAGCGCATCGGACTGGCTCGCCAGTTCGGTCGCCGAAGACGACATCTCTTCGGACGCGCTGGTGTTTTGCTGCGTCACCTTGTCGAGCTGCTGGATCGACATGCTGATCTGCGCCGATCCGGTCGCCAACTCGCGCGACGCAGACGAGATTTCGGTCACCAGCGCGCTCGTCTTCTCGATGTCGGGCACCAGACCCAGCAGCATCTCGCCTGCGCTCGCCGCCGTCCGCACCGTGCTCGCCGACAGCGACGAGATTTCCGCCGCCGCCGTCTGGCTGCGTTCGGCCAGCTTCCTGACCTCGGCCGCAACCACCGCAAAGCCACGGCCATGCTCGCCCGCCCGCGCCGCTTCCACCGCCGCGTTCAGCGCCAGAAGGTCGGTCTGCCGCGCGATTTCCTGCACGATCATGATCCGGTCGGCAATGGTCTGCATCGCCTGCACCGCATCGGCCACGACCTTGCCGCTGGTGCGCGCATCCTCGGCCGATTTCACGGCGATCCGCTCGGTGATCGACGCGTTGTCGGCGCTTTGCTTGATGTTGGCCGACATCTCCTCGACCGCAGCGCTCGCCTCTTCGGTCGATGCCGCCTGCTCGGTCGCGCCCTGGCTCAGCTCTTCCGATGTGGCCGCCATCTGCGCCGATCCCGAAGCCACGTTCCGCACCGCCATCGACACGTTGCCCACCACTTCGCGCAGTCGCAGGATCATCGCATTTTGCGCGTTCAGCAGGTCGGCAATCTCGTCACGGCCTTGCACCGCTGCCGTCTTGCGCAAATCACCCTCGGCCACGGCCTTTGCCAGATCGACCGATTGCCCCAGCCCACGCATCAGGCCCGAGATCGTGTACCACGCCGCCACGACCGACGCAGCAAGCCCGATCCCCAACAGGATCAGCAGATTGCGCGACGAGGCAGCTTGCTCGCCAGAGGTCTCCTCGGCCTGCGCCCGCAGATCCGTACGGATCGCCTCGCGCATCGCGGTAAGCGCATCGCGGATGCGCGTTCCCATCTCTTTCAGCTCGCCCTGATAAAGATCATCGGCCGCCTGCATCTGGCCCGACATGGCAAGCTGCATCGTCTTGACGTTCAGCGCATAAGCCTGCTTGTGCAGCCCTTCGAAATCGTCGACCGCATCGCGCAGCTTGCCGGTGGTGCTGGCCTGCAACTCGGCCACGCGCTTGTCCACGTTGGCGGCCAGTTCCACCACCTTCGCTTTCTGGCTGTTGATATAGTCCGCAGGCATGTTGGTCATGGGAATCAGCATGTCGGCCACCGCAGTCCGCACCTGCAACTTGGTCGAAATGACGTCTTCGATCGCCATCAGCTCCGCCACTTCCACATTCACCGTCCGCGCGTAGCGGTCTCCGCCATGGCGAAGATCGGTGATCGCCAGCCCGACAGAAACGGCCCACAAGACGAAGATCGTCAGGAAGGTCGCGATGAGTTTGGTCTTGATTGTCAGTTTCATGATACTCGGTACCCTTTGGTTGGATCAGGCCGTTGCCACTTGGGCGGTCTGGGCAGAAAAAATTGCGGGAAGGTCGGGAAGAAGCACAAATCCGGTCGGGCCCTTGTAAAGCCCGATCAGAAAGTCCGGCGGCCAGATGCTGGCGGTTTCGGGCAGGCGTTCGATGCCCGCCGTTTCGATCGTGGCGACCTCGTAGACCGCGTCGGCCTTGATCGCGACAAGCGCGGGTTCCCCGTCGAGCGGCAGTTCCAGAACCAGAATCCGGCTCCGCTCGTCCACGCTATCCTCGGTGATCCCCAAAGCGATCTTCAGGTTCGCCAAAGGCACCACCGATCCGCGCACGTTCACAACATGCCGCACGAAAGGCGCCGCCCCCGGCACCCGCGTGACAGGCAGCGGGTCGAGGATTTCGCGCAGCGCGCTGGCCGGTATGGCCAGCGTCTGGCTTCCCAGCGCCATCGTCACCAGCGTGATCTGCGCCTCTTGCTTCAAGCTCTCCAGTTTCATGCTGCCACCTCTGCAAAGCCCGTGCCCGCTGCGACCACCGGCCCCGACAGACGGCCCAGCGCGATCAGATGTCCGACGTCGAGGATCAGCGCCACCGACCCGTCGCCAAGGATCGTCGCCCCCGAAACCGCCCGCACCCCGGAATGCAGCTTCGACATTTGCTTGATGACGGTCTGGTTCGTCCCCACGATCCGGTCGACGACGATGCCGACCCGCGTTTCCCCCGAACTGACGATCACCACGTTCTGCTCGGCCGAAGGCGTTCCGGCACAGTCAAACAACGACCGCAACCGCAGGAACGGCACGAAATGGCCGCGGATATCCAGAAAATCGCCCGTCCGCTTCGGCGTCACCCGGTCCCGCGGCAGCGCCACGATCTCGTGCACCGATGCCATGGGCAGGGTGTATTTCTCGCCCGCCACCTCGATCTGCAGGCCTTCGATGATCGCCAGCGTCAGCGGCAGGCGCAGCGTCACGCTTGTCCCCTGGCCCAGCTTCGAGTCGATCTCGATATTGCCGCGCAGGCTTTCGATGGTGCGCCGCACCACATCCATGCCCACGCCACGGCCCGAAAGCTCGGTCACTTCGGTCGCGGTCGAAAACCCCGGCTCGAAGATCAACGCGAATATCTGCCCCTCGGTCAGCACGGCATCATGCGCGATCAGCCCCTGCGACACCGCCTTGGCCCGTATCCGCGCCGGGTCCATCCCGCGCCCGTCGTCGCGTACGCGGATCAGCACCTCGGCCCCTGCATGCTGCGCCGAAAGCTCGATGACCCCGACCGCAGGCTTGCCGCTTTCGGCCCGCTGCGCGGCGGTCTCCATCCCGTGGTCGATCGCATTGCGAAGCACGTGAACCAGCGGGTCGGCCAGTTTTTCGATCACCGTCTTGTCAAGCTCGGTATCCTCGCCCAGCACGCTAAAGCTGACGGGCTTTGCCAGCGTATCCGACAGCCCCATCACCAGACGGCGGAACCGCCCGACCAGCGACCGCATCGGCACCATCCGCATCGTCATCGTCGCGTCGCGCAGACCTGCCGCCAACCGCGTGATCTGCTCGGCGGTGGTCATCAGCGCCGGATCGCGGCTTTGGCGCGCCAGTTCCGTCAGCCGCGCCTCGACGATCACCAACTCGCCCACCGCATCCATCAGCGCATCCAGCCGCTCGGCCGAAACCCGGATCGTCGCCGCCGCTTGCGCCACCGGCACAGCGTCGGATTCTGCGTTCCCCGCTTTGGCTGGCGTATTGGCCGAACCCGCGCCGCCCAAGCCCGCGCCACCTTGCCGTACGGGCTCCGCTTCGGCCGGTTCAACCGGCGCCACAGATACCGGCGGCGCACCCTCCGCCTCGGCCCCGAGCTCGAAGTCGAAACCCGACCCGTCCGAGACCTCAAGCCGCGTCAGCTTCCATTCGGCATCGACGAAGACAAACACATCCTCGACCTCGGCCTCGGTCACGGTTGCCGGGAGTTCCAACCGCCACACGATATGGCAGGTATCAGGGTCCAGCGTATCGAGCGGCGGAACATCGGCCAGATCGGCCACGATCCCCGAAGCCCCCAGATCGCGCAATTCCGTCAGCAATATCTCGGGCCGCGCGCCCAGACCAAGCGCCTCGCCCAGCAGCCGGAACTCCAGCGCCAGCGGCCCCGCTTCGGCTGCATCCGCCCCCGCGGCATCAGCCGCTTCGGGTTCCGCGTCCGGAACCGGAACCGGACCGTCCCCCAGCGCCACAAGCCCCGCAAGGATCGCCACGCGCCGCCCCTCGGGATCGGCCTTGCCATCCACCAGCCCCGGAATCTCGTCACGCGCGGCCAGCGCCAGCCGGATCAGGCCGGGCGTCACCGGCACCTCGCCCGCGCGGACCTTGTCGAACTCGGTCTCGAAACTGTGGATGAAGGCGGCAAGGTCGGTGAACCCGAACATCGCCCCGCTGCCCTTGACCGTATGCAGGTCGCGGAACACCTGATTGACCAGCGCCATATCCTCTGGCGCCGCCTGAAGGTCCAAAAGCCCGCGCTCCAGACTGTCGAGCAGATCGCGCAACTCTTCGCGGAACACCGCCGTCATTTCGTCATCGACCATTACCCGAGCACCTTCTTCACAACCGCCAGCAACTTGTCTTGCGTAAAGGGCTTCATCATCCAGCCCAGCGCCCCCGCCTCGCGGGCCTGCGCTTTCAGGTCTTCTTGCCCGTCCGTCGAAAGCACCACGATCGGCACGCCGCGTCCCATCGGATGCTGGCGCAGCGCGCGGATCATCCCCAGCCCGTCAAGGTTGGGCATGTTCTGGTCGGTGATGATCGCATCGATCGCCTGCGACGTGGCCTTTTCCAGCCCGTCCTTGCCGTCCACCGCCTCGATGACGCTGTAACCCGCCTCTTGCAGCGTCATGGCGATCATGCGGCGGATAGACGGGCTGTCATCCACGGTCAGAATGGTCTTGCTCATTGCGATAGTCCCGCTGTCAATTCGTCTGCGGCCACATCCGGCATGGGCAATCCCACCGCCGGCAGGGCCAGGGTCTGCGCTATATTCCAGACCGCGCAACCTTCGGGCATGTGGACATGCAGCCGCCGTCCGGTCCGGTCCGCCAAAGTGCTCGCCGCGATCAGCACCTGAAGGATGCCCGCATCGGCCTGACTGACCTGCGACACATCCAGCATCGCGTCGCCGGTCGCCAGGGCGGCGGTCAAATCAGCCGCCAAAGCGCGGGCATCGGCCTGCCGCAAGGCCCCCTGCATCTGTCCAACCATAAAATCTGCCCCCTTTTACCAGTCAAACAACCGGCACATGCCGGTCAAACAACCGGCACATACCGGTCCAACAGACGCCACGCGCCTGTGACATCTCCTCAAACGGACGGGTTTTCCGCGCTGTTAGCCGCTCCCCCCAGAAACCCGCGCCCGAAACGGGCAAAAAATTCGGGGCCAGACGGGGGCCAGACGGGGGCCAGACGGGGGCCGGACAGCGGCGAACACCCCCGCTTCAGGCGTCACCCCACGGGAAACGCGCCGTTTCCGCCGCGAAACCCGCGTCACGGGCCACAACCGCCGCAAATTGTTTTAACCTTGAAATTCCCGTTGACAGCCCAAGGCACCGCAATAGGCTGGCCCCCTACCAGCGAGGTTGCCATGCCTGTCCCCATTCTTGGCCCCATCCTTGGCCCCATCCTTGGCCCCACCGGCCATTCCGACACTTTCACCCGTGACAACCTGCCCCCGCCGGACCTTTGGCCCGATCTCGTCACCGCAGGCTTCGACTACCCCGAATGGCTCAACGCGGGCGTCGAACTCACCGACCGCATGGTCGAACGCGGCTTTGGCGACCACACCGCCCTGATCGGCAACGGCCGCTCGCGCACGTACAAGGAACTGGCCGACTGGACGAACCGCATCGCCCATGCGCTTGTCGCCGACTTCGGCGTGAAACCGGGCAACCGCGTGCTGATCCGTTCGGCCAACAATCCCGCCATGGTCGCGGCATGGCTCGCCGCCACCAAAGCGGGCGCGGTCGTCGTCAACACCATGCCAATGCTCCGCGCGGGCGAGTTGTCAAAGATCGTCGACAAGGCCGAAATCACC